>JBBQWE010000037.1:0-23644 GCA_038210855.1 Sphingomonadales bacterium | reverse complement strand
CACGCACCAGTTCGATCCGGTCACCGGGTGCCAGCCGCACATCGGCGGCGCTGCCGACACCCAGCCGGTCGAGCCGGCGGCTGGCGGTGACGCCGGCGCGCGTCAGCCGCATTAGCGTATCGGCGCTGCGCTGCGCCGGGCCGCCGGCAGCAGCGATGGCATCGGTAAGGCGCTCGCCGACCAGGCTGACCGGCTGCCGCCCCGGCTGGCGGACATCGCCCGAAACCACGATGGCGCGCGCCGGGCCGGGCGTGACCGAGACCACCGCCTGCGCTGCCTGGCTGCGGCCGCGCAACCGCGCTTCGATCGCTGCTTCGACCTCGCGCGGGGTACGGCCGGCAACCGCGATCTGCCCGGCATAGGGCACCGACACCATGCCGTCGCGGCCGACAGCGCGCGGCGGCAGTGCCTGGCCGGCAGCGGCAGGCATCGCAGCGACGGCACCGGCCGCCGCCGGGGTATTGCCGCCGAACAGCGACACGCCGACTTCGAAGATGGTGATGGCGACGACATCGCCGGCGGCAATGGCGCCATCGAGTTCTGCGGCATCGCCGATGCCCAATGGTTCGGCGGCAACATCGACAGCTGGCAGCGGCGCCAGCGCCAGCCCCTCCACCGCCACCACCCGGATCGGCGCGCCGAGCGTTTCGGCGGCCGGGCGCAGCACCTGGCCCATGGTCGGCCCCCCCGACGGCAGCCCGGCGCAACCGGCAAGTGCCAGCAGCACGGTGGTTCCGGCCACCCGCATCATCGCCGTTTCATCCCCAGAACGCTTTCATAAACGCCCGCCAACCGCGCCTGATAGGCCGCATCCGAATAGCGCGCCGCCTGCACCGGGCCCGCCGCCGACAGCCGGGCGCGCAACGCCGCATCGGTATCGAGCGCGCGCAGGCCGTTGGCGATGTCGCGCACATCATAGGGGTCGACCAGCACGGCAGCGTCGCCGGCGACTTCGGTCAGCGAACTGCCGCGGCTGGTCAGCACCGGCACCCCCAATTGCATCGCCTCCAGCACCGGCAACCCGAACCCTTCGTAAAGCGACGGGAAGGTAACCGCCCGCGCGCCGCGAGCAAGCCGCATCAGCAACGATCGCGGCAGATAGCCGACCCGCCGCACCCGGCGGAAGGCCGCCCGCAGCGGCTGCGTCTCGTCGCGTTCGAGCAGGCGCAGCTCCTCCTCGGCATGCCACGCCTTGGTCCCGGCGATGACGAGATGCGTGTCCGTCGACAGTGACAGATAGGCCTCGATCAGCCGGCCGACGTTCTTCTTGGGCTCGACGGCGCCAAAAAACAGGAAATAGCCCTGGTAGGGCAGGTTGAAGACGCCGCGGATGCCGGCCTCAACCTCGTCGACGCCCAGGTCGCGCAGATAGGCCGGCACCCGCACCGACTGGTAGGTATTGGTCAGCCGCTCGGGCGGCACCTTGAACAGCGCGTTGATGTCGTTCTTGCTGGCTTCCGAAACGGTGACGACATGATCGGCGGTGCGCGCCACTTCACGGATCAGCCGCCAATAGGCGCGCTTGTTGTCCAGCGTCGCATAGGGCAACCGCAGCGGCACCAGATCGTGCAGCGTGTAGATGTTGCGTGCCCCGGCCAGCCGCACCGGCACGGGGTAGGTCCAGTGCATGATTGCCGGGGGGTTGGGCACCCGCACCGTCAAAAAGCGCCGGAACCGGCGGAAATGCCGGGCACCGCGATCGAAGACATCGGGAATCGACAACAGCCGGTCGAACGCAGGCAGGCGATGCGCGAAGGCAGCGGTTTCGACGCGCCCCGTGCGCGGCACCGGCTTTGCCCGCGGCGACAGTGCCAGCGCCGAAACTTCCTTGGTCCACGCCCAGGACAGCAGCCCGGGCGTCCGCGTCTCGTGCTGGCTGCCGAGGCTTTCGAAGAACATGATCTCGCGCAATTTGGGGGTGAAGCCCATGCGCACGCCATACAGCCCTTCGACGTCATGCCCCATGTCGCGCAGATTGGCGGCAAGGCTGAAACCATAGGTCGAAACCCCGGTGCCGCGCGGCAACGCCAGGTTGAAACCATCGATCATGATGCGTTGCTTGGGTGTCGATTGCACCATCGGTCCTCGTCAGCGGGCCGGCGGCGTGCCGGGCAGCGCCCGATAAAGGGTCGCCAGCCGCTCCGCATAAGCCGAAAGTGTGAACTCGCGCGCGCGCAATCGCCCTGCAGTGGCCAATTTTCGCGCGATTTCGTCCGATTCGAGCGCCGAAATGCCGGCAGCGATGGCACGGACATTGCTCGGATCGACCAGCAGCGCGGCACCGCCGGCGACTTCCTCGGTGGCGCCGCCGGCACTTGTCAGCACCGGCACGCCCGCCGCCATCGCCTCGACGATCGGCAGGCCGAAGCCTTCGGCGAGGCTGGGCATCAGCAAGCCGCGCGCGCCCACGAGCAGCGCCGCGACCCGTTCCGGCGGTAGCCAGCCGGTGATGGTGACGCCCGGCCCGGCCAGATCGGCAGCCTCGTCGCCCGCAGGACCGACGATCAGCAGCGGCCGCCGGCTGCCGCTGGCGCGCAGTGCATCCAGCAGACGCGGCAGGTTCTTGCGCCGGTCGCGACGGCCCAGCGCGATCCAGTAGCTTGCCTGCGGCCAGTCGGGGTCCCGCGCCGCTGCCGCCGCTGCCAGCGCGCCCGCCGGCATCACCGTGGTGATCCGCCCCGGATCGAGCCCCAGCGCCGCAATCAGTTCGCCGCGGGCATGGTCGGAAACGGTGACAAGGTGATCGGCCCGCGCCGCAATCGCTCGCAACAGCCGGGCATGGCGGCCGGGCCGCATCGCGGTGAGCGCCGGGCTGGTCAGCGGAATCGCATCATGGATCGTCCAGATATTGATGGCGCCGCGCAGCCGCAGCGGCAGCGGGTGCGTCCAGTGCGCGATGCCCGGCCCGCCCGGAATGGCCAGCGACTGCAACCGCCCGGTCAGGACAAAGCCCTCGCGCGCCGACCGAAACACGTCATCGGCCTGCCAGCCGCCGTCGTTGTGCCTTGCCCGCCGCACCGGCAGCCCGGCAGCAACGCGAAGCAACGCCGGCCGCCACGCCGCCGGCCCGCCATCGACCAGTCGCTCCGGCCCGGCGCCGGCCAGCGCCAGTGCCGCCCCCAGCATGTCGCCATAGCCGGCAATGCCGCTGCCATCGCCGCGCCCGGCCCAGCGCGCATCGATCAGGACCCGGGCCAGGGTTGCGGTCACGGGGTTGCCGGTGGCCAGCGCTGCGGATAGGGCGGCGTCATGTCGTGTGTTTTCGCCTTTCCGCGCCGCTGGCTGCGGCGATGATCCGCTTTTCCGGCGTCGGCAAGGTCTATCGCACCCGCAGCGGCCTGCGCCGCGTGCTCGATGACGCCAGTTTCACCCTCGAACCGGGCAATGCGCTGGCGATCTGCGGCGCCAATGGTGCCGGCAAATCGACCCTGCTGCGCCTGATCGCCGGGGTCGAGACCCCCACCACCGGCAGTATCGAGCGCAAGATGTCGGTGTCCTGGCCGCTGGGCCATGGCAGTGCCTTCCAGTCGTCGCTGTCGGGTGCCGACAATGCCCGTTTCGTCGCTCGAATCTACGGCCGCGATATCGCCGAAACCCTCGCCTTCGTCGATGATTTCGCCGAACTCGGCGTCTATCTCAAGATGCCGGTGCGCACCTATTCGGCCGGGATGATGGCGCGACTGGCCTTCGCCGTCAGCCTCGCCGTCGATTTCGACTGCTATCTGGTCGATGAAATCATCGCCGCCGGCGACGCGCGCTTCCAGCAACGCTGCCACGATGCCCTGCTTTCCCGCCGCGCGCACGGCACGCTGGTGATGGTCAGCCACGACCCCGGCGTGCTGGCGCTCTATTGCGAGCGCGCCGCGACGCTGATCGATGGCCGCCTGACCTTCCACGACGATCTGCCGACGGCGCTTGCCGTCCACGCTGCAGCGATGGCGGCGTGAGATTCATTGCGCTGGAAACCAGAAGAAAAAAGGGCCTCCGGCGGCTGGGGCCTTGGGCCCCGGACCCCATTTCGATTTACCTCGCCAAAACAAGCCGTGCGGTCAAAGCCGCAACCGACAAAATGGGGTCCGGGGCCTACGGCCCCAGCCGCCGGAGGCTCTCTTCCATTTGCTCCAGTTCAGTGCTCAATCCGCGTGTTCGCGGAAACCCGCCACCAGCAGCCAGCCGATCGCCCATGCCACCACCAGCCCGGCGAGGATCACCGCAAGGCTGGTCCACCGTCGCGGGTGGAGCGATTTTTCGGGAAGATTGGGCTCCACCACCGGCACCACGAACAATTGCTGGCGGATTGCCTGCAGCCGTGCCGCCTCTTGCGCGGCGCGCGCCGATTCATAGCGTTTGGCGGCAAAGCCCTGGCGCAGCATCAGTTCCTCGAAATCGGCGAGCCGCGGCGCCAGTGCCCCGCCCCGACCGCTGCCTTGCCCGGTCAGCCGCGCCGATTGCGCGCCGACCTGGCCCTGCAGGCCGGCGATGCGCGCTTCGATCGCCACCAGTTGCGGGCTGCCGGGGCTGAGCACGCGCCGCATCGCCGCGGCCTGGGCGCGTGCTGCGGCAAGCTGCCCTTCCAGGTCGCCGACCAGTTCCTGGGTGCCGGCGGCGTTGCGGCGCGGATCGATATCGCCGCGGCGTTCCCGAAACCGGGTCAACCGGCGCTGGATATCGGCCAGTTCGGCTTCGGCCGAAGCGACATCGCGCCCCGATGCGGCCGTAACGGTGCGCAGCGCCCGATCGTTGAAGCTGTTGACCCGCGCTTCGCCCAGTTTCAGCAGCGCCCGGGCAATCGCCAGCGCATCGTCGGGGCGATAGGCGCGCACCGTCAGCCGCGTCATCCCGTCATCGGGATCATAGGCGAGGCCGACCTGGCCGCGATAATGGCGCAGCAGCGTCTCGGCGCGCGGCCGTTCGAACCACAGCCGCGACAGCGCATCGGCTTCGGGGCGGCGGAAGATGGCGACAAGATCGATGCCATTGGCGGCCAGCGCCCGGATGGCATCGTGGCTGAGCAGATATTCGCCGACACTGCGGGTTTCGGCGGCGCCGCTGCCGCTGCCGGGCAGGCCGGCGCCGAGCAATTCGGTCAGGCTGGATTGCGACCGCGGTGCATCGATGCCGCGCACCACGAAAACGCTTTCGGATTCATACTGGTCGGCAGCAATGGCGAGGAAATACAGTGCCGCCAGCACGCCGGGGATGACGACAAAGGCCAGGAACGACCAGTGCGGCCGCAACTGCGCGAACCGCGCCGGCGCCGCGACCACGGCAGGCGCCGCCGACGCCCGCGGCGCGGCCGGCCGGGCTGCCGGCGGAACGGCCACGGCACCCCCATCCGCAGCGTCGGAATCGGAGCCCGGATCGGGGATCGGCAGGCGGACGTGATCCATCAGGCAATCTCGATGTGGCGGCGGACGGCCTTCAGTGCCAGCATCCCCGCCAGGGTCAAGCCGAGGCACCAGCCGATGATCCACGCCGGATCGACATGGCGGGCGTCATAGGCCTCGAACATCCCGCGCCGGGCCAGTTCGAAAATCTGCACCAGCGGCACCGGCGCCAGAATGTCCCGCGCCGCCCCCGGCAGCCAGGCGAGCACGTAAAAGGCCCCCGACAGCGGCAGCAGAAGGTAGAGAAACGGATGCAGCAGCCGCGCAAACACGGCGCTGCGCTGCGCCGCCGCCGCCACCAGCATCGACAGCGCAAAGCTGAGCCACAGCATCAGCGCCATCGCCGCCAGCAACACGCCCGGCCGCGCCGGCGGATCGGCATAGCCAAGCAGCGTCGCCAGCGTCAGCAGCACGCCCAGGACGGCGACGGTACTCGCCGCCTCCAGCAGCGCGCGCGCCGCCAGCATGTCGAAAAGCGTCACCTGGCGATGGAACAGCAGCGGCCGGTTGGCCTCGATCAGGGTTTCGGCGCGGGTGAGGATCGACCGGAAGGCGATGAAAAGCCCATAGCCGACAAGCGCGAACGGCACCGGCCGCAAGCCGCCGAGGTAGCGAAGATGTTCGCCGGCGTGGAGCACCGCCACGGCGATCGCCAGCAGCATCGGTTCGGCGAAGATCCACAGATAGCCGATATTGTCGCGCCCGAAGCGGGTGTGCAGTTCGCGCAGGATCAGCGCGCCGATGACATTCGCCTGCACCGCGGCACCGCGTGCGACGGTCATCGTGCAGACCCCACCATCACAGCCCGTCCAGAAAGGCGAAGACTCGTTCGAAATGCTCCGGCCAGTCGGGTGCCTGCCATTCCGGCAAGCGCTGCAACTGAGCGCGGCGGCGAGCGCTGCCCGGTCGCGAATGATCGAGGATGGCCGCCAGCCAGCCCGGCCCGTCGAGCGGATCGAGATAATCGGGAACACCGCCGCCGACTTCGCGGTGCGCCGGCAGATCGGAAGCAATCACCGGCACCCCGAGCGCCAGCGCTTCGGCAACGGGCAGCCCGAAGCCTTCGGCAAAGCTGGGCATCAGCACGGCGCGCGCACCGGCGATCAGCGCCGGCAGCGCTGCATCGGGCACCCGGCCGACTTCCTCGACATGCGCCGCCACCACCGGGCAGCGATCGAGCCGTTCGAAAACCTCGCGATTTTCCCAACCGCGGCGTCCGGCAATGACCAGCCGCGGCACCTGCGCCGGCTGCATGCCATCGGCAAGACGGCGCCAGACATCGAGAAGCAGGCGGTGGTTCTTGCGCGGTTCGATGGTGCCGAGCATCAGGAAATACGGCCGGATCGACGCTGCCGCCTGCACCCGGCCACGCGGCGTCAGCCCCAGCGGCGCCACCATCAGCGGCGGCGGCGCCGGCCCCAGGAACGCCTGCAGCGATGCCGCTGTTGCTGCCGAATTGACGATGATGCCGGCAGCGAATTCGGCAGCGGTGGCCAGCCGGCGGCGGTGGCGGGCATCGCCCCCGGGCCGGGCATATTCGGGATATTCAGCCGGAATCGCATCGTGCAGGAACGCCACCAGCCGAGTCTGCTGGCGCAGCAGCTGCCGGTGCAGCACGTCGCCGCGATCGAGCAGCTGGTGCGCGACGATCAGGCGGATGCTGCCCGCCGGCATCACGGCGGTGCGGCGCAGCCCGGGCAGCAGATGCACCAGCGGCGCGCCGCCGGGATCGGGATCGGCCCAGCGCGCTGCCGTCGCCGCGACAAAGCGCGCGACCGGGCCGCGGCCGAAACCGAACTGGCCGAGGCCGGGCAGCCGCCCCGTGAAGGCCACCTGGCGCTGCGCCCCCAGCAGGGCCTCGGCATAGGCGAGGTCGACCCGGTCGATCCCGGTCGGCGTCGGATGGCGAGCCCGGGCGATCAACCGCGACAGGTCGAACAGGATCGGCGCCGGCTGCGTCGCAGGCCGCCGGCCGGCGGCAAGGCGCGGTGCCGGCACGGTCATGGCATGACCCCGAGCAGCCGGTCGCGCGCGCCGGCGACGAGCAGCGCCAGCCCGGCATCGCTGTGGAAACCGCCATGGACAAGGCTGCGATGCACCAGCAGCCGGCGCAGCGCTGCGTAGGATTGAGCATCGACAACGCCCGGCACCGCCCAGAATTCGCCGAGCGGCAGGGTCGCCGTCAGCCCGGGAACGTCATAGACGGCGCGGCCGAGCACCTTCACCGGCACGCCGGCGGCGAGCGCCAGCGTCCCGGTCGTCGAATTGACCGTCACGACTCCGCCGGCGCCAGCGACGATGCTGCCGATTTCACCGCCTTCGATGAAAACGACCCGGTCCGCCACCCCGGCTTTCGCTGCAATTTCGGACGCCAGCCGGCGCCAGTCGGTCAGGCCGGGGTCGAGCGGATGCTGCTTGACCAGCAGCAGCGTGT
Source organism: Sphingomonadales bacterium (assembly GCA_038210855.1). Taxonomy (GTDB): domain Bacteria; phylum Pseudomonadota; class Alphaproteobacteria; order Sphingomonadales; family Sphingomonadaceae; genus Sandarakinorhabdus. Next base: position 15,823 of record JBBQWE010000037.1, on the reverse strand, counting down.
CGGCCGGCGCCATGGCGGCGAAACTGGCGATGACTTCGGCAAGCGCCGGAGCCATGCCGCCGAACCGCGAATGGACGTGCAACTGGCTGTCGCTGTCGAGCTGCAGCGGCAGCACGAAATAGCGCTGACCAGTCAGGCGCGCCAGCCCGGCCGCTGTCCGCTCGGCCTCGCCGCGCCGCCGCGACAGCCGGCGCAGCCAGCCGATGCCTTCGCGCAGCGGCCCCACCGGGCGATGGCCGGTGGCGTGCGGGAACAGCGGCCGCAGCGCCAGAGCAGCCGCATAGTAGCGAACCGATTCGCGCGCCCGGCGCGGAAAATTGCCGGCAATCGGTGCATATTCGGGCACCGGCGGCAGCAGTGCAGCGGCGGCGCGGATGCTGGCGAGATCACGCGGTTGCGGCGAATGGCCGTTGACGCCGCCGGCCTCCAGCGTGACGAAATCCGGACGCAGATAGCCTTCCTCGAAGACATGGACGGTGACGCCGCGCGCCACGCCGAGCCGCCGCGCCGCGAGGTGCAGCGGGCGATTGTCCCCGAACAGCACGATATCGGTGATGCCGCGATCCTCGATCGTTGCAGCCAGCGCCGCCGGCCAGTCGCGCGCGCGGCCGCGAAAGCCGATGCCGCCGGGCCAGTCGGCGACGTCGCCGCCGTTGAAATTGATGCGATGGACCTGCGCGCCGGCCGCCGCCAGTTCGCTGCCGAGGCGGCGAAAGAACGGCCCCGGCAGCCCCTGCAGGAACAAGAAGGCGCGGCTCGTCGCCGGAATCGCCCGCTGGACGGCAGCGTCCGGAGCCCAGGCGACGTTCAATGCGTCTCTCCAGGGCGCTTGGCGACGGCATCGAAGGCCTGCAGCCGGGCGATCAGTGCTTCGAAATCGTCGAGTGGCCACGCCGTTGCACTGTCCGAAAGCGCATTTTCGGGGTCCGGATGGGTTTCGATGAACACGCCGGCGACCCCTACCGCCACTGCGGCACGCGCCAGCGCCGGCACGAACCGCCGCTCCCCGCCGGAACTGCTGCCCCTTGCCCCGGGCATCTGCACCGAATGGGTGGCATCGAATACCACCGGGCAGCCGGTTTCGGCCATGATCTCCAGCCCGCGCATGTCGCTGACCAACGCATTATAGCCGAAACTGGTGCCGCGTTCGCACAATATCAGCCGCGCCTCGACCCCCGCCGCCGCCGCAGCAGCCCGGGCCTTGGCGACCAGAGGCGCCATTTCCGCCGGCGCCATGAACTGCGCTTTCTTGTAGTTTACCGGTCGTCCGCTCGCCGCTGCTGCTTCCACAAGGTCGGTCTGGCGCGCCAGAAAGGCCGGGATCTGCAGCACGTCGACCACCGATGCGACGGCGGCGACCTGCGCTACTTCGTGCACATCGGTCAGCACCGGCAAGCCGGTCGCGGCCCGTACTTTTTCGAGGATGCGCAAACCCTCGTCGATGCCGGGGCCGCGAAACGCCGTTCCGGACGTGCGGTTGGCCTTGTCGAAACTGCTCTTGTAAATCAGCAAAAGCCCGCGCCGCCGGGCGATTTCGGCAAGAATCGTCGCCGTTCGCAGCGCCATGTCTTCGGATTCGATCACGCACGGCCCGGCAATGACGAAAAGCGGCCGATCGGCCCCGATTTCCACCCCGAGCAACTCCACATTCGCTCCTTACGCGCCGCCACTGCCGGCTTCAACGCCAGTCATTCAGGCAATCCCCCGCCGAACCAGCATCGTTTCGACCGCCGCGACATCGCCGGGATTGTTGACTTCCCACAGTTCGCCGGCCGGCGGCACCACTTCGACCAGCCCTACGCCCACGCCCATGTCGAGAAACCGCAGCTGTTCGAGGCCTTCCGAAAGCTCCGCCTCCGATGGCGGCGCCGCAGCATAGGCGGCGAGCACCGCCGGCGCATAGGCATAGACGCCGACATGGAACAGCACCGCCGGGTCGGCCGCCGCCGGCGCATGCGGCAGGACGTGCTTCGAAAAGTACAGCGCCCGGCCGGCGGCATCGGCGATCGCCGTGGTGCCGCCGACCCGCCCCGACGCCGCATCGCCGCGCAGCCGCGCACGCAGATCGGCGTCGGCACGGACGACGGGCGTCAGCACCGGAAACCGCCCCGCCGCCGCGACCAGCCCGGTGACAAATTCGGGCGGCGTAAGCGGCGCATCGCCTTGCAGATTGACGACCAGGTCGCAGCCGCCGCCGATCCGATCGAGAACCGCGGCGCAGCGCTCGCTGCCGTTGCGGCAACTCGCCGGCGTCAGCAGCGCTTCGCCGCCGAAGCCTGCCACCACCGCCGCGATGCCGGCATCATCGGTCGCCACCACAACGCGTGCCGCGCCGGGCACGGCGCGTGCCGCCTCCCAACTGCGCTGCACCAGCGGTTTCGGCGCACCGCCGGCGCCGCGCAACATTGCCAGCGGCTTCATCGGAAACCGTACCGAGGCTGCACGCGCCGGCACGACAATGACGAACTTCGGGGGAGCAGGGTCAGGCAGGTCGATTTCCGATGCTGGCGGGCCGGTCACGGCGTATCAGGGCGAAGCGTGACGGCAGCAAGGCGTTCGAACTGCGGCTGGCACCCGGCACCGACCAGCGCTGCGCCGAGCGCTTCGAGGTTCGCCGGCCGCGGCAGCAGCCGCACCGTCAGCGTCGCCGGTCGCGGCTGGCCGGTGATGGTCAGCACATCGCCATCGACGATCCCGACATCGGCCGGCAGCAGCGCCATCGCCGCGCCCATGGCGAAGCCAACCAGCGTCGGCACGCCGCGGCGCATCACCGTCAGCGTCGCCGGCACTGCCCGATCGGCGCGCCACAGCGAAATCGCCGCTGGATCGATCGCGCACACCGTGCCGCTGAGCCCGGCATCGAGCGGCCAGATTCCCGGCGGTTGCAACAAGGGCTCGGCACTGTCGGCGGCCATCGCCGGCGGCCGCCGGCGCCCGCCGGCCTGGGTCAGCAATTCGGCGAAGCCGTCATCGATGGCGATCGGCAGCGTCGCCAGGGCAAAGCGACCCGGCCCGACGAAGCGCCGTGTGCCGCTGCCGGAAAGCACCGTCACTTCGTCGCCGGCCTTCAGCGCCAGGACGGCGGCGGCATCGAGCTTCTGCCCCGGCCGATAATGCATCGCCGCCGGCCCCGCGGCGCGCACCACCAGCGGCAGCGCGCTGGCCGAAACCGCGGTGCCGGCGAGAAACACCGCCATCAGCGTGGCGGTCGCGATTGCGCGCATGATCGTCCCTTCCGCGGTTGGCGATTTTGCCGAGCCTAGCAGATACGCAGCCACCCGGTCACGCGGCGCAGCGAGATTGCCGGCGCCGCCGGGCTTGGCTAGGCAAGGGCGATGATCATCGCGCAAAACGCCGGCCCCGACACTGCACCCCCGGCTTCCGTGGCCGCCGCCACCCGGCCCGGCGATCGGCTTGTGCTGCGCCGGCCCGACGATTGGCACGTCCACCTTCGCGATGGCGCCATGCTTGCCGATGTCGTCGGCTTTACCGCCCGCCAGTTCGCCCGCGCCATTGTCATGCCGAACCTGAAACCGCCGGTGACAACGGTGGCGGCAGCACGCGCCTATCGCGACCGCATCGTTGCCGCCGCCGGTGCCGGGTCGGACTTCACCCCGCTGATGACCGCCTATCTGCACGACGGAATCGCCGCCGATGAACTGGAGCGCGGCGCGGCCGAAGGCGTGTTCACCGCCGCCAAGCTCTATCCGGCGCATGCCACCACCAATTCGGCCGCCGGCGTCACCGATGTCCGCCACATCGCCTCGGCGCTCGCCGCCATGGAACGCATCGGCCTGCCGCTGCTGCTGCACGGCGAAGTCACCGACCATAGCGTCGATATCTTCGATCGCGAAGCGGCGTTCATCGATCAGGTGCTGGTCGGCCTGGTGCGCGATTTCCCCGGCCTGAAAATCGTTTTCGAACATATCACCACTGCCGATGCCGTCGATTTCGTGCGCGGCGCGCCGGCCAATGTCGCGGCGACGATCACGCCGCACCACCTGATCCTCAACCGCAACGCCATGTTCGATGGCGGCATCCGCCCGCATGCCTATTGCCTGCCGGTGGCCAAGCGCGAGGCGCACCGGCTGGCACTGCGCCGCGCCGCGACCGGCGGCGACCCGAAATTCTTCCTCGGCACCGATTCGGCGCCGCATGCCATCGGCGACAAGGAAAGCAGCTGCGGCTGCGCCGGCATCTTCTGCGCGCCATTCGCCCTCGAAGCCTATGCGCGGGTGTTCGAAGAAGAAGAAGCGCTTGATCGCCTGCAGGGCTTTGCTTCGGAATTCGGCCCGGATTTCTATGGCTTGCCGCGCAACACGGACCATGTCGTGCTGGAACGCGCGCCCGTCACGGTGCCGACGCGCATCGCTGCCGCCGGCACCGAAGTCGTTCCCTTCGATGCCGGGCAAACGCTGGCGTGGCGCTTCATCGGCTGACACGGGGAGGGAGTAACAATGGCCCAGGGCACCCATGATTTCACCCCCGATCCGCGCAACGCCGCGGTGTTGATCGACATCAACGGCCGGCTGGTGCCGCGCGCCGAAGCTGCCGTCTCGGTATTCGATTCGGGCTTCATGCTCGGCGATGGCGTCTGGGAGGGCCTGCGGGTTTCGGGCGGCCGCATCGCCTTCCTGGGCGCCCATCTCGATCGGCTGTGGGAAGGCGCAAAGGCCATCGCCCTCGATATCGGCATCCCGCGCGCCGAACTGGTCCGCCGCCTGCACGCCACCATCGACGCCAATGCGATGACCGACGGCGGCCATATCCGCCTGATGGTCACCCGCGGCATCCGATCGACGCCGTACCAGGACCCGCGCGTCGTCGTATCGCCGGCCACCATCGTCATCATCGCCGAATTCAAGACGCCGCTCGCCTCGACCCTTGAACAAGGCCTGCGCCTGTTCACCGTCCATGTCCGCCGCGGCTTCCCCGATGTGCAGGACCCCAAGCTCAATTCGCATTCCAAGCTCAACTGCATCACCGCCTGCATCCAGGCCATCGAGGCCGGCGCCGACGAAGCACTGATGCTCGACCCGCACGGCTTCGTCGCCACCTGCAATTCGACGCATTTCTTCATCGTGCGGCCCAATCGCGACGGTATTCGTGAAGTCTGGACCTCCACCGGCGATTACTGCCTTGGCGGTATCACGAGATCGAACGTCATCCGCCTGTGCCGCGAAAACGCCATTCCGGTGTTCGAAAAGAACTTTTCGCTGACGGAAGTCTATGGCGCCGACGAAGCCTTCGTCACCGGCACCTTCGCCGGCGTCGCGCCGGTGACGCGCATCGACGGCCGCCACATCAGCGACAGCCGCGGGCCGATGGTGGCGCGGTTGCAGGGGCTGTACCTTGAACTGATGGCACGCGACGTGGCGGCACGAGGGCGGGCGTGATTTTCGTCGGCAGGAAGATGGCCCCAGCCGCGGGGGCCCCGTCGCCCTTATGACAATTCGCATCGCCATGTGGTCCGGCCCGCGCAACCTTTCGACCGCGATGATGCGCAGTTTCGGCGCGCGCGCCGATACCGCGGTCAGCGACGAGCCCTATTATGGCGCCTATCTCGCCGCCACCGGCGATCCGCAGCCGATGGCCGCCGAAGTGATGGCCGACATGGATTGCGACTGGCGCGGCGTTACCGCGGCGCTGAACGGCGCCTGCGATCGCCCGATCTGGTATCAAAAGCACATGGCGCACCATATGGTCGGGCCGGTGGGCATCGCCGATCTGCCCGGACACACCCACGCTTTCCTGATCCGCGCGCCGGAGCGGGTGGTGGCCTCCTATGCCGCCAAGCGCGTTGCGGTGCGTGCCGATCACCTCGGCTATGCCATGCAGCGCCGCTATTTCGGTGCCGAGGCGGATCGTCTCGGCCACGCGCCGCCGGTGATCGATTCGGGCGATATCCTGCGCGATCCGGCCGCCAGCCTGGCTGCATTGTGCGCCGCGCTGGCAATCGACCCGGACCCCGCGATGCTGCACTGGCCGCCCGGCCGCCGCGAAACCGACGGCATCTGGGCCGCGCATTGGTATGGCGCGGTCGAGGCCTCGACCGGTTTCGGATCAGCCGAAACCGCGGCCCCACGGCTCGATGCCGAAGCCGCCGCCATCGCCGCGGCCTGCCGGGCCGATTATGAATATCTCGCCCGCCACCGCATCGTGGCCAGCCCGGGCGACGGCTGACCCGGCAGGCGGCCGCCTGTCCTACACCCGGTCGATCGGTTATGGTCGGCGCTGCGCCGGTCAAGGCGCGCGGGGGGATGGTGTGCAGTTCCGATGCTTGGGGGCTTCCGGCGCGACCACCCGGGCATCGCCGCCACCGCCCAAGAGCGCGAACGACTGAACTTCGTGAACTTCCACCGCCGCCAAGCCGCTTCGGAACGACGCCTGCTGCCGACCTGTCATGTCTTGCAGGCACGGTGCCGCCGGCCTTGCGTTAGCGGCAACCAGACGATCGCCTTGGGGAACCCAGCATGAAAACGCAGATCACCGAAATGTTCGGCATCGAACATCCGATCATCCAGGGAGGCATGCACTATGTCGGCTTTGCCGAAATGGCCGCCGCGGTCAGCAACGCCGGCGGGCTGGGCATCATCACCGGGCTGACGCAGCGCACTCCCGAGGATCTGGCGCGCGAGATCGCCCGCTGCCGCGACATGACCGACAAGCCGTTCGGCGTGAACCTGACCTTCCTGCCCAGCCTGGCGACACCCGATTACCCCGGCTACATCCGCGCCATCATCGACGGCGGCGTGAAGGCCGTGGAAACCGCCGGCAACAACCCGGCGAAATGGCTGCCGGCGCTGAAGGAGGCCGGGATCAAGGTCATCCACAAATGCACGTCCGTGCGCCACAGCCTGAAGGCCGAAAGCATCGGTTGCGACGCCGTCAGCGTCGATGGCTTCGAATGCGGTGGCCATCCGGGCGAAGACGATGTGCCGAACTGGATCCTGCTGCCGCGCGCCGCCGAGGAACTGAAAATTCCGTTCGTCGCTTCGGGCGGCGTCGCCAATGGCAAGCAGCTCGTCGCCGCGCTGGCGATGGGCGCCGAAGGCATCAACATGGGAACGCGCTTCATCGCGACGGTCGAAGCGCCGGTGCACGACAACGTCAAACAGGCGATCCTGGCAGCGACCGAGCTCGACACCCGCCTCGTCATGCGGCCGCTGCGCAACACCGAACGCGTGCTCAACAACGCCGCCGTCGAACGCCTGCTCGCCAAGGAAAAGGCGCTCGGCGCCAATCTCAAGTTCGAAGACATCATCGAGGAAGTCGCCGGCGTCTACCCCAAGATCATGAAGGAAGGCACGATGGAAGCCGGCGCCTGGTCGTGCGGCATGGTAGTCGGGCTGATCCACGATATCCCGACATGCAAGCAACTGATCGACGGCATCATGGCGGAGGCGGAAAGCATCATCCAGGGCCGGCTGGCGCGGTTTGCAGCTTGAGTTTGCAAGGAAAGGGGCCGCCGGAGGCCCACTTTCTGATCCTTATAAATCTCGGGAGTAAGCCGTGGACGATTTGCTCTATTCGGTCGACGCCGGCGTCGCGACGATCACTTTCAACCGGCCGGAAAAGCTGAATGCGTTGACGCCGGAAATCCTGTCGGCGCTGTTCGCCCGGGTCGGCGAGGCGGGGGCCGATCCGGCGGTGAAGGTCATCGTGCTGACCGGCGCCGGCCGCGGTTTCTGCGCCGGGCTCGACCTGTCGATTATCGGTTCGGGCGCCGGCGGCCGGGTGACGACCGACCATGGCATCACCCCGCAATGGGGCGACGACATCGGGCCGGATCTGCAGCGTTTCTACGCCGGCGGCTGGAACGCGCTGATCACTTGCCGCAAGCCGACGATCGCGGCGGTCAACGGCCCGGCCTTCGGCTGGGGCTTCATTCTGGCGCTGCACTGCGACATCCGTTTTGCCGCGCGGTCGGCGCTGTTCAACGCCACGTTCGCGCGCATCGGCGTGCCGGGCGAAAAGGGTTCGGCGTGGCTGTTGTCGCGGCTTGTGGGCACGGCGCGCGCGGCCGACCTGCTGTACACGGCGCGGCGTTTCGACGGCGTGGAGGCGGAACGCCTCGGCATCGTCAACGCGGTTCTGGATGACGATGCATTGATGCCGCACGTTGCCGAATATGCCGCCAATATCGCCGCTTACTCGGCACCGCGCGCCATGGCGGCGATGAAAGCCCAGATCTGGACCGCGATCGACGACGACTACACCACTGCGTTCGCCTATGCCGACCACGAACAGGAACTGGCAACCGGGACGGAGGATTTCCGCGAAGCCTTCGCCAGCTATCGCGAAAAGCGCACGCCGGTGTTCAGGGGCAAGTGAAGAAACTTGTCGGGCACGCATTGCCAAGCGCGACAACGATTGCGATGCCGGCTTGTCTGCGCGCCGCGTTTTGACCGCTCGCGAATGCCGATGCGACTTCTTGATCCCCGGCTGGGCTGAACTGTCGTCGTCATTCGGCGGCCCGGTCGGGCACCGCCGGCGGCAGGCCGAGACTGGCGCCATCGAGACCGAGTTCGCGAAGCAGATTGTCGACGATCGGCGCCTGCGCGCGATAGCGCAGCGCCGCCTTCATCGCCGCATCGGCCAGATTGCCGTCCCCTCCGCCATCGCCGCCGCCGCCGCCGCCGCCGCCGTTCAATCCTTCGACCTGGACGATGCGGATGCTGTCGATGGCTTCCATCGGCTTGGCAGCTTCGCGGATGATATCGGGGAGGATCTGCATCAGCGCCAGCTTGGTCTGCATCGAAATCTGGTCGTTCGACATGAGATTGGCGGCTTCGTTGATGGCGCGCTGGCCGGCGGCGTCGACTTCGAAGCGAACGCGCGCCGCGTCGGCCGCCAGCTTGGCGGCTTCGGCGTCGCCTTCCGCGGCAAGCCGTACCGCTTCGGCGCGGTTCGCGGCTGCCGCCTTTTCCGCTTCGGCGGCCACCCGGATGCCGATGGCGGCGCGCTCGGCTTCCTTGGCGGCTTCGATCAGTTCGATGCGTTTGGCGCGTTCGGCGATTTCAATCTCGCGCGCCGTCGTCACCTGTTCCTCCGCCGCAACGGCCTCGGCACGTGCCTTGTCGGCTTCGGCACGCGCCTGGCTTTCCATCCGCGACTTGTTCTGGATGGCGATCTGGCTTTCCTGGCGCGCGATCGCCACTGCCTGTTCCTGGGCGATGCGGGCTTCGGCGAGGGTGCGATCGGCCTCGATCTGGGTGGACTCGGTCTGCTGACGGGCGCTGATCCGCGCCTGATCGGCTTCGCGGCTGCGTTCCGCTTGGGTCTGCGCCACTTCGGCGACCTGCGCGGCGCGGCGAATAGCGAGCCCGCGTTCCTGTTCGATGCGCGCGAATTCGGTTTCGCGCGACAGGTTCAGTCGCTCGCGCTCGGCTTCGAGGTTCTTGGTCTCGATCTGGACGCGGGTGTCCTGCTCGATATCGTTGCGGGCCTTGCGGCGCAGTTCGATCTGCTCGGTCAGCTTCGTAAGACCCTCGGCATCGAAGGCATTGTTGGCGTTGAAATGTTCGATACTGGTCTGATCGAGCCCGGTCAGCGAAACGCTTTCGAGTTCCAGCCCGTTCATCGCCAGATCCAGCGAGCTTACCTGCTGGACCTTCTGGACAAAATCGAACCGCTGTTCGTGAAGCTGGTTCATGGTCATGCCGGCAGCGACCGAGCGCAGCGCATCGACGAACTTGCCTTCGATCAGTTCCTTCAGCGCCGCCGGCTGCATGGTCCGGGCGCCGAGCGTCTGCGCTGCCATGGCGATGCTGTTGGCATCCGGCTTCACGCGAACGTAGAATTCGGCCTTCACATCGATCCGCATGCGGTCGCTGGTGATCAGCGCGTCGCTGTTGCGGCGTTCCACCGGCAAACGAACCGTGTTCATGTTCACCGGCATGGTTTCGTGCAGCACCGGCAGCACCAACGCACCGCCGTTGATGACGACCTTTTCGCCGCCGAAGCCGGTTCGAACGAAACCGGTTTCCTTCGATGCGCGGCGATAAAGCCTGGCGATCATCAGGCCGATTGCGAGGATGGCGATCACCACCCCTGCGGCGATGGTGCCAACGGTCGCCAGCATGCCGAGCCCTTCGGCGGGGTCGATTTCGTTCATGGTCAAAGCCCAATTTCGGTGAAGGCGTCGGGCGGGATGGTGATGGCCAGGAAATGCGGGCCGTCGCGCGTCACCAGCAGCAACAGATCGTCGGCGGTAAGCACGCCATCGCCGGCGGGTTCGACCATCACGAAATGGCGCCGGCCGTGGCGATCCTCGACCTGGGCTCGCGCCGGGCTGCCGCTTCGCGCCGTTCCGAGCACGATGCGAGCACGGCGGCCGAGCAAGCTGTCGATGGCAACCGCGGTGGTTTCATCGAGCGGCAGCACGCGCGCCAGTGGCCGTGACAGCCAGCGAGTGGCCGGCACCGCCGTCGCAAGTGCAGCGACGCTGGCGACCGGCCATGGCAGCAGGCCAACGGCTGTCTGCGCGGCCGACTGGATCAGCACGCCGGCAATGGCAAACGACGCCAGCGCGACGATTGCGAGAACAAGGATCGGAAGTTGTCCGGCGTTGAGCCAATCGAGCGCGTGCCCCAGCCCGCCGGCGTTGCCGCCATCAAGATCGGCGTCGGCGTCGAGGCCGATACCGACAAGTTGCAGCAAGGCCAGCACCAGCAACATGCCGAGCGCCGCCGTGAACGGCAGCAAGGGGGCCTGCAGCAACATCACCATGACGACCGTATCGCCCTTTTCGAAACGCTGATGATTACTAGGGCCACGACGACAAGCGCGCAATCAAAACCGAAAAACGCCAGCGGTGGGGCGGCACCCGAAACGGCGGTCGCAGCTCCGGTCAGATCACCAGCGCGCCGTGGGCCATTCGCGGCAGCACGTGGCGGCTGAACAGATCGGCCTCGGCGGCATGGGGGTAGCCGGAAAGGATGAAGGCATCGATGCCGAGCGCCTGATAGGCCTGCAGCTTGGCCAGCACCTGGTCCGGGTCACCGACGATGGCGGCGCCGCAGCCGGAGCGGGCGCGGCCGATGCCCGTCCAGAGGTTGTCCTCGACATAGCCATCGGCTGTGCTGTCGCGCAGCTCGGCCTGGCGGCGGACGCCCACCGACTGCGTGTCCAGGGACTTGTTGCGGATCGCCTCACCGGTGGCGGCATCGAGCTTGGACAACAGCCGGTCGGCAGCGGCGCGAGCCTCGCCTTCGGTTTCGCGGACGACGACATGGACGCGGTAGCCGTAGCGCAGCGTCCGGCCGTGCGCTGCCGCTCGGGCCGTCATGTCGGCGATGATGTCGGTGACCACCGGCATCGTATCGGGCCACATCAGATAGACGTCGGCCGCGCGTGCCGCCGCTTCCCGGGCATCGGGACTGAGGCCGCCGAAATAGAGCGGCGGGCAGCGGCCGCCGAGCGTCGTCGCGGCCGGCGGATCGAGCTTCAGCTTGTAGAATTCGCCCTGGTAATCGAGCGCGCCGCCACCCAGCAGGATCTTCAGTATCTCCATCACTTCGACGGTGCGCTGGTAACGCGGCGCCGAGGGCAGGACTTCACCCGGAATGTCGGACGAGATGATGTTGACGTTGAGGCGCCCGCCGGAAATCCGGTCGCCCGCCGGCGCAAGGCCGGCGATCCGATCGATCGTCGCCAGTTGCCGCGCCAGCTGCGGCGGCCACATTTCGCCGACACGCACTGCCAGCAACAGCCGGATGCGCGTCGTCACCGCGGCGATGGCGGCGGCAAAGGCGGTCGAATCGATGCCGAGCGCATAGCCCGAGGGCAGCAGCACATTGTCGAACCCGCCCTTTTCGGCGGTCATGACGATGTTGCGGCAATGTTCCCAGCTCGACCGCAGCGCCGGGTCGGCTTGCCCCAGGAATTCGTAATCATCGTCGCACAGCGCCGAAAACCAGGCGACTTCGCAAGCGGCAACTTCGGGGATTTTCACGGCAGATGCTCCCCCAGCGACGCGGTCAGCACGCCATACCATTCGGCACGCGTCCACTTGACCTTGAAGGCATCGCTGCTGGCGGCGATGCGCGCCGGGTTCTGGGTGCCGACGATCGGAATGATCCCGGCCGGGTGCGCCATGATCCAGGCATAGGCCGCCGCGGTCACGCCGACGCCATGCGCCTCGCCCTGCGCCGCCAGCGCCGCCTTGACCCGCGCCGTGCGATCATCCTCCGGCTTGCCGCGGCCGGGGCGCGGATCGCCGTCGCCGATGCGGCCCTGGCCGAGCGGCGACCAGGCCATGACGCCAAAGCCATGCTGCATCGCCTGGTCGAGGATGCCATCGAACAGCGGCGACGTCGCCAGTGCCGAAAACTCCGGCTGCACCGAGGCGATGCCCGATTGCAAATGCGCCGCCAGCGCTGCTGTCTGGGAGGGCGTGAAATTGGTGACACCGATCGCGCCGATCTTGCCCTCCAGCACCATGGCATCGAGCGTTGCCGCGACATCGGCCCAGTGGGTCAGCATGTCGGGCCGGTGGATCTGCCACAGGTCGATGCGTTCGACACCCAGCCGCGTCAGCGATGCCTCGACCGCGGCGCGAAGATAGGCCGGCGAGGAATCATAGGGCACGCCCATGCGGATGCCGCCCTTCGACGCCAGCACGATATGATCACGCAAGCCCGGCGCTTCGGCAAAGACCCGGCCGAGCAGGCTTTCCGAGGCACCGAACGGTTCGTCATTGTCGGGGCCATAGATATCGGCGGTGTCGAAGAAGGTGATGCCGGCGGCGATCGCTGCTTCCACCCGTTCGCGGGCGGCGCGGACATCGTCGCCGGCGAAACGCCACATGCCCCACGCCAGCGGGCTGACCCGCAACGGGGACTTGCCGAGCGGGCGAGGTTCGGGGGAAAGGGCGATCTGTTCCATAGCCGCCCCAATGCCCGGAGATTCCCGACATGAAAAGCACCGATAGCCTGCGCTGGGGGATCGTCGGCAGTGGAATGATGGCGATTGAGCATATCGCCAACATCCGCCTCGCCGGGCATCGCGTTACCGCACTCGCCGATCCGGTGGCGTCGAGCCTCGACCGCGCCGCTGCTGCGGCCGGCGGCGCGGTGGCGCGCTTCGGCGATGCGGCAGCACTGGCGGCGTCGGGCCTGTGCGACGCCGTCGTGGTTGCCAGCCCCAATTTCACCCATGTCGAGGTCGTGCCGCCGCTGATGGACGCGCGGCTGCACATCCTGTGCGAAAAGCCGCTGGCGACGACCCTCGATGGCGCCCGCGCCATGGCGGCGGCTGCGGCCGGTTACGACCGGGTGTTCTGGACGGCGATGGAATATCGCTTCATGCCGCCGGTCAGCGAATTCGTCGCCCAGGTCCAGGGCGGCCGCATCGGCGCCTTGCGAATGCTGTCGATCCGCGAACATCGCTTCCCGTTCCTCGTCAAGGTCGGCGACTGGAACCGGTTTTCGGCGAATACCGGCGGCACCATGGTCGAAAAATGCTGCCATTTCTTCGATCTGATGCGGCACATCGTCGGCGCCGAACCGGTTCGGGTGTTCTGTTCGGGTGCCATGGACGTCAACCACCGCGACGAACGCTATGATGGCCGCACGCCCGACATCATCGACAACAGCTTCACGACGGTCGATTTTTCCAACGGCGTCCGCGCCATGCTCGATCTGTGCATGTTTGCCGATGGCGCCGAACAACAAGAGGAAATCACCGCCGTCGGCGACACGGCCCGGCTCGATGTGCTGATCCCCGCCGGCGATATCGTCCATTCGCCGCGAGTCGGCTTCATGAACCCCAAGCAGGCGACGCGTGCCCATGTCGAAACCCCGGCCGATGCGCTCGCTGCCGGCCAGCACCATGGGTCGACCTATTTCCAGCACCTCGCCTTCACCCGGGCGGTGCATGGCGAGGCCGGCGTGCTGGTCACTGCCGAGGACGGCCTGCGCGCCGTCGCGATCGGGCTGGCGGCGGAGATCAGCGCTCGCGAACACCGGGTGGTGACCATGGCCGAACTGGGGCTCTGACAACCACCGCGACGTTCGGGCCGGCCGGAAACGCAACCGAAACGGACCCCGCAAACCTGTTGCGCTACCGCAACACACTTGCTGCTTCCGCCCTCGCGCGGGTTGACGTGCCCGGCAACGGCGTCATTGCACGCGGCAACACTGCTGGGAAAATCCCAGCGAAGCCGTGGCCTTTTCGTGGCCGCACGCATGATGGGGACGAACACATGAACCGCACTGCCCTGCTGACCACCGCTGCGCGCCTGTTCGGTGCCGCCGGCCTTATCGCCATCGCCGCTGTCCCGGCGCTGGCCCAGACTGCGGCGCCCGCGCGGGCCGCTGCTGCCGACACCGCCGCTGCCGAGATCGATTTGACCGAAATCGTCGTCACCGCCCAAAAGCGCACCGAGCGACTGCAGGACGTGCCGCTCGCCGTCTCGGTCGTCAGCGGCGAGGCACTGGCTCGCCAGGGCGCGCTCAACCTCGAAAACGTCCAGTATCAGGTCCCGGCGCTCAACTTCCGCAAGTCGGGCACCGTGCTCAACCAGTCGATCTACCTGCGCGGCGTCGGCACCGCGACCTTCTCCATCGCCGGCGAGCCTTCGGTTTCGACCGTTCTCGACGGCGTCGTGCTCAGCCGCGCCGGGGAAGCCTTCACCGATCTGGTCGACATCGAACGCATCGAAGTGCTGCGCGGTCCGCAGGGCACGCTGTTCGGCAAGAACGCTTCGGCCGGCGTCGTCAACGTGGTTTCCAAGAAGCCCGGCAGCGAGCTTGGCGGCTATCTCGATGGCGCCTTCTTCTTTGCCAACGGCAATGAATTCCGCATCCGCGGTGCCCTCGATACGCCGATCACCGACAAGGTCCGCAACCGCCTGACGTTCTTCTACGGCCAATATGACGGCAACATCTTCAACGATGCCCCCGGCGTCAATCGCCGCGTCAATGGTTACGAACGTTATGGCGTCCGCAACATCCTGGAAGCCGATGTCAGCGAGACGGTGAAGTTCACCCTGATCGCCGACTGGCGCAAGTCGAACGACGATTGCTGCGCCGAAGTCATCGGCACCCGCCCGGCCGGCATTGCCGCGCAGGCGCTGGCCGGGATCGCCTTCGATGGCGACCGCACCCGCACCATCCGCCAGAACCGCGTCACCCGCACCGAAGAGGAAAGCTGGGGCGCATCGGGCCAGTTCGATATCGAGCTGGGCGACCATGTCGTCACCTCGATCACCGCCTATCGCAACTATGCCAACCGCGAAATCCGCGACGGCGACTTCATCGGCCAGGCTTTCGTCGACAATGCGGTCAACCCGCGCCTGAACCTCAACCAGCTGCACGATGACGGCCCGCAGATCGGCAACACCTTCACCCAGGAAATCCGGCTGACCTCGCCGGCCGACCAGACTTTCGCCTATGTCGTCGGCGCTTTCTACAGCCGCGCCGTCAGCGAGCGCACCTTCACCCGCGATGTCATCCGCTGCGACACGACCCCGGCGCCGACGGTGCTGATCCCCTGCGGCAGCCCCGGTGCACCGGCGAGCAGCTTCCCCAGCGCTTCGGCAACTTTCGGTTCGACGTTCACCAACGTCGCGCTGTTCGGCCAGGGCACGATCAATTTCAGCGACCGGCTGCGCGGCATCGTCGGCCTGCGCTACACCATCGACAATCTGAGCGTCTTCCACAGCCGCCGCACGCTGCTGGCCGGCCCCGGCATCGCCGCCAGCTTCGACGCCGGCGTTTATGCCACCTCCAGCGGCGGCCTGAACAACGGCAACCCGGCCGCTGCCAACGGCGTGCCGTTCCGCACCAAGACCGATACCGACAATCTGTCGGGCAAGGCC
>JBBQWE010000036.1:0-23722 GCA_038210855.1 Sphingomonadales bacterium | reverse complement strand
ACGCTGGGCCGACAATGGCCGGCCGCTGGGACGCTTTCCGACCGCGGCCGAACTCGATGCCGCCACCGGCTCCCGGCCGGCGATCCTGCGCCGCGTCGATGGCCATGCCATCTGGGTGAATTCGGCGGCGCTGCGGCTTGCCGGGATCACCGCCGCGACCGCCGATCCTGCCGGCGGCCGCATCGAACGCGACGCCGGCGGCGCGCCATCGGGCGTCCTCGTCGATGCGGCCATGAAGCTGGTGGCGGACAAGGTGCCCGAACCGACACCGGCCGAAGCCGATGCGGCACTGGCGAAATCGCTGGCGATCCTCGCGTCGGTGGGCCTGACCGGCGTTCATGACGCCGGCATCGATCGCGCCACCTGGGATCGTTACCAGCGTTTTGCCGCTGCCGGCCGGTTGACGACGCGGGTCTATGCCATGGCCTATGGGCCCGACAATCGCGCCGCCATCGCCCCGGCGGGGCCGATCGGTTGGGCTGCCGATGACCGGCTGGCGATGATGGCGATGAAGTTGCAGGCCGATGGCGCGCTCGGCAGCCGCGGCGCCTGGCTGCGCGCGCCGTACGAGGACCAGACCGACACCCGCGGGCTGCCGTTTCACGAGGAAGGCAAGCTGCGCCGGATGATCGCCGATGCTTCGGCCGCCGGGTTCCAGGTTGCGGCGCACGCCATCGGCGATGCCGCCAACGGCGCGGTGCTCGGCGGTTTTGCCGCCGTGCCCGACGGCCAGCGCCGGGCGCTGCGCCACCGCAACGAACATGCCCAGATCGTGACACCCGATGATCTGCCGCGCTTTGCCCGGCTCGGCATCATCGCTTCGATCCAGCCGACGCATGCGACGTCGGACAAGGGCATGGCGGAACTGCGCGTCGGCGAAGCGCGGCTGGCCGGCGGCTATGCCTGGGCGACGCTGGCCAACAGCGGCGCACGCCTTGCCGGCGGCAGCGATTTCCCGGTGGAGCCGCCCAATCCGTTTTTCGGCCTGCTCGCCGCCGTCACGCGCCAGTCACGCGACGGCGAACCGCCCGCCGGCTGGCGCGTCGCCGAGGCGCTGACGCTGGAGCAGGCGTTCGCCGCCTTCACCACCGGCGCCGCCTGGGCCGGCCACGCTGAAACCAAAGTCGGCACGCTGGAGCCCGGCAAATGGGCCGATTTCATCGTGGTGGACCGCGATCCGTTCGCAGCACCCGCTGCCGATCTGTGGAAGATCGAAGTGCGCGAGACCTGGCTGGCGGGCAAGCGGGTGTATCGGCGGCGTTAGGACCGATCATGGGCAAAGGGGGTCGGTACCGCCCTTCGGCATCGGACCCTCGAAAGGGTTGCGAATGGTCAACCGGCCGCCGACCACCAGGCCATCCTGCATGACTTCCGAAAAAAGCGTATCGGCGCCTGCACCAATTGCAGCGGCGACGATCAGCGCGTCATAGACGCGGAACTGGTAACGTTCGGCAAGATCGATCCCGGCGCGGTACACGTCATAGGTCAACGGCACGGGCTCGCCGAAGCCCGCCGCCAACTCGTCGAGCGCGTCATGAACCTCATGCCAGGACCATCGCAGCTTGCGCCGCGCCACCAGCGCGAACTCGTTCAGCGATTGCACCGAAATTCGGGCATTCTTGCGAACGAGGCTGCTGGCCACCTGCCGCTTATCGCCGCCGTCGATCGCGTAAATCAGAATGTTCGTATCGAGAAAGACCGTCAAAGCGGGTCGCGGTCGTCGTAGAGTTCCTTGCGGTCGAAGCGATACCCCTCGGGCAGGGACACTCGCCGTGACAGAAAACTTTCGAGCGCTTCTTCGCGCGTCCGCTTGCGCGCCATTGCGATTTGCTGATCGTCGGCGGCGACTACTTCGATATTGTCGCCTTCCTTGATCCCGAGCTGGCGCGCCACATCCGCAGGGATGCGAACGGCGAGGCTGTTGCCGCATTTGGCGACTTGGATAACGGCCCCTGCGGATATCTTCCGGCGGAGTGTATATCCGTGCGTGCCGCGACGCAAGCCGCTGCTACGCCCGCGCGCCCTCCGCCATCGCCACGCTGTTGTGCCGCAGCGCGTCGAGCACGGTCGCCACGATCGCCGGGGCGTCGAGTTTGGCTTCGGCATATTGCTTCGCCGGCGATTCATGATCCTGGAAGATGTCGGGCAGGCGCATGGTGCGGACTTTCAGCCCGGCATCGGTCAGGCCCTGGTCGCTGAGCCAGGTCAGCACATGCGCGCCAAAGCCGCCGATGGCGTTTTCCTCCACCGTCACCAGCACATCGTGCGTCGCGGCGAGATGGCGGATCATCGCGTAATCGAGCGGCTTGGCAAACCGCAGGTCGGCAACTGTCGTCGAAAGGCCCTTGCCCTCCAGTTCCTCGGCGGCCTTCAGCGCATCGCCGAGGCGAGTGCCGAGCGACAGAATGGCGACGGTCTTGCCTTCCCGAACGATGCGGCCCTTGCCGATTTCCAGCCGGGTGCGCGCTTCGGGAATGGCGACACCGGTACCTTCGCCGCGCGGATAACGCACGGCAATGGGCCCGCTGTCGTGCAGTGCCATGGTGTGCACCATGTCGTAGAGTTCGGCTTCATCGGCCGCGGCCATCACCACCATGTTGGGCAGGGTGGCAAGATAGGTCACATCGAAGGCGCCGGCGTGGGTGCAGCCATCGGCGCCGACCAGCCCGGCGCGATCGATGGCAAAGCGAACCGGCAGGTTCTGGATGGCGACATCGTGGACGACCTGATCATAGGCGCGCTGCAGGAACGTCGAATAGATGGCGCAGAACGGCTTCATGCCTTGCGCGGCAAGACCGGCAGCGAAGGTCACGGCATGCTGTTCGGCGATGCCGACATCGAACGTGCGATCCGGGAAAGCCTTGTTGAACCGATCGACGCCGGTGCCCGACGGCATCGCCGCGGTGATGGCGCAGATGGTCGGATCATTCTGGGCTTCGGCGATCAGCGCGTCGCCGAAAACATTCTGATAGGCCGGCGCCTTGGGGGTCGATTTCTGCTGGGCGCCCGAAACCACATCGAACTTGACGACGCCGTGATATTTGTCGGCTGCGGCTTCGGCCGGGGCATAGCCCTTGCCCTTTTGCGTCACGACATGGATCAGCATCGGGCCTTCGGCGGCATCGCGGACATTTTCGAGTACCGGGATCAGATGATCGAGATTGTGGCCATCGATCGGGCCGACATAATAGAAGCCCAGTTCCTCGAACATCGTGCCGCCGCCCTGGGCGAAATTGCGCGCATATTCATCGGCCAGCTTGGCGGCTTTCTTCAGCCCGGTCGGGAAGGTCTTGCGAGCGATCTGCTTCACTGCCTCGCGCAGTTCGAGGAACGACCGCGACGACAGCAACCGGTTGAGATAGGCCGAAAACGCGCCGACCGGCGGGGCGATCGACATGTCGTTGTCATTGAGTACCACAACGAGGCGGTTGCCGGCCTGATAGGCGTTGTTCATCGCTTCATAGGCCATGCCGGCCGACATGGCGCCATCGCCGATCACGGCAATCGCCTTGCCGGGCTGGCTCTTCAGCTTGTTGGCGACAGCAAAACCGATCGCCGCCGAAATCGAGGTCGAGCTGTGCGCGGCACCGAACGGATCATATTCGCTCTCGCTGCGCTTGGTGAAGCCGGAAAGCCCGCCGCCCTGGCGCAGCGTGCGCATGCGGTCGCGCCGCCCGGTCAGGATCTTGTGCGGATAGGCCTGGTGGCCGACATCCCAGATCAGCCGATCGGCCGGCGTATCGAACACATAGTGCAGCGCCACCGTCAGTTCGATGACGCCGAGGCCGGCGCCGAGGTGCCCGCCCGTCGTCGACACCACATCGATCATTTCGGTGCGCAGTTCGTCGGCCAGCTGGCGAAGCTGTTCGGGTTGCAGCTTCCGCAGCTCGGCCGGCAGGTTCACCAGGTCGAGCAGGGGGGTCGAAGGTCGTTGGGTCACGAATGTCCGCCGCGATTATGGATGTTTGTTGACAATGCTAGCGCCTCGCACCCCGGCTGTCGATAAAAGTCGACGCAGGCTGCAATCAACGATCGCTGCACGTGGCACATCGGCCACGCACTTCGATTACCGGGCGTTCGGGGCGAAAGCCGACTTCGACCGCCGTCTGCCGAACGCGCGCCGCGGCCTGATCGTCATCGACATGCGTCGCCCGCCCGCAGGCATCGCAGACGAGGAAGATGCAATCGTGCAGGCAACCGGGGTGGGAATTGGCGATATAGGCGTTGGCGCTTTCGACGCGGATGGCGACATTGGCGGCAACGAACAGATCGAGGATGCGATAGACGCTGTTCGCCGCGACGCGCCGGCCCTGTGCCGAACTCAGTGCCTCGGTGACGTCATAGGCGCTCGCCGGCCGGTCGAAACCGGCAAGGGCATCGAAAACCGCAGCGCGCATCGTGGTCCACTGCTCGCCCGAAGCGACGAAGGCGCCCTCTGCCGCCGCGGCAAGCGCCGGCCCGCCATCGTCATGGTGGTCGTGATGGTCGGCATGTTCCATCCCGGCAGCCATACCGATGCCGCCGCCGCGCGCCAAGCCCGCTGCCGCCGCTGCAACCGTCATGCCGCGGCGCGCATGTTCCACCAATGGGCGAGGCCCAGAATGACGACACCGGCGATCGACAGCGGCAGCTCGGCGCTGCCATGGCCGGCAAACAGCGAAGCCGCCATCAGCAGCAGCCCGGCCGCCCCCGCCCAGCCGATGCCGGCCCGGCCATGCGAGGCAACACCGCGCCACAAGGCGACGCCGGCGATCGGCAGCGCCAGCGCCAGCCCGATGGCGTGGATATCATGCCCCAGCCAGCCGCCCGAAACCGTGAACACGGTGACGGCCAGCCAACCGGCGAAGCAATGGAGGAGGCAGAGGCCGGACAGGCCGATCGCCGATTTGTCGAACAGGGAAGCGAACCGGCGAGCCATGATCAGGGGGATACAGTGTAACATCGCATGGCGCAAGCCGCCCGTCGCAGTGACTGTCGTGCCGGCCGCTGCGACGGCATTGCGCTTGGCCTGCCGGACGCTTTGCGGCAAAGGCATGCCATGGCCAGTCTTGCCCTTGCAGTTCCTGCGGTTCCCCGTGCCGACGCCCGGCCGCGCGCCGTGGCGGCGTGGCTGTTCGGGGTGGCCGCGCTGATCCTCGTCATGGTCATTGTCGGCGGCATCACCCGGTTGACCGAATCCGGCCTGTCGATCACCCGCTGGGATGTCGTTTCGGGAACGCTGCCGCCGCTGACCGAAGCGGCCTGGGCCGAACAATTCGCGCTGTATCGCCAGTCGTCGCAATATCTGCTGATGAACCGCGGCATGAACCTTGCCGAGTTCCAGGGCATTTTCTTCTGGGAATATGTCCACCGCCTTCTCGGCCGCGTCATCGGGCTGGCGTTCGCGCTGCCGCTGGCGTGGTTCTGGCTGCGCGGTGCGATTCCAGCCGGTTACAGGCCGCGACTGCTGGCGCTACTGATGCTCGGTGCGTTGCAGGGCACCATCGGCTGGTGGATGGTCTCGTCGGGCCTCGTCGGCCGTACCGAGGTCGCCCACGAACGGCTGGCCGTGCACCTGACCGTCGCGCTGACGATCATGGCCGGGTGCGTGTGGACGGCGCTCGACCTGCGCCGCGGCAATGCCGTCGTCGCCGCGCCGCGCTGGCAGGGCTGGGTGGTGCCGTTCGCCTTACTGCTGGTCGTGCAGATCGTCTGGGGCGCCTTCACCGCCGGGCTGCGCGCCGGCCATGCGTCGGACACCTGGCCGCTGATGGCCGGCGCGCTGCTGCCTTCGGGCCTTGCCGGCAATATCGGCGGCTGGATCGACGATCCGTTCACCGTGCAGTTCGCGCATCGCACGCTGGCGCTCGTCGTCGTGCTGGCGGCGCTGCATATCGCGACGAAGCTCTGGCGGGCAGGGGCGGGCGCCCCGGCACTGGCGCTCGGCGCCGCCATCGTCGGCCAGTTCGGGCTCGGCATCGCCACCGTGGTCTCCGGCGTCGCGCTGCCGTTGGGTGTCGCGCATCAGGGCATGGGGGCGTTGCTGGTGGCAGCAACGGTCTGGGCGGCGCATTGGTCGCTGGCGCCGGTGGTGGCTTCGGCCCGGGGCCGGGCCGCGTGACGCCGCCGCGCAACGTTCTCGGCGGCGATCTTGCCGATTGTTCGCAGGCGCCGGTGACCGGCTGGTTCCGCGACGGCTGCTGCCGCACCGACGAAAACGACCAAGGCCGCCATGTCGTCTGCGCGGTGATGACGGCCGAATTCCTCGCCTTCAGCCGTGCCGCCGGCAATGATCTGGTGACGCCGCGGCCCGAATATGGCTTTCCGGGCCTTGTGCCGGGCGATCGCTGGTGCCTGTGTGCCGCTCGCTGGGAGGAAGCCCGGATTGCCGGTTTCGCTCCCGATGTCGTGCTGGCCTCGACCCACGCCAAGGCGCTGGAGACCACGGCGCTCGGCCATCTGCAGGCGCACGCCTGCCCCGAATGAAGCGGCCATGATCTGGGACAATGCTCCCTTCGGCGGCGCCAAGATCGCTGCGATGCTGGGGGATGCCCTGCTCGTCTATCGCCGCGACGATACGCCGGGCCTGCCGTTTCCCGGCCTGCTCGACCTGCCCGGCGGCGGCCGCGAGGGCGAGGAAAGCCCGGCCGAATGCGTGCTGCGAGAGCTGGCGGAGGAATTCGGAGTTTATCTCGCCCCCGATCGCCTGCACTATCACCGCGCCTACCGGCTGGGGGACGGCGTGACCGTGTCGCATTTCTTCGTCAGCGAGCTGACCGAGATCGAGGTCGCGACCGTCCGTTTCGGCGACGAAGGCCAGGATTGGGCGCTGATGCCGGTGGCCGATTTCATCGCCGACGAGGATGCAATCCCTCGCTTGCGCGACTGGCTTGTCGCGTATCGCCGATCCGTGACCGCCGCGGTTTAGTCCGGTATTCGGGCACCACATCCGGAAAGCCCGGAAAAGCTTGACCGGCGGGGCGCCTTGCGCGATATCGCCGTCATCCGGTCGGGGGCTTCCCCGGCCGTTTCGCTTTTTTGCCGGACATTGAACGATGCCGATTTCAACCCTCTCCCGCGTCACTGCCTCGATCAAGCCTGCCGAGGTCGAGAAAAAGTGGCTGCTCATCGATGCCGAAGGCCTTGTCGTCGGCCGTCTCGCCAGCCTCGTCGCCAACCGCCTGCGCGGCAAGCACAAGGCGACGTTCACGCCGCACGTCGATTGTGGTGACAACATCATCATCATCAACGCCGACAAGGTGCGCTTCACCGGCAAGAAGGCGCAGGACAAGCGCTATTACCGCCACACCGGCTATCCGGGCGGCATCAAGGAAACCTCGCCCGCCAAGATCCTCGAAGGCCGTTTTCCGGAACGCGTAATCATCAAGGCGGTGGAACGCATGGTGCCGCGCGGGCCGCTCGGCCGCCAGCAGATGCGCAACCTGCGCGTCTTCAAGGGGCCTGAGCACCCGCACGTCGCCCAGTCGCCCGAAGTCATCGACATCGCGGGCATGAACCGCAAGAACTCGACCCTCACGAAGGCCGCCGCATAATGTCGGATACCCGTCAGTCGCTCGCCGATCTCGGCACCATGCAGGATGGCTCGGACGCCGCTGCGCCGTTCGTCCAGGGCAACCCGCCGCCGCCGCTGCGCGAGCAGGAACTCGACGCCTATGGCCGGGCCTATGCCACCGGCAAGCGCAAGAATGCCATCGCTCGCGTCTGGCTGAAGCCCGGCGACGGCAAGATCATCGTCAACGGCCGCGACCAGACCGTCTATTTCGCTCGCCCGACGCTGCGCCTGGTCATCAACCAGCCGTTCGACGTCGCCGAACGCCGCGACCAATATGACGTGATGTGCACCGTTGTCGGCGGTGGGCTTTCGGGCCAGGCCGGTGCCGTCAAGCACGGCATCGCGCAGGCGCTGACTCGCTTCGAACCGACGCTGCGCACCGTCGTCAAGCAGGCCGGCTTCCTCACCCGCGACCCGCGCGTCGTCGAACGCAAGAAGTACGGCAAGGCCAAGGCCCGCCGCAGCTTCCAGTTCTCGAAGCGCTGATATCCTCGGCCGGCGGTCGGCACCTCGCGGTGCCCGCCGCGGTCCCGATCGTTCGAAGTCCGCCGCGCCTCACGCGCGGCGGACTTTTTTGTGCTCGTCGTCATCGGGTTCTGCTGGCGGCCGCGCCGCCGCGCACGCCACGTATCGCAACGGTTTTTCGCATTTTGTTAAATAAACGTTAGGATTGCGTTGACACTTTTTAAACTGCTGCGTTAGGGCACCCCGGCAATGATCCGACCGGCCGCAAGGCTGCTCGCCAGCAGGGGCAATGGTTCCGATGTCGATTTCCCGTCTTGCGCTCGGCGCGATCCTGCTTGCCGGCGCCAATCCGGCGCATGCCGTCAATCACGTCGTCTCGCTGGCCGGGACGATCGGCAGCAACGCCGGTGCCGCGTCGCCGATCGGCGAGGGCAGCGCCGACGAGCGGTTAGAATTCGAAAACGACTTTTTGCAAAGCTACTACAATGTGCCGCTGACGTCCGGTCCGGGGCGCGGTTCGGCGCTGCCGCCGCTCGAACGTGTCGTCGTTGAATCGCGCACGCCGAACGCCGGGCGCACTCGCGGTTTCCATGTGCCCGTTGCGGCCACCGGCATTCCGGTCGCCGACGGCGGTACCGGCGTTGTCACGGCACTGACCAACGCGCCGTCGCAGGCGCGGGTGTCGGGGCAGGGCAATGTCGCGAGCGAAGTGTCGCGCGCCTGGGTCGATGATGTGGCCATCGGCTTTTCGCTGTCGCGCGCCGGCAACACCATCACCTATGCCATGCAGAACGGCGCCATGGGCCAGCCCGACGATGTCTGGTCCTACACGTCGAACGGTGTTGCCGAAATGAACGCGTTGCAGTTCCGGCTGCGTTCCGCCGGCAGCAACGGCATTGCGCTTTCCGGCCTGTCGCTTGTCAATGGTGGTCCGGCGGTGTCGCTCGGTTGCACGGCCGTCGGCGCGACGGCGACTGCGCCGGTCTGCGGCGTCGGGCTCGCCGGTGCTTTCACGGCGGCCGCCGGTGACACGCACATCACCCTGTTCGACGGGATTTTCGGCGATTTCGTGCTGACAGGATCCTGGAATTTCGACCTGTCGCCGCAGCGCGCCGGCAACAACGCCCAGATCAAGCTGCTTGCCGTTCCGGTGTCCGGCGTGGTGCCAGAACCGTCGAGCTGGGCGATGCTGATCGCCGGCTTCGGTCTTGTCGGGACTTCGCTGCGCCGCCGGCGTTGGGTTGCGGCCTGAAGCCAGCCCGGCCGGCGGTGCGGCGCCGGCAACGCCCTGCCGGGCATTTTGCGAGATCGGCCCGAGCGTGCATAACGCCGCAATGATTCTTCGCGCCTGCCATGCTCTGCTTGCGGTCCTTGCCGCGTCGATCCAGTTGGCGGTACCGGCATTGGCGCAGGCAATCGTCGATCGGCCGCATACCCGTGTCGAGCTTGTTGCCGAATCCGGCGTCCCGGCTGCTGGCGCGCCGCTGACGATCGGTTTCCGGCTGACCCCGAAGGACGGCTGGCACACTTATTGGCAGAACCCCGGCGATGCCGGAGCGCCGACTCGCGTGGCCTGGAACCTGCCGGCCGGGACCGTCGAGCCGACCCCGCTGGCCTATCCGGTGCCCGAACGGCTCGTCGTGTCGGGGCTGATGAACTATGTGTACGCGCGGCCGAATGTGCTGCTTACCAGTGTCGTCCCCGATGCCGGGCTGGCGCGCGGCGCGGCTTTCGTCATCAAGGCGCGGCTCGACTGGCTGGTATGCAGCGCCGATCAATGCGTTCCGGAAGGCGCCGATCTCGAACTGCCGCTCAGCATCGGCAACGGCGCCACCGATCCCGAACATGGCATCGCCATCGCATTGGCGCGCGCCGAACTGCCCAAGCCGGTCGACTGGGCGGCGCATTGGCAAAAGGCCGGTGATCGCTTCGTCCTGTCGGTGCCGTTCGCCGATCCGCAGCGGGTGCGCGCGGCCTATTTCTACCCCAGTGTCGATGGTGCCATCGATTATGCCGCCCCCCAGGCGGTGACAGTGGTGGGCGAAGCGCTGCGCATCGAAACCGCCGCGCGTGCACCCACCGGCGAAATCGCCGGCGTGCTGGCGGTGGAACGCGACGATATCGATCGTCCGCTGGGTTTTGCAGTGACGGCGACGCCGGGCGCGGTGCCGGCCGCCGGCGCGCCGCTCGATACCGCCATCGCGGCGCCGCTGGAGGCACCCCCCGGCCTGGCGCTGATCCTGCTTGGCGCTGTCCTCGGCGGCGTGCTGCTCAACGTCATGCCGTGTGTCTTTCCGATCCTCAGCCTGAAGGCGCTTCACCTCGCTCGCGGCAATGTGCCGGCAGCAGAGGCGCGCCGCGATGCACTGGCCTATGCCGCGGGCGTCGTGCTGGTCTGCGTGGCGCTCGGCGCCATGGTGCTGGGCCTGCGCAGCGCCGGCAGCCTCGTCGGCTGGGCGTTCCAGCTGCAGGATCCGCGGGTGATTGCGGCGCTGCTGCTGCTCGTCACCGGCATCGCCCTGAACCTTGCCGGAACCTTCGAAATCACGCTGACCACCGGCAATCTTGGCAGTGAAACCGCTGCCAAGGGCGGCGTGCTCGGCAGTTTCGCCACCGGCGCGCTGGCCGCGTTCGTGGCGACACCGTGCACGGGCCCGTTCATGGCCGGCGCGCTGGGTGCCGCCATCGTGCTGCCGCCGATCGAGGCGCTGGCGGTGTTCGCCGGGCTCGGCTTCGGGCTGGCGCTGCCGTTTCTCGCCATCGGCTTTTCGCCCGCACTGCGGCGGCGACTGCCGCGGCCCGGTGCCTGGATGAACCGGCTGCGCGCCATCCTGTCGCTGCCGATGTTCGCCACCGCGCTGGCGCTGGCCTGGGTGCTCGGCCGCCAGGCGGGAGTGGAGGGCATGACGATGGGCCTCGCCGGCGCGCTGCTGCTCGGGCTGTTCCTGTGGTGGCTGGGGGTGCGCCAGCGCGAGGGTGGCGGCGGTGCCTGGCTGCCGGCCGGCGGCGCGATCGCTGCGATGGTGCTGGCGGTGGTCCTGTTGCCGACCGCCGAACCGGCGGTGGCGGGCGAGGTTTCGGCACCCGCCGGCCTCAACGCCGAACGCTACAGCCCCGAACGGCTGGCGGCGCTACAGGCCAGCCGCACGCCGGTTTTCGTCTACATGACCGCCGATTGGTGCATTACCTGCAAGGTCAACGAACGCGGCGCACTGGCCGATGCCGCGGTGGCGGCATCGTTCAAGGCGCGCGGCATCGCCGTTCTGGAAGGCGACTGGACGCGCGGCGATCCGGTCATCTCGAAATGGCTGGCGGCGCGCGGCCGCGCCGGCGTGCCGGCCTATGTCTTCTACGCCGCCGACGGGCGCGAGGTCGAATTGCCGCAATTGCTGACGGTTGCCGGCCTGAAGGCGCTGTCGTGAGGACGTCGGCATGAGGCGCCTGCTGCTCGCCGCGCTGTTGCTGGTCGCGGCCCCGGCGCTGGCCGACCCTGTCATCGGTGCTGCGGCCCCCGATTTCACTGCCACCGACACCGACGGCCGCGCCGTGCGCCTCGCCGATTATCGCGGCCGCATCGTCATCCTCGAATGGACCAACCCCGGCTGCCCGTTCGTGCGCGCCCATTATGACAGCGGCACCATGCCGGCGGTACAGGCCGAAGCGAAAGCCGCGGGCGCCGTCTGGCTGTCGGTCAACAGCGGCGCTCCGGGCAAGCAGGGGCACATGACCGGGCCGCAGGCACGTGCGCAGATGGCGCACGACCGCGCTGTGCCGACCGCCTATCTGCTCGATCCCGCCGGCACGCTCGGCCGGCTTTATGGCGCAAAGACGACGCCGCACATGTACGTCATCGCCGCCGATGGCCGGCTGGCCTATGAAGGCGCCATCGACGATCGCCCCACCGCCGATGCCGATGACGCCAAGGCCGCGACGCGCTGGGCTCTGAATGCCGTCAAGGCGGTCAAGGCCGGCCGCACCCCCGATCCGGCGGTGACGCGCGCCTATGGCTGTCAGGTAAAGTACAAGTAAGGCGCGCGCTCGGCCGCCATCGTTTGCCGCCGCCTGCGCTTTTGCCTATGCCCGCGCCATGCATGCACCGGCGTCACCCCCGGCCCGCGTTCCGACGCTGGGCGAAATCCTGCTGCTGGGGTCGCTGACGGCGTTCGGTGCGGTCACCATCGATCTCTATTTGCCGACGCTGCCGGCGATCGCGGTGCATTTCGCCACCACGCCGGCGATGGTGCAGCTGACCTTTTCGGCGTTTTTCATCGGCATGGCCGTCGGTCAGCTGTTCTACGGCCCGGCGTCGGATCGCTTCGGCCGGCGGCCGGCGATCCTCGTCGGCTGCCTCGTCTACATTGTCGCCAGCCTCGCCTGCGTGCTGGCGCCCAGCATCGAATGGCTGATCGCCGGGCGCTTCGTGCAGGCGCTCGGCTGTTGCGCCGGCATGGTGGTGGCACGCGCCGTGGTGCGCGATCGCTATGACCATCGCGATTCGGCGCGGATCTTCTCGCTGCTTACGCTGGTTCTCGGCGTCGCGCCACTGTTCGCCCCCACCATTGGCGGCTGGCTGGCGACGGCCTTTTCGTGGCGGGCGATCTTTGTCGCTTTTGTCGGTGTCGGCCTGGTGCTGGGCGCTGCCGTCTGGCTGCGGCTGGAGGAAAGCCGTTCCCCGGCCACGGCGGCCAAGGCACGCAGCGGATCGGCATTTGCCGGCTATGTCGAGCTGCTCGGCCACCGCCGGCTGGTCGGCTATGTGCTGGTCAGCGCCTGCAACGGCGCCGGATTGTTCAGCTATATCGCCACGGCGCCCGATCTGTTGATCACCACCTGGGGCTTTTCGACGAATGATTTCGGGCTGATCTTCGCTGCCGGCGGCTTCGTCATCGTCGGTGCCAGCCAGGTCAACCGGGCCTTGCTGCGTCACCATTCGCCCGATGCCATTCTTGCCGTCGCCTCGCTGGTCGCGGTCGGCCTCGGCTGGCTGTTGCTGGCGTTGGCCATCACCGGCGCCGGGGCGCTGCCGGTGATGCTGGCGCTGTTCGCGGCGCTGACGTCGAATGCGTTCGTTGCCGCCAATTCGCTGGCCGGCGCGCTGAATGTCGATCCGCTGCGCGCCGGCGCTGCCTCGGGCCTGTTCGGTGCGGCAAGCTTCCTGTTCGGCGGCCTTGCGTCGATTGCGGCTGCGGCGCTGCATGATGACAGCGCCGTGCCGGTAGCCGCAGTGATCGCCGCGGCGCTGACGGTGGCGGCGCTGGCCTATCATTTCATGGCGAAACCGCGCGCCGCATGACCGAGCGTTTCGGAGCCCGGGCCTTTTTTCTGGCGCTTGCCGTCGTCGCGGTATGGGGCACCAATTTCGTCGTCATCCGGCTCGGCCTCGATGCGCTGCCGCCGCTGCTGTTCGCGGCGCTGCGGTTCACGCTGGCGGCGCTGCCGCTGGTGTTCGTGCTGCCGCGGCCGGCGGTGTCGTGGCGCGATCTTGCGCTGTATGGTGTATTCATCGGAGTCGGCCAGTTCGGGCTGTTGTTCATCGCCATCGATGGCCTGATCGCGCCGGGGCTGGCTTCGCTGGTGGTGCAGACGCAGGTGGTGTTCACCCTGGGGCTGGTGCTGCGCAGCGGTGGCGAGCGGCTGGCACCGGTGCAGGTCGCGGCGCTGGCGCTGGCGCTCGCCGGGTTGGCCGTGATCATCGCCAATGCCGGCGGCGCGACGACGCCGCTCGGCATCGCGCTGGTGCTTGGCGCAGCGTTCTGCTGGTCGCTGGGCAACATGGTGTCGCGGCGGATCGGCCGGGTGCCGATGCTGGCTTTCATCGTCTGGTCAAGCCTGTTCGCGGTGCCGCCGCTGGTGGCGTTGGCGCTGTTGTTCGAAGGGCCGGGGCGTGCCGTCGAAGCGATCGGTGCTGCCGGGCCCTGGGTATGGGCGGCGGTGCTGTGGCAATCGGTCGGCAACACCATGTTCGGCTATGGCGCGTGGGGCTGGCTATTGGCGCGCTATCCCGCCGGCGCGGTGGCGCCGATGGCGCTGCTGGTGCCGGTGTTCGGCATGGGGGCGGCGGCGATCTTCCTGTCCGAACCGCTGCCGGGATGGAAATTGCTGGCGGCAGCGCTGATCATCGGCGGGCTGGCGGTAAATCTGCTCGGGCCGAAGTTGCTGGCGCGCTGGCTGGCGCGGCCCCCGGCCTGACGCGGTTGTCACCGAGGCCGGTTATCCCGGGCCGACCCGGGGCCGGCTGCCCCATGCAGCGGGAACAGCCGGGTTCCGGATCGGGCCCGGCCTGACGCCGCGATCACTTCACCAGAAAGCCGTAGGGCTCCACCTTCGCCGCGGCGGCTTGCCACGCCGGGCGGGCCTGGATGCGGCGGGCATAGGCCGCCAGATTGGGGTGGGTGGCCGTGCGGCCCTGCACGGTGGCGAATTCGGCGATGAAGCTCATCATGATGTCGGCGCCCGACAGCGAATTGTCGATCAGCCAGTCGTTGTCGCCGAGCATTTGCGAAAAATAGGCCAGGTGCGCTCCGATCTGTTCCTCGATGCGCGGCGCCAGCGGCGCCGCCGCAGCACCCAGCCGGCTGGTGTAGAGCGCCAGCAGGAACGGCGTCATTGCCGAACCTTCGGCAAAATGCAGCCATTCGAGATAGGTCTCGTGTGCATCGCTGCCCGGCGCCGGGGCCAGCCGGCCGCCGCCATGGTGGCGGATCAGATAATCGGTGATCGCGCCCGATTCGGTGACGATGCGCGGGCCGTCCTCGATGACCGGCGATTTGCCGAGCGGGTGGATCGCCTTTAGTTCCGGCGGCGCCAGATTGGTGAATGCATCGCGGCTGTAGGCCTTGATTTCATGGGGCAGGGCAAGTTCCTCCAGCAGCCAGAGGATGCGCTGCGAACGGCTGTTGTTGAGGTGGTGGACGATGATCATCGGTCGGCTGCCTTTGCGCGGGGAATGGCTCACCCTAGTCGCTGCGGCGCTCCCGTCACCCCTTCGCGTTGCCGGCCCTCCCGTTATCGGTATTGCCGGGCTATGGCAGCCCATGGCGATCGTCATTCCCGAAGAGGAGCTGTCCGAAACCTTCGTCCGCGCCTCCGGCCCGGGCGGGCAGAATGTCAACAAGGTGTCGACCGCGGTGCAATTGCGTTTCGATATCCGCCAGTCGCCGTCGTTGCCCGATGACGTCGCGGTGCGGCTGATGAAGCTTGCCGGCAGCCGGTTGACCAAGGACGGCGTGATCGTGCTGACCGCCGATCGCTTCCGCACCCAGGATGCCAACCGCAGCGATGCCCGGGCGCGGCTGCAGGCACTGGTCGCGGCTGCCGAAATCCGGCCGATCAAGCGCAAAGCCACTCGTCCGAGCCTGGGGGCGAAGGAACGCCGCCTTGCCGGCAAGGCGGTGCGATCGGGGGTGAAGCGCAGCCGCGGCCGGGTCGGGCAGGACGACTGATATCAGTTACCGTTGAAGATAACCGACAGGCAAGGCGGCCTCCGGCGGCCGGGGCCTGAGGCCCCAGACCCGCAATCGTTTGTGTGTGCTGCTTGCCGCCGAGGTTCGACCGCAGACCAATATGATGGGGTCTGGGGCCGATGGCCCCAGCCGCCGGACGCCCCCTTTTCTTCGATGAGTCTCGATCGGCGAGCGTTGGTATGAGCAACGATCGTGTCGTCGCGATTGAACCGGCAGCCGAAGCGAGCGTTTCGCCATCGGTACACTTACAATGTCGCGCGGGCTTGCCTATTTCAGCGCGGTCATTCCTCTGACGAAAAGGAATTTGCATGACGATCAACGAAAACAGCATCAGCGGCGGTCTCGAAGAAGCAGCCGGCGTTGCCCAGGGCGCCTTCGGGGACATCACCGGCGACACCAAGATGCAGGTCGATGGCAAGCTGGACGAACTGAAGGGCAAGGCCGAACAGGTCTATGGCAAGGCCCGCGAAAGCTTCGAACAGGCCAGCCAAACGGCGCGCGAATGGGTCGACAAGGCTCCGGAAACGGTTCGCGAAGCTCGCGAACGCGCCCAGAAGATTGCCGACGAAGGCGCCGCCAAGGCGCGCCAGACCGTCCAGGAACAGCCGCTTGCTGTGCTGGCCGGCGGTGTCGCACTCGGCTTCGTCGTCGGCTGGCTGGTCAGCGGCCGCCGCAGCTGATCAGCTCGCAACGCTGAAAGAGGCCCGGATGCGCGTGCATCCGGGCCTTTTTTGTCAGTGATGCTCCGGCGTCGCCATCAGCTCGATCAGCACGCCGCCGGTATCCTTCGGATGGACGAAGATGATCGGCACGCCATGCGCGCCGATGCGCGGTTCGCCGGTGCCGAGCACGGTGGCGCCGCGGGCGACCATCGCATCGCGCGCTGCGATGATGTCGGCGACTTCGAAACAGACATGATGCTGGCCGCCGGCCGGGTTCTTCTTGAGGAACCCGTGGATCGGTGATGCCTCGCCCAGCGGTTCGATGAGTTCGAGCTGGCTGTTGGCGACATCGATGAAGGCGACGCGCACCCCCTGCGCCGGCAGATCGAACGGCGGCGTGCTGACCGTCGCACCGAACAAGCGGCCGTACATGGCGATCGCCGCATCGATCGACGGGCAGGCGATGCCGACATGATTGAGCCGGCCCAGCAGCACCTCGGGCAGCAATTCCGGCAGTTCCTCGCGCATGTGCGTTCCTTTCCGCGTCGCGCCGCTTTAGCGTGGCCGAACGAGGGAGCCCAGCCCATGATCTACATCGTCCTCAATGCCTTGCCGATCCTGGCGGCGACCCTCGCCGGCCTTGCCGCCGGCTGGGCATGGCACCGCGTTGGGCACCGCGGCGGCGGCGCCGGCACCCGCGCGCCGGTCACCGGTTTCATCGCGCAGGCCTGGTTCGCCAGCATCCTCGCCGGCGCGCTGATCCTGGCGCCGGCCGACAAGGCGCCGCCGTGGGTGATGGCGGTGATGACGGCCATCGTCATCTGGATCGGCTTTGTCGCCCCGGCGCTGGCGGTAACCCTGCGCCACCGCGGCACGGCATGGCGCGCGATCGGCGCCGAGGCGGGCTATTGGCTGGTCGTGATGCTGGTGCAGGCGGTTATGCTCGAACTCGCCGGGCTGGTGCCGCCGCCGGCGTGAGCCGGGCTCAATCCGCCAGATGCACCGCCGGCCCGGTCTCGCGCGGCTTCTTCAGCAGCAGCAGCAGCGGCAGGCTTGCGATGCTGACCCAGAACAGCATCCGGAACACGTCGATATAGGCGATCATCGCCGCCTGCTGCGTCACCCCGGCGTTGAGCGCCGCCATCACTGCATCGAGGCCGACCGCCTGTGCCGCGGCGCCATCGGCCCAGGGCACGGTGAACGGTGTCAGCGCCGAACCGATATCGGCATGCGCCACCTGCGTCTGCCGCGCCAATGTCGTCACCGCGAGGCTGATGCCGATCGAGCCGCCGAGGTTGCGCAGCAGCATGTAGAAACCCGAAGCATCGGTTCGCAGCGCCGGCGCCAGCGTCGCAAAAGCGATGGTGTTGAGCGGCACGAAGATCATCCCCAGCCCGACGCCCTGCGCCACACCGGCGATGATGAACAGGCTTCTGTCCATCCCCGGCGACATCAGGCTGAGCAGATACATCGACCCGCCCGCCAGCAGCAGCCCGGCACCGATCAGCGCGCGCGAATCGACTCGCCCGATCGCCTGGCCGGTAAACATCATCGCCAGCATCATGCCCAGCCCGCGCGGAATCTGCAGCAAGCCGGCGGTAATCACCGGATAGCCGAACAACCGCTGCTGCAGCGGCGGCAGGATCGCCGTCGTCGCCACCAGCAGCACGCCCAGCACGGTGATGAACAGAAACCCCGTCATCACGTTGCGATCGGCCAGCAACCGCCGATCGACCAGCGCATCCTTGCCCAGCGCGACATGCACGCCGAACGCCCATAGCCCGGCCACTGCCAGCCCGGCTTCGATCCGCACTTCCCAGCTTTCGAACCAGTCGAGCTGTTCCCCGCGGTCGAGGCACAGCTGCAGCGACGCGACCCCCAGCGCCAGCAGCGCAAAGCCCGTCACATCGAAGGCCCTCGCCACCTCGCGCCCCTTCGGCAGGATCGACGCCGCCAGGAAAAAGGTCAGCACGCCGAACGGCAGGTTGATCAGGAACACCCAGCGCCAGTCGTAATTGTCGGTCAGCCATGCCCCCACCACTGGCCCCAGGATCGGCCCGACCATGATGCCGACACCCCACCAGCTCATCGCCTTGCCGTGCTTTTCGCGCGGCCAGACATCGAGCACATAGGCCTGGCCGAGCGGCGACAGCGTCGCGCCCGTCGCCCCCTGGATCATCCGGAAAAACACCATCTGCTCCAGCGATTGCGCCAGCCCGCAGGCGAGCGACGCCGCGGTAAAGCCGACCACCGACCACAGGAACAGCCGCCGCCGCCCGATCTTGCCGGCCAGCCAGCCGGTCAGCGGCGTCGCCACGGCGGTGGCGACGATATAGCTGGTCAGCACCCAGGTGACGGTATCGGCGCCGGCGCCGAGCGACGGCTG
Organism: Sphingomonadales bacterium; assembly: GCA_038210855.1. GTDB lineage: Bacteria > Pseudomonadota > Alphaproteobacteria > Sphingomonadales > Sphingomonadaceae > Sandarakinorhabdus. Next base: position 5,194 of record JBBQWE010000036.1, on the reverse strand, counting down.
CATGTGCGGCAGCGCGACATTGGCAATGGTCGAATCGAGGATCGTCATGAAGCTGCCGAGCATGACGACGGCAGTGATGACGACGGGGTTGGCGGCGGGGTTGGCGACGGGGTTGGCGGCGGGGTTGGCGGCCGCTTCGGCCGGCTGCGCGGTCATGCGACAGCGGTCCGGGCTTCGGTCACCGCCCCGTCTCGACCGTGACCGTCGCCGACAGGCCGGCGATCAACGGCACGCCGGCATCGGCCACCAGCGCGATCCGCACCGGCACGCGCTGCACCACTTTCACCCAATTGCCGGTGGCGTTCTGCGCCGGCAGCACCGAAAGTTCGCTGCCCGTCGCCGAACCGATGCTTTCGACCCGGCCGCGGATGGCACGCGACGGCCAGGCGTCGAGGCGGATTTCGGCGGCCTGGCCGGGACGCATCTTTTCGAGGTCGGTTTCCTTGAAATTGGCTTCGATCCAGCGCTTGCCCGAAAGCGCCAGCGCCATGGTCGGCACCCCCATCAGGATGACCTGGCCGGGCAGGATCTTGTCGGTCTGCGTCGCGACGCCGTCGTGCGGCGCGCGGATGGTGGTGCGCGAAAGATCGAACGCCGCCTTGTCGCGCGCCGCCGCCGCCGCCATCACCAGCGGGTGGCTGTCCACCGCGCTGCGCCGGCCCGCACCATTGGCGGCGGCGCGGGCCCGATCGGCATCGGCCAGCGCCGAATCATATTCCGAAACGGCCTTTTGCAGCGCGAATTCGGCGGCCTGCAGGCGGGCCCGCGTCGCGAAACCATCGCTGAGCAGCTTCTGCTGCCGCTCGAATTCGGCGCGAGCGAAGGCGACGGCGTCGCGTTTGCCACTGACATCGGCGACCGCGCCGGTGCTTCCCGATCGCAATTGCGCGACTTGCAGGCGAGCGGCGGCAAGATCGGCCTCGGCCCGCGCCAGCGCGATTTCGAACGGTCGAGGGTAGATGCGGATCAGCACGTCGCCGCGCTTCACCGGCTGGCCTTCGCCGGGCAGCACTTCGGCAACGCGGCCGGTGACATCGGCGCTGATCGCCAGCCGGTCCTGCTGCACATAGGCATTGTCGGTGGCGACCGAATGGCCGCCGGTCAGCCAGAACCAGCCGCCAACTGCCGCGAGCAGCAGCGGCAGCGACAGCATCAGGACCGGCCGCAGCCAGCCGCGCCGCGGTTTCGCCGGCGCCTCGCGATCCAGCTTTTCCCGGTCCACCACCGCGTGCATGTCAGCGCCCCCCGGCAATCGGCACGGCGGCCGGCAAAGCAACCGGCACGGCATCCGGCACGGCGCGCGGCGCCGGTACGACGTCGTCCCGCCGCAACGCATTGGCGCGGATGCGAACCAGCATCGAAGCCAGCGCTTCCTGTTCGTTCGCGTCGATCCCGGCGAGCACATCGGCCATCACGCCGGCCGCGACATCGCGCAATTCATCGAGCACCGGGTGCGCGCGCGCCGTCAGGTGCAGCCGCCACGCCCGCCGGTCGGCCGGATCGGCCCGCCGCTCGACGAGCCCGGCATCCTCCAGTCGATCGACCATCCGCCCGACGGTGATGGTTTCGACATCCAGCGCCTCGGCCAGCCCGGCCTGGTTGGTGCCCTCGTTGCGCGACAGCGCGAACAGCACCTGCCACTGCGCCCGGCTCACCCCGATGCTGCGCGCCCGCGCATCGAACTTGCGCCGCATCAACCGCGCCGAATCGCCGATCAGGAAAGCCAGGCTGTCGCTCATGCCATGGCTATAAGTGCCATGCTTATCATATGCCAGTGGTGTTGTTCCGGGTGCGGCAACATCGGCTGCAGCGGCCGGTTCGGGGTCGCGACGCGGCTGCCGCAGTCGCGCCGCAGTCGCACCGCAGTCGCACCGCAGTCGCACCGCAGTCGCACCGCAGTCGCGCCGGCGTCGCGCGCAATTGCGGGCGTCGGCGTCTGCCGCGACCGGGCGCCAGTGTTTCGCGCATGACCGATCAAGCGCCCGATCCGGACCGTGCTGCCGGCAATTTCGTCGAAACTGCCGCGTTCAAGCGCCTCGCGCGCTGGTTGCCCTTTGCCATGGCCGGGCATTTCATCATCGGTGTGCCGGCGCTGCTGATCTCGCTGGTCGTCGCCTATGGCACCCATGTCCAGGCCGGGGCGACGCAGCGGATGCAGCAGGCGGCGGCCTGGCCGTTCGTCGCCTATGGGACGGGGAACTACACGCCCGATGGCCAACGCCTGGTCAGCCTGTTCCTGACCGACAATGGCCTGGGGCCGGCGCTGATCGGGCCGATCGAAGTCCGCTGGCGTGGCCGGCCGATGCGCGCCCCGGTCGATCTGCTGGCGGCCTGTTGCGGCTACCGGGCCGGGCGGCCGATGCAGCTGCGCACATCGCCGGTCGTCAACGTCGCCCTGCGCCCCGGCGAGGAAATATTGTTCATGAGCCTGCCCGGGGTCGCGATGAACGCCGGCCTTGCCGACCGGTTCGACGCCGTCCGAACCGAACTGAAGGTCCGCGCCTGCTATTGCTCGATCTTCGACGATTGCTGGATCGTCGAAGGGCCGCAGTCGCAGCCGCGCAAGGTCGCTGCCTGCCCGACCGATTGGGCAGTGCGGCGCGAACGCTAGGGTAGTCGGCCACACCCGCGCCCGGCAACCGATCGGCAGCCGGATGCCGTCGCTTACCCGGCCATCAATAGCAGGACTGCCCCGGCGTCGCCGGAAACGCTGCATCCGGACGCGCTTTCGCCCGGCGCCATCGTGACCCTGTCCAGCGTCGCAGATCCGGCCAGCAGCAGGGCGCGGCCGGGGCAGGGGCAGGGCGCCCGGCCATTGAGGACGACGCGGCGAACGGTGACGCCCGCCTGCCCCGCATCGAAAACCAGCACTTCCTCGCCCCAGGGGCGGGCGGTGGTGACGGGGCGGGCGAGGAGCGGGTCGCCGGACAGGCGGGCGGCGATGCTGCGGACTTCCTGCGATCGGCCGCGGGCCGTTACCAGCACGGCGTCGGGGGTCGCGACGATGTCGAGATCGCGCACGCCGACCGTCGCCAGCAGCACGCCTTCGGCGCGGAGCAGGCAGTTTTCGCTGTCGATCGCTTCGATCCTGCCGGTGACGACATTGCCTTGCGCGTCGGCGGGGCCCAGCGCGTGCAGCGCGTCCCAGCTGCCGATATCCGACCAGCCGGGATCGACCGGGCAGACGGCGACGCGGCCGGCCTTTTCGAAAATGGCATAATCGATCGAATCGGACGGCGCGGCCGCGAACGCCGCGGCATCGGGGTCGATGCGGCCGTCGCCATGGCTCGCCGCTGCCAGCGCGGCGGCGGCGCAGCGCAGGATTTCCGGCGCGTGCTCGGCCAGCGCCGCTTGCATCGCTGCCGCCGAAAACAGGAAAATGCCGGCGTTCCAGCTGTAATTGCCGGCCGCGACATAGGCCTGGGCCTGCGCTAGCGGCGGTTTTTCGATGAATTCCGCCACCGCAGCGACGCCGGGCAGGATCGCTTCGCCGGCGCGGATATAGCCATAGCCCGTCTCCGGCGCGGCGGCGTGAATGCCGAAGGTCACCAGCCAGCCGTCCTTCGCGGCAGGCAACGCCCGCTCGACCGCAGCGAGCAGGGCCGCCGGATCGGTGACGACATGGTCCGACGGCATCACCAGCAGCAGCGCTTGGCGGTCCTGCGCCGCCACCGCGAGCGTCGCCAGGGCGATTGCGGGGGCGGTGTTGCGCGCCGCCGGCTCGACGATCAGCGTCGGGCCAGCGCCCAATTGCTCGCGAACCATGGCGGCATGGGCGGCGCCGGTGACGACGATCGGCGGGTGGAAACGCAGCCGATCGGCAGTGCGCGCCGCGGTGGTGACGATCATCGTTTCCGGCCCGGCCAGCGCCAGCAGCTGCTTGGGGCTCTGGCTGCGCGACAGCGGCCACAGCCGGGTGCCGGCGCCGCCGGACAGGATCACCGGCCAAAGCCTGGGGGTTTGCGCTGGAATCATCGCTCGCCTTTGCAACAGGATGCGGGCGCCGCCTAGCGGAGCCTCGCCGGCGCCGCTACCATGCAATTGTTGCAACGATCCGGATTGGCGGGGTCCGCAGCCGCGAGGGGAAGCCGATGCTGTTGACCGATGTCGGCATGTTCAGCCACCTGCTGGCTGCTATCGGCTTTCTTGTGCTGGCGGTGGTGGCGTTGTGGCAACCGCAGCGCAGCCCGGCGTCGTGGTGGCTGGCAGGCGCCGCGCTGCTGACGATGCTGTGGGCAGCGGTGTTCGTCGCCACGCAGCGCGATCCCGATCTGTGGGGAAACACGCTTTCGCCGGCCGAAACGCTGCGATCGGCGGGGTGGATCGCTTTTCTGGTGGCGATGTTGCGACCGAACTGGCAGCTCGACGAGCGATTGCGGTCGTCTTTCGTGCTTGCCGGCGCGATCGGCTTCCTCGCGGCGCTGCAACTGGCGCTCGATCTGCTCGGCGCGGCCGATCAGGTTCTGGCAGGCGACCGCTCCGCAGTATCGCAATTGTTCATCGTGACCCGGCTCGCGGTGGCGGTTTCCGGGCTGGTTCTGGTCCACAACCTTTACGTTTCGAGCGATATCGGCGCGCGCAGCGACATGCGGTTGCTGGCGATCGGCATCGGCGGGCTGTTCGTTTATGACCTGAATTTCTTCACGCTCAGCTTCCTGTTGCCGCCGCCGTCGGAAGATCTGTTCAACATTCGCGGTGCGGCCAACACCATCGTCGTGCCGCTGCTGATCTTTGCCGCGCGCGAGGCCTGGGTTTCGCGTGTGCAAGTGTCGCGCCAGGTGGTTTTCCACACTCTCAGCTTCGCGATCATCGGTTCCTATCTGATCGTCATGGCGCTGCTCGCCTATGGCCTGCGCCTTGCCGGTGGCGATCTGGGGCGGTTGCTGCAGGTGACATTCCTGTTCGCCACCGTGGTACTGGCGGCGGTGATCGCGGTTTCGCCGCGCTTTCGGGCCGCGCTGCGCGTCAAGATCGCCCAGAATTTCTTCACATATCGCTATGATTACCGCGTCGAATGGCTGCGCTTTATCGCCACCGTAAGCGGCGATGCCGGTGGGGCGCGCGGGAAGCCGGCGGCCGCCGCGGTGCCGGCGGACATCGGCGACGGCGCCATTCACGAACGCATCGTCCAGGCGATTTGCGCGGTGCTCGATTCGCCGGGCGGCGTGCTGCTGGTTCCCGATGAGGAAGCGCT
>JBBQWE010000035.1:0-24142 GCA_038210855.1 Sphingomonadales bacterium | reverse complement strand
AGGCCCGGTCCTTCGCCGGATTGCTGTCGTAGCTCAGTGGTAGAGCGCATCCTTGGTAAGGCTGAGGTCGGGAGTTCAATCCTCCCCAGCAGCACCACCGGCGAACCGGGACAGGCGGGGGTTGCCGTGGCGGCGACCGCGGCCCACATGGACTCCCATGCGCTCCGCCCTGATCCCTGCCGTCTTGACACTTGCCGCCCTGATCGGCCTCGCGTCGCCCGCTGTGGCCACCATCCGTTATGACGTGACCATCGCGCGGCAGGACATCACGCCGCTGCCCGGCGAAACCGTGCCGGCGATCACGCTGAACGGTACGGTGCCCGGTCCTGTCCTGCGCCTGAAGGAAGGCGAGGAGGCCGTGGTCCGCATGACCAACCGCCTCGATGTCACCACGTCGATCCACTGGCACGGCCTGCTGGTGCCCGGACCGAAAGATGGTTCGCCCGGTTTCAATGCCTTTGCCGGCATCAAGCCCGGCGAAACGCAGGAATTCCGCTTCCCGGTGCGGCAGAACGGCACTTATTGGTACCATGCCCATTCCGCCACGCAGGAACAGGCCGGCCAATATGGCGCGCTGATCATCGATCCGGCCGGCACCGACCCGATCGTGTCGGATCGCCAGCATGTCGTGCTGATTTCCGAACTGACGCGCCAGGATCCCGAACGCATCCTGCGCAACCTCAAGGGCGATTCGGATTATTACAACTGGAACAAGCGCACCTTGCCGCAGATGCTGCGCGATGCTGGCAAGTTCGGGCTGGGCCGGGTGCTGAAGGATCGCGCCGGCTGGGCGACGATGCGGATGGACGCTACGGACATTTCCGACGTTTCGGGCTATCGCCTGATGGCCAATGGCGCGCCAAGCGGTGCGGCGCCGTGGCTGGAAGCGCGCAAGGGCGAACGCGTCCGCCTGCGCCTGATCAACGGCACCGCCATGAGCCTTGTCGATGTGCGCATTCCGGGTGCCGCGATGACGGTGGTTGCCGCCGATGGCCGCCAGGTACAGCCGGTGACCGTCGATGAACTGCGCATGGGCGTTGCCGAAACCTATGACGTGATCGTCGAACCCCGGGACGATACCCCGCTGGGTCTCTGGATCGAATCGATCGATCGCAAGGCGAATGTGCTGGTGACTCTGGCGGCAGCACCGGGGGTGGCGGCCGCGGCGCCTCCGGCCCGGCCGAAGCAGATCCTGCTGATGAGCGAGATGGGCCATGCCATGGCCGGTGCGCCGACTGCGGCCGGCACGACCACCGCCGCACCGCCCCCGAACGACCCGACGTGCCCGGCCGAGCACGCGGCGATGGGCCATTGCGTGCCGAAACCGGCGGCAACGCCCGTGCCTGCCGCCGACCCCGCCTGCCCGCCGGAACATGCCGCCATGGGCCATTGCGTGCCCACGGCCGCAACGCCTGCTGTCGTACCATCGGGCCCGCGCGTGGGCAGCGCCGTCCTCGCCGGCGGCACCACGCCCTTCCCCAGGGTCGATTACGGCTATGGCAGTGTCGATCATGCCGGCATGCGCCACGACGACATCGCACCGGAAGGCCAGACCGACGGCTCGGGCCGGGTTTTCGGCTGGGCCAGCGGCGCGCCGCACGGTGCCCGCGTGCTGTCGATCCGCGATCTTGTCGCCGCGAACCCGCAAACCGACACGCGTGCCCCGACGCGCGAGATCGTCGTCCGCGTTTCCGGAAACATGACGCGCTATATCTGGACGTTGAACGGTGCCAAATATGGCGAGGCGCCGCCGCTGCGCGTCGGTTTCGGGGAACGGGTGCGCATCACTTTCATCAACGAATCGATGATGGCGCACCCGATGCACCTGCACGGCATGTTCTTCCAGGTCGAAAACGGCCAGGCGATGGACCGTCTGCCCGACAAGAACGTCATCGTCGTTGCGCCGGGCCGTACCCAATCGGTGCTGCTGACCGCCGACGAGGCCGGCGAATGGCCGCTGCATTGCCACCTTCTCTACCATATGGAGAGCGGCATGATGCAGAAGCTGGTCGTCGCGAGCGTCGACCAGCCCGACGGCAGCCCTGCCATCGCCGCTGCGCCGCATCACTGATCGACGCGCCTTGGCGGCGCTGCTCGGCGCCAGCCTGCTCGGCGCGGCTCCAGCGGCTGCCGCGCCCGACGCCATGGCGCACGACCATGACCGGCTGCTTCGCTACACCCGCGCCCAGGTCGATTACGCCCGGGCCCGCGGCGAGGACATCGTGACGTTAGACGGCGAAGGCTGGATCGGCGGCGACATCCACAAATTCTGGTGGAAAAGCGAAGGCGATATCGACGGCGGCCGCGTTGGCCGCGCCGAAATCCAGGCGCTGTACAGCCGCAATGTCTGGGCGTTCTTCGACATCCAGGCCGGATTTCGCGGCGATATCGAGCCCGATGCCCGCGGCTATGTCGTCATCGGTGTCCAGGGCCTTGCCCCCTACCTCCTTGAAACCGAAGCGCACGCCTTCATCGGCCTGCGCGGCGATGTCCACCTGCGGCTGCGCCAGTCGTTCGACCTGCTGCTGACCAACCGCCTGATCATCACGCCGCAGGTCGAAACCGACCTCTACCTGACCGACGCTCCCGAACGCCGCGTCCTCGCCGGCTTCGCGCGGCTGGAAGGCGGCATCCAGGCACGCTACGAAATCAGCCGCAAATTCGCGCCGTATCTGGCGGTGATGTACGACGCAGCGGTCGGCCCGACGGCCCGCCTCGCCCGCGCCGACGGCCGCGATCCCGGCGGCTTGCGGCTAAGCGTCGGCGTTCGCAGCTGGTTTTGATCGAAGGTCGCAGTCAGGATAGAGAGAGCCTCCGGCGGGCAGAGGGGCTATGGGCCCCAGACCCCTTTTTGTCGTTTGTCGCCTGTCCTGAACTGCTTGTGATAACGAAATAAATCGAAATGGGGTCTGGGGCCTACGGCCCCAGCCGCCGGAGGCTATCTTCTACCCCGCCTTCACTTCGCGAAACGGCAGATCGCGGTCGATTTCCGGCTCTTTCGGCAAGCCGAGCACGCGTTCGCCGATGATGTTGCGCTGGATCTGGTCGGTACCGCCGCCGATCGAGGTGAAATAGGCGTTGAGCGTCAGGAAATTGGCGTCTTCGGCGCGCGGGTGGTCTGGGCCTTCGAGCAGGCTGTGCGGCCCCAGCAGTTTCGTCCGCAGTGCTGCCTCCGAATGCAGGATGCGCGACATCGCCAGCTTGCCGAGCGACATGATCGGCGAGCTGTTGCCCTGCGCCATGTCGGCCTTGGCGCGGGCGTTGTTGAGGCGGTTCAGGATCTTCCACGCCGTTACCCGGGCGATGTCCTGCCGCACCACCGGGTCTTCGAGCATCCCGGCCTCGCGCGCCAGTTCGACGAGGGCGCCATCGCCCTTCGGCCCGGCCTTGCCGCTGCGCGGCCCGCGGGCGGCATCGCCCATGACGCTGCGTTCATAGGCGAGCGCCGTCATCAGCACCTGCCAGCCATCACCGGGCTTGCCGAGCATGTTCGCCGCCGGCACCCGCGCATCGGTGATGAACACCTCGTTGAAATGCGCTTCATCGGTTATCTGGCGCAGCGGCCGCACCTCGATCCCCGGCTGCTGCATCGGCAGGAAGAAAAAGCTCAGGCCCTTGTGCTTCGGCGCATCCCAGTCGGTCCGGCAGATCAGCATGCCGTAATCCGCCTCGGCGGCGCCCGACGTCCAGACTTTCTGGCCGTTGATGACATAATCATCGCCATCGGCATCGGCGCGGGTACGCACCCCGGCAAGATCGGAACCGGCGCCGGGTTCGGAATAGAGCAGGCACATGCCGACCCGGCCGGTCAGCAGCAGCGGCAGGATATGGTCGCGGAACGCCGGCCGGGCATGGGCGGCGGCGGTGTTGGCCCACAGGTTCGATCGGTCCTGGCCAGCACCGGGCGCGCCGACGGCGGCGAATTCCGCTTCGATCGCCTTGCCCTGTGCGGCGGTCAGGCCGCGACCCCAGCGCTCGCTTGGCCAGGTCGGCACGGCAAAACCGGCTGCAAGGACTTTTTGCAGGAATTCCGGGTCGGAATGCCGGCCATAGGCTTCGCCCGCCGATTTGCGCTCCGGGGACCAATTTTCCGCAAGGAAGGCGCGGACTTCGGCGATCAGATCGGCGTCGTTCATCATCATCATCCTAATTCCGGCCTTCGAGCGCCCGGACAAAGCGCTCCCGCGCTGCATCGGGTGATCCGAACAATTGCGCATCGGCGCGGGCCCGCCGCAGGTAGAGGTGCGCCGGGTGGGCCCAGGTGAAGGCAATGCCGCCATGCATCTGGATGGCCTGCGCCGTCGTCGCGACAAAGGCATCGGCACAGGCGAAGCTGGCCAGCGCCACGGCCTGTTCGGCGTCCGGCGCAGCAGCGCTCAACGCTTCGGCGGCGTGGCGCGCGGCCGAGGTGCAGCTTTCGCTTTCCAGCAGCAGGTCGGCGGCCATGTGCTTGATCGCCTGGAAACTGCCGATGGCGCGGCCGAACTGGTGGCGGCTTTTGGCATAATCGACGGTCATCTCGAACATCCGCCTTGTACCGCCGGCCTGTTCGCCGGCCAGCGCGACACGCGCCAGATCGAGCGCGGCGGCGACCGCGTCCCACGTCGGCACACTGCCGGCCAGCCGCCGGGCCGGGGTGCCGCGAAAATCCATGTCGGCAAGCCGCTGGGTGCGATCGAAGCTCGGCAGCGCAGCGATCGCGACATCGGCGGGGTCGACTTCGAAGATCGACAGGCCATCGCCGTCGCGCGCCACCACCAGCAGCGTATCGGCATCGATGCCATCGGTGACGAAGCGGGCGAGGCCGAACAATTGCCAGCCATTGCCGGCAGCTTCGGCCGAAACCGCGACATCGGCCGCAGTCCAGTCGGCGCGGGTGCCGGCGATGGCGACGGTGGCGATGCGCGAGCCATCGGCGATGCCGGGCAGCAACCGCGCCGCGGCCTCGTCGTCGCCGAGCGACTGCAACAGCCCGGCGGCGAGCACCGCGCTCGAAACCAGCGGCGCCGCCAGCAGCACGGCGCCGGCTTCCTCCATCACCCGTTCGAGCAGCGCGGCATCGGCGCCGATGCCGCCATGGGCTTCATCGATCATCAGGCCGGTGACGCCCAGGGCGGCGATTTCGGCCCAGAGGCCGCGGTCGAAGCCGGTTTGCGCTTCCATCGCCCGGCGCAATTCCGTCTCCGGCCAGCGCGTGCCGAGCAGCCGGCGCCACTGGTCGAGAAAGGCCGTCCGTTCCGCGGCGCCGATGGCTGCCATTCTCGTCTCCCGCACGCCGTGCCCCGGCACTGCCTTTTGACGCATCCCGGCGCGATGCGGGACCTGACGCTTTTGGCGATGCGACGCTGCGGCGTGACGGCGGAGAAAGCCAGCTCGCCGCAGGCGGAAAAGTCAGCTCGCCGCAGGCGGAAAAAGCCAGCTTGCCGCAGGCGGAAAAAGTCAGCTCGCCGCAGGCTATGGCCTGCACGGCTGGCAACGCGTATTAGACGGGGATCGTCACACGCCGCACAAGGTCATGTCGCCATGGGCTCTTTCAGCCTCGTTCACTGGCTCGTCCTCATTCTCGTCGTCATGCTGCTGTTCGGGCGCGGCAAGATTTCGGAATTGATGGGTGATTTCGCCAAGGGGATCAACAGCTTCAAGAAGGGCCTCGCCGATGGCGAGACGCCGCCGCCGGCCGCCGGCCCGCCGCCGCAGGTGACGCACGCACCCCCGGTGACGGCACCCGCCGACGAGGTCCGCCGCTAGCAGCCGCAGCCGGGGCGAGCGATGTTCGGCATCGATTCCAGCGAGTTGCTCGTCGTGGCGCTGGTGGCCCTGCTGGTCATCGGCCCCAAGGACCTGCCGCGGGTGATGCGCGAGATCGGCCGCTGGGTAGCGCGCGGCCAGGCGATGACCCGCCATGTCCGGTCCGGCTTCGACGCGATGATGCGCGAGGCCGAGCTGGAGGAGATGCAGAAGGTCTGGGCGGCGCAGAACGAAGCGATCATGCGGGCAACCGCATTGCCCGATCCGTCGCTGGCTGCGGCAATGGCCAGCGAGACCGCGGCGGTGGACGAGGACTGGATGGCACCAGCACCAGCGCCAGCACCAGCGCCAGCATCGGCACCCGATACGGCGCCGGCGATGACCGGTCCGCTGCCGCTTGGCCTCGACAAGCCGGTGCCGGTCGATGGCAACTCCGAAACGCCGATCGCCGCCCGGCGGGCGGCCGAATGAGCGCCGACGATGCCGAAATCGACGCCAGCCGGGCGCCGCTGCTCGATCATCTGATCGAACTGCGGTCGCGGCTGCTGCGTTGTGTGGTGGCGTTCGTCATCTGCTTCGCCATCGCCTTCACCCAGGCCAGCCGCATTTTCGATTTCCTGGTGCAGCCGCTGGTCCATGCCTTTGGCGACACCATGGGGCGGCTTGTCTACACCAAGCTGTACGAAGCGTTTTTCGTCGAAATCCGGGTCGCCGGCTTTGCGGCGCTGTGCATGGCGTTCCCGATCATCGCCAACCAGCTTTGGGCGTTCGTCGCCCCCGGCCTCTACCGGCGGGAGCGCAACGCCTTCCTGCCGTTCCTGATTGCGACGCCGGTCCTGTTCACGCTGGGCGCGTCGCTGGCCTATTATGTCGTGATGCCGACGGCGTTCAGCTTCTTTCTCAGTTTCCAGTCGCCGGCCGGCAGCAGCGGCCTGACACAGGAAGCCCTGCCGGCGATGGGCGATTATCTCGACCTGGTGATGAGCCTCATTCTGGCATTCGGCGTGTCGTTCCTGCTGCCGGTACTGCTGATGCTGCTGGAACGCGCCGGCGTGGTATCGCGAAGCCAGCTCAAGGCCGGGCGCCGCTACGCCATCGTCGCGGCCTTCGCGGTGGCGGCCGTACTGACCCCGCCCGATCTGTGGTCGCAGTTCGCGCTCGCGATCCCGCTGATATTGCTCTACGAAATCTCGATCATCGGTATCTGGTTCACCGAACGCCGACGCTCCGCACAGGCCGCCGCGGGATAGCGCGGCGGGAGCGCAAGGCCCCCGCCGCCGTGCCGATCGCCTATTTGGCTTCGCGAGCCGTGTCTTTGACTGCCTTGCCGGCCGATTCGACGTCGGCGCCGGCGCCCTGGACGGTGTTGCAGGCAGTGGCCAGCATGCCGAAGGCGACGAGGACGGCGATGGTGAAGGGCTTGCGCATGGGAATCTCCGATCGGGGGTAACCGACGCAAACTCCGTGCCGGCGGCGATGGTTCCGGCGGCATGACAAGAGCGGCCCGGCCTGCCATGGTCGCGGCGTGGAATTCCGCCTGCCGACCGCTGATCCGACCGCCGATCCGCCCGCCGATCCGCCGGCCGATCTTGCCGCGCTGCTGCCGCCGGGCATGGCGGCGCCGCTGGTCACTGCCGCTGCCACCGCCTGGGCGCGCGCGCCGTTCCTGAAGGGGCTGATGCGTCGCCGCGCCGGCCTGCTGGCGGCCCTTGCGACAAGCGGCCCCGATGCAGCGATGGCGGCGGTTCTTGCCGCGATGGCCGGCGCTGCCGATGCCGGGCTGGCGGCGCGGCTGCGGCAGCAACGCGGCGATGTCGCGCTGATCGTCGCGCTCGCCGATCTGGCCGGGCTGTGGCCGCTGGAAACGGTGACGGCGGCGCTTTCGGATTTCGCCGATGCCGCCATCGATGCCGCCATCGCCGGCGCGCTTGCCGAACGCGGCGCCGGCAATGCCGGGCTGGCAGCGCTGGCGCTAGGCAAGCTCGGCAGCCGCGAGCTCAACTATTCGTCCGACGTCGACCTGATCCTCATCCACGATCCCGATTGCCTGCCGCGCCGGTCGCACGAGGAGCCGGGCGTAGCCGCCGTCCGCATCGCCCGGCGCGCCGTGGCGCTGCTGTCGGACCTGACCGCCGATGGCTATGTCGCGCGGGTGGATCTGCGGCTGCGCCCGGCCAGCGAAGTCACCCCGATGAGCATCGCCGTCGGCGCCGCCGAACATTATTACCAGTCGGAAGCGCTGACCTGGGAACGCGTCGCCTTCATCCGCGCCCGCGCCTGTGCCGGCGATCGCGGGCTCGGCCAGGGCCTGCTCGACGCCATCCGGCCGTTCGTCTGGCGGCGCAGCCTCGACTGGACAGCGGTGCGCGACATCCAGGCGGTCAGCTTGCGCATCCGCGACCATTTCGAAGCCGGCCAGGCCATCGGCCCCGGCTATGACCTGAAGCGCGGCCGCGGCGGCATCCGCGAAATCGAATTCTTCACGCAAATCCACCAGTTGATCTGGGGCGGCCGCGACATTGGTTTGCGCGCGCCGGCGACACTCGACGGGCTGGCGGCACTCGCCGCCGCCGGGCGGATCGAAACCGCCGAGGCGGAGCGGCTGGCGGCAAGCTATCGCCAGCTTCGCACCCTCGAACACCGGCTGCAGATGCGCCGCGACGAGCAGACGCACATGGTCCCCCGGCTGGCGGCCGATCGCGCCGCCGTGGCGGCGCTGTGCGGTGCCGGCGATTGGGCGGGTGTCCAGAAACAGTTGCAGGCTGTGACGGCGCCGGTCGGCATCGCCTATGATCGCCTGATCGCCGCGGCCGTACCGGCAGCGCCGGCGGTACCGGCCGATGCACTGCCATGGCTCAAGAAGCGCTACCCCAAACAGGCCGGGCTGCTGGCGCCGCTGGTTGCCCGCTGGCGCGGCAGCGGCGTGCGCGCGCTGCGCAGCGATCCGGCGCGTATCGCCTTCGAAGCCGTGCTGCCGGCGCTGCTGCAAGGGGTCGCCGATGCCGGTGATCCGGCGACGGCAGCGGCGCGCCTCGACGGGTTTCTCGCCCAGCTTCCGGCCGGCGCGCAGTTCTTCGCATTGTTGGAGGCCAATCCGCGGCTGGTCGCGCTGCTTGGCAATCTGCTCGGGGTGGCACCGGTGCTGTCGGATGCGCTGGCGCGCGATCCGGCGTTGTTCGATGTCATGCTGGCGCCCGATGCCTTCGCGCCTTTTGCCGATGCCGCCGACCTCGCGACCGACCTTGCCGGTTTCGCCGGCGATGGCGCCATCGAGACGATCCTCGATCGCGTCCGCCGCTGGACGGGGGAACGGCGCTTCCAGCTTGGCGCGCAGCTCGTCGAAGGCCGCGCCGATCCGCTGCGGGTGGCCCGATCGCTGTCCGATCTCGCCGATGCCGCGCTGGCGGTGGTGGTGCCGGCAGTGGCGCGCGATTTCGCGGCCAGCCATGGCCGGGTGCCCGGCGCGTCACCGCTGGTGCTGGCGATGGGGCGTTATGGCGGCCAGGCGCTGACCCATGCGTCCGATCTCGACCTTGTCTATCTGTTCGGCGGCGATCACGAGGCGATGTCGCGGGGCGCAAAGCCGTTGGCCGCGTCGCAATATTTCAATCGGTTGGCATCGCGGCTGACGGCGGCACTGTCGGTGCCGACCGCGGCGGGCGCGCTATACGAAATCGATACGCGGCTGCGGCCCTGGGGGGCAAAGGGCCTGCTCGCCTGTTCGATCGAAAGCTTTGCCCGCTATCACGCCGAAGACGCCGAAGTCTGGGAACAGATGGCGCTGACGCGGGCGCGGGTGATCGGCGGATCGCCGGCCGAGAGCGCTGCCGCTACCGCTGCCATTGCGGTGGCGCTGCAGCGCCGGCGGCCGGCGGAGACACTGCGTGCCGCGGTGGTGGCGATGCGTGCCGAGATTGCTGCCGCCAAGCCACCAAAGGGCGCTTTTGATGTGAAACTTGCCAACGGGGGTCTCGTCGATCTGGAATTCCTGGTGCATTATCTGCAACTTCGCGATGGCCGGGCACTGGCGGCGGACCTGCGCGCGGCGATTGCCATGCTCGTCGGCGATGGCCTGCTGCCGGCGGCAATCGCCGATGCCCATGATTGCCTGACTCGCTTCCTCGTGGTGCTGCGGCTGGCCGGCACGCTGTCCGCCGGCGGGCCTTCGCCGCCGGTTGCCGCGATGTTTGCCCGGGCGCTCGGCTGCGACGCTTTTGCCACGGTCCAGCAACGATTGACGCTGGCGCGCGAGGCCGTGCGGCTGGCATGGGAAACCCACCTCGGCACCAGCAGGAGCGAACCGTGACCATGCCGCAAGCGGGCGATGCCGCCCCCGATTTCGCGATTGCCGGCGATACCGGCCCGCTCCGCCTTGCCGATCATGCCGGCGCCAAGCTGGTGCTGTATTTCTATCCCAAGGACGACACGCCGGGGTGCACCACCGAAGGCCGCGATTTTTCGGCGCTTCAGGCCGAATTCGCCGCCACCGACTGCACGGTGATCGGCGTATCTCGCGACACGCTGGCCGCGCACGGCAAGTTCCGAACCAAACATGGCCTGACTGTCGGCCTGGGCGCCGACACCGACGGCGCGGTGACCGAAGCCTATGGCGTGTGGATCGAAAAAAGCATGTACGGCAAGAAGTACATGGGGATCGAGCGCGCCACCTTCCTGATCGGCCGTGACGGCCGTATCGCCCAGGCCTGGCCGAAGGTGAAGGTTGCCGGCCACGCGGCCGCGGTGCTGGACGCCGCCCGCGCGCTCGGCTGATCGATGCCGCAGCGCGATTGCGTGACGCGCGTCACGCGGCCGACTCGAATGCAACCGATTCGGATGCGCTAGAACGGCCGGAATCGCCGATGGTTGCGTGAACCCGGTGATCCATTTGCCGATCATGTCTCGTTTCACCGTGACGTCGCAACGGTTGAACCGCCGGTGAACCGTTGGCGGTTGCCGGCCGGCGTCGCCCCTGCTTGATTGACGCTTGTGGTGACCGGCAGCGGTTCCCGCCGATCCGATCGAGGCAGCAGCGGCGCTGCCACCTCGTCCGGGTTCGAATATAGTGGTGCGTTCGGGGGATTTCAGGACCGTGGACAGACTGACCGCAGCCCTTTCCGGGCTGACGAACAGCCTTGTGCGTGCCCTTCCGCCCCGAGCGAAGGCAGGCCGGCAAACACGCGATCGACATCATGGCTTTCGGGCCATCGGGACGGGGACGAAGACGCAAACCATGGCAATTGGATCCGCAGTTCTGGTCGCCGGTTGGCTGGGTGTCGTCACTCACAGTGTCGTGTCCGGCGATGGCGACGCCGCGATGCGAGCCAGGCAGGGCGAACTGGCGCGGATGCAGGCGCAGATCGCCGCGATGAAATCGGAAACCACGGCGTTGAAGAGCGATGTCGCCCTGCGCGCTGCCGCTCTTGAACAGCGCCAGGCTTTCCTGGCCGAGCTTCTGGCCGGCAAGCGCGACATGGCAAAGCTTGCCGGCATGCTGCCGCGCGCCACGACCGACAATCCGGCGGCCACGGTTGCAGCGCTGGTCCCGCCGACCGTTGCACTCCGCCGCGGCCGAAAGGGCGTCTCCGCGCCGGTTGCGGCGAGCGCGGCGCTCGATTCGGCGATCACCGAGCCGTTCCGCCAGCTCGAAGCGAGCCAGCTGGCGCTCGTCGACCAGGCCGGTGCTGCCGCGGTTGCCCGGCTTAAGGGTACCGAGGCGCTGGTCCGTCGCCTGGGCCTCGATCCCGATCGTTTCACCGGCACCAGCAACTGGAACGGCACTGCCGTCGGCGGCCCCTATATCCCGGCGACGGCCGAGCCGCGGTTCAAGGACCTGTTCCTGTCGTGGAACAAGCTGACGGCGATCAAGACGGCGATCGCTGCCATCCCGGCGTTCCAGCCGGTGCGCGACTATCGCTACACGTCGGATTTCGGTTTCCGTTTCGATCCGTTCAACGGCGGTTCGGCGATGCACCAGGGCATCGACATGGCCGGCGCTCACGGCGAGCCGATCTATGCTGCCGCCGCCGGCACGGTGAACAAGGCCGGCAGCATGAACGGCTATGGCAATCTGATCGAATTGCGCCACGGCAAGGGCCTCGACACCCGTTATGGCCATCTGTCGAAGATCCTGGTTCGCCCCGGCGAGTTTGTCCGCCAGGGCCAACTGATCGGCCGCATGGGATCGACGGGCCGTTCGACCGGCACGCATCTTCACTACGAAATCCGGGTGGATGGCCAGGCCGTCAATCCCAAGCCGTTCCTCGACGCATCGGCCTATGTGCTGGCGGCGCAGAACGGCAATGCCGATACCAGCATCGGCCCGCCGCGCGACACCGCCACTGAAACCGCCACCGAAACCGCCGCTATGGTCGTCGCCGGTGCCAACATGACACCGATCCCCTCGCTGCGCTGATGCCTTGGTTGCGGGGTCCGGCCCAATGCCCTACATTGCTGTCATGGATGTTCCTCGCCTCATGCCCGCTGCTGCTGCCCGGGTTGCTGCCATTGCCGCGCGGCAGGGCAAACCGGGGCTGAAACTTCGCCTCGCCGTCGATGGCGGCGGCTGTGCCGGTTTCCAGTACAAGTTCGGCCTTGAAGCCGCTGCTGCTGCCGACGACCTGGCGGTGGAAACCGATGGCATCACCATGCTGGTCGATCCCGATTCGCTGCCCTTCGTCGCTGGCGCCGAAGTCGATTATGTCGAACGCATCGGTGCCGCCGCGTTCGAAGTGCGCAACCCCAATGCCGCCAGCGGTTGCGGTTGCGGATCGAGCTTCTCGGTTTAGGCCGCAAGACGTCGGGGGGGCTCGCGCAGGATCATGTCACGACCGCCGCTTTCCGTCGGGCTGAACCTGTCCTGTTCCGGCGACATCACCACGTTGAACTGGATCGGCGTGCGCCCGGCGGCCAGTGTGGAAGCATCGCTGGGCTTCGAGGCCGGACGGCTGGCGGCGGGCTATTGGCTGCTCTTGCTCAAGGAACCGCTCTCCCCCGGCGATTTTGAACTATCCGGCACCACATTGCGCTCGGGAGGCAAGGTCGGGCTGCCGCGAAGCAGCGCCGAGGAGGACGCCCTGCGCCAAACCGTGGCGGAAAGGATTCGCGCCGAACGCGGCGCGGATGGTTATGAATTGCTGAAAGCGGCAACCCTGCGCAGCAGCGGCGCGATCGTCGGGCCGACTCGCCTGGCGAAATGCCTGCCGGTCACGCCGCACGACCCCGGTCTTGCGCCCGATCAGCAATATCCGATGGGCGGCGGCGGCTTGCAGTGGACGATTCGCGAAGGCCATGAACGTGGTTTTCTGGTCGCCATGCATGTCGATGCGCAGGGCGTGGCGACAACATCGCAGCACCGTTTGGCACTGGCTGACGACAGTCCAGTTCAACTATATGAAAATCGCAGGACGCTGATCCGCTATCTCGAGTATCTTTGAGCAGGCGCACGTCGCCTCATATTGTCAGGTGATGGATTGAACGGAACCGGAAGCAGACTTCTTCGGGCACATAGGTCATCACGCGAGAGTTGTTCCAACATTTCGTGTCACACGACGATGACGATCTCGCCATAGGCTGCCAGCGCCTTGTCGGTGGTGACCAGCCGCAGTGGCTCGGCGAGCGCTTGGGCGACGAGCATCCGGTCGAAAGGATCGCCGTGGTGTTGGGGATGGGTATCGACATGGGCGACATGCGTGCCGGTAACCGGAAGCAGCGTGACCCCGTCGGTTTCGAGGTCGATCAGCACCGTTCCGCCGGGCACTGGCATCGAACCATCGCGCCGGCCGCGATCGAGGCTATGCTTGATGGCGATTTCCCAAATGCTTGCCGCGCTGACAGGCAGCTCGCTTCGCGCGTCCTCGATCAACTCTCGTGCCGTCGCTGGAAAGCGATCGCCGCTGTACAGCAGCCAGAGCGCGATATGCGTATCGAGCAGCAGCCTCAATCGTCCACTCCGAACATTCGGGCGATTTCGGCATCGAGCTCGGGATCCGGTTCGGGAATTTTGAACCTCCCTTCGAACATTCCGATCTTCACACGGTTTTTCGGCGCCTCGATCGGCACCGGGCGTGCCGCGGGCTTGCCGTTGCGGGCGATGATGATTTCCTTGTCGGAACCCGATTCGACGGCCTCGACCAGCTTCGAAAGATTGGTTTTCGCTTCGAGCATGTTGACCATTGCCATTGCAATCTCCTTGGCCAAGGCAGGTCAATGTACCGGTTTGCAGCCATCTCTGCAACATCGCCCCTTGGCCGCCGCGCCGGCCTCGCTCTAAGTGGCCGGATGAAGATCGCCACGTTCAACATCAACGGCACCAACGCCCGGCTGCCACGCTTGCTCGAATGGCTGGAGGCGACGCAGCCCGATGTCGCGTGCCTGCAGGAGATCAAGACCGTCACCGAGAATTTCCCGGTCGAAACGCTGAACGCCGCCGGCTGGCATTGCCTCGTCCATGGCCAGAAAGGTTTCAACGGCGTCGCCATCCTCAGCCGCGAACCGGCCACCGAAACCCAGCGCGGCCTGCCCGGCGACGACAGCGACGAGCAGGCGCGCTATCTGGAGGCGGAAGTTGCCGGCCTGCGAGTCGCGTCGATCTATCTGCCCAACGGCAATCCGCAGCCGGGGCCGAAGTTCGACTACAAGCTCGCCTGGATGGCGCGTCTTGCCGACCATGCCCGCGGCCTGCTGGCGATGGGCGGCCCGGTGGTGCTTGCCGGCGATTACAACGTCATCCCGCACGACGACGATGTCTGGCAGAGGGTCGCCATGGCGAACGACGCGCTGATGCAGCCCGAATCGCGCGCTGCCTTTCGCGCGCTGCTGCATCAGGGCTGGCTCGACGGCGTGCGCGCGCTCCACCCGCGCGGCGGCATCTGGACATTCTGGGATTATCAGGCCGGCGCCTGGGCCCGCGACCATGGCTTTCGCATCGATCACCTGCTGCTGTCGCCCGCCGCCGCCGACCGGCTTGCCGCTGCTGGCGTCGACAAGGCGGCGCGCGGCGAGGAGAAGGCGAGCGACCACGCGCCGACCTGGGTGGAATTGCGGTAGGGGAGCGGCCTCAGGCCGGTTCCTAAAGCGCCTTCTCGTAAACCCGGTACGTCTTCGTCACCCGCGAGTCGATCGCATCGGCAATCGATCGCATCGGGCCGTTGTCGTCGAGGATCCAGCCGATCTCGCTCTTGCGGCCGCCATGGTTGGCGATCGAGGCGCGGCGGATATATTCGATCATCTGGAATGCCATCAGCGAAGCGATGCGGTGGCCCTGCCATTTCTTGCGGATGCCCATCAGTGGCACGCGAATCCATGTCGTCTGCGGCGATCGCAGCCGGCGCAGCAATTTCAGGAAATTGAACGGGAACAGGTTGCCGCCGAGGTCGCGGGTCAATTCGTTGATGTCGGGCAGCGCGATCATGAAGCCGACGGCCTCGCCATCATATTCGGCGATGCGGATCAGTTCGGGGAAAACGATCGGTTTCAGTTTCTTGGCCGTATGGGCGATCTCGCGCGGAGTCAGCGGCACGAACCCCCAGTTGGTCGACCAGGCATCGTTGAGGATATCGAGGATCAGCGCAGCCTCTTCGGCAAAGCGCGCCATGACGATCGGCCGCGTCACCAGCCGGCTGTTCTTTTCGCTGGCGGCGACGATGCGCTGCACCATTTCCGGGAACGGCTTTTCGATATCGAGTTCCCAGCCGTGCAGGTCCTTGACGCCTTGGTAGTCATGCGCTTCGACAAAGCCCTGATAATAGGGCAGATGATGCCCCATCATAACCAGCGGCGGCCGGTGGAAGCCATCGACGAGCAGCCCGGGTTCATCCCAGATCGAGATGCTGATCGGCCCTTGCGACCGGGTCATGCCCTCGCTGCGCAGCCAGGCTTCGGCCGTCTCGATCAACAGCTTCGCCACCGCCGGATCGTCGATGCATTCGAAACACCCCCATTGCCCCATGCTCGGGTGGACGTGTTTCAGAACAAGGCTGTCGACCTGCGCCGAAATGCGGCCGACGACCTCGCTGCGGCGTTCGACCATCCAGAATTTTGCCCGGCCGTGTTCGAACCACGGGTTGCCCTGCAGGCCGGAAATCAGCGCCTTGGCTTCCTGCCGCAGCGGCGGCACGAAATTCGGATCGTCACGATAGAGGCGGTAGACCAGTTCGACGAAGCGCGACCGATCGGCCGCGCTCGTCACTTCGATCAGTTCGAGGTCTGCCAATGTCAGGCGGTTTCACGCTTGCGCGGGTGGCCGGTGGCGATGATGCCGCCGGAAAGTTCCTTCACATAGGGGTAGGTGCGCGCGACTTCCTCGGTATAGCCGAGGTTGAACACCGTCAGGCTTTTCGCCGGCCGCTCGCGCCGCTCGTAGAAACTGCCGAGCAGCTTGTCGATCGCGAAGCTGGTGATGCCGAAATTGCCGGTTTCGTCGTGGAAGTGATGCGCCATGTGCCGCGCCTTCATCACCGCCAGGAATTCCCAGCGCGGCTTGTAGGCAAGGTGCTGGATGCAATGGCAGAATTCGTAGAAGCAGGTCATCAGAAGCGCGCTGGCAAACGCGATCGCAGCGCCGCCGATGCCGTCGATCAGCCAGCCGATCGGCAGCGAGAAGATCATCAGCGTCGGCAGCGTCGTGTGCAGCGCGCCGAACAACACTTCCAGATGGTTCGGGTCCTGGTGATGATCATAGTGGATCCGCTTCCAGGCCGGTGCCAGCGCCTTGGATTTCCACATCCAGCGGCCGTGCAGCACCCAGCGGTGCAGCGCGTACCAGACCGCCGAATAGGCGACCGTCGAGAAAGCCGCGGCAACGATGCCACCGACCAGCGACGGCGGTGACCAGACAGCGACGACGATGCTGGCCACTGCCAGCACCAGATAGGCCTGGATGGCATAATGCTGGGCATAGGCGACGACCAGTTCGCGGAACGTCATCCGATCGAGATAATGCGACCGGTTCCAGATGCCGGGCTTCAGAAGGGCGACAGCCTTCACGAGGGAACTCTCCAACCTATTGCAATGGTGCTGGGATGCAGTGCCATTGCGGCCAAAATCGGGACGCCGGCAGCGCGGCGCAAGGTCGCGGCGCAAGGTCGCGGCGGCAACGGCACGCCATCGAACCCGTGCCGCCTATTCCTCGGTGCGAATCAACACCGCTTCGCCGATCAGCAGGAACAGCAGGAACGGCGCCCATGCCGCCATCAGCGGCGGCACCGTGCCGAAACTGCCCATCGCCAGCATGAAATTGTCGGCAACGAAAAAGGCGAAGCCGAGGAACATGCCGATGACGGCGCGGATGAACAGCCGCCCCGATCGCGCCAGCCCGAACGCCGATACCGCGCCGAGCAGCGGCATCAGCACCGTCGAAAGCGGCCCGGCCAGCTTGTGCCAGGCGGCAGCGACCAGCGTATCGACCGGCTTGCCGGCGGCGCGCTGCTCGGCGATCTGCGGCCACAGGTCCCACAGCGCGAGATAGCTCGGCTCGACCTTCGTGGTGGTGAACTGGCGCGCCACCACTTCGGTCGGCAGGTCGAACGAAGCGACGTCGCGCGCCGTGCCGCGGCCGACATCGAAAACGCGAGCCCGGGTCAATTGCCAGCCGCCGGCGATCGGCCGCGCCGCATCGGCCGAAATCACCCGCACGAGGCGGTTATCCTCGCGGTCATAGATCGTCACCCGGCCCAGCCGCGTGCCCGCACCGCTGCCGGTGACGGTCACGGCGCGAAACAGATCGTCACCGCCGCGCACCCAGCTATCGGCCAGCGGCTTCGTTGCCGCCGATACCTTGCGATATTCGTTGGTCTGCCAGACCTTCAGCGTCGCTGTTGCCCGGGTCGCAATCCGCTCGTTGAAGACGAAATTGAGCGCGGCAACACCCAACGCCGCGACGAACAACGGCGCCAGTATCTGGTGCGCCGAAATGCCGGCCGCCTTGAAGATGACCACCTCGCTGTTCTGGCTGAGCGTCGCCAGCGTCACCAGCGTCGCCAGCAGCAGCGAAAACGGCAGGAACAACTGCACGATCTGCGGCACCCGCAGCGAGACATACAGCCACAGATCGGCCTCGCTGTTGCCGGGCACGGCAAGGATCTTCCCCGATTCGCCGAGCAGGTCGAGCGATTGCAGGATCAGCACCAGCCCGAACAGGAACGCCGCACTGCGGATCAGGAACATCCGCGCCGTGTACAGCGCGATCGTTCGCGACGGGAAAAGCCGCATCGGCGCTTATCCGGCCGACAGCGCGTCGTCGCGCCAGCGCTGGCGCCGCAGCAACCGACCGGCAAGGCCCTGCAACTGGCCGGCGATCGAGGCGGCACCGCGATCGAGCGCTCCGATCGGCTGCCCGCCGGGGACTTCCGAAAGGATGCGGAACAGCCACCACGCCAGCCCGGCGAACAGCACGAACGGCACCCATTGCGCCAGCGCCGGATCGACGCGGCCCAATATGCCCATCCGCTCGCCATATTCGGTCAGCTTGTGGAAGGTGACGATACCGATGACGGCGAGGAAAACGCCCAGCGATGACGTCGATCGCTTGCCCGGCACCGCCAGTGCCACCGCCCAGAACGGCAGCACGAACATGATGACGCATTGGACGATACGGCGATGCAGGGTCGCGCTGGCGCTGCGTCGCTCCGCTTCCGGCACCGCTGCATCGAAAGCGGTGCGCGCCAGTTCGGGCAGGGTCAATTCCAGATTGGCCTCGCCGCGCTGACGGAAATTCGCCATCGCCGGCAGCTTCACCGGCAAATCATGCTGTTCAAAGGTCAGCACGCGTGGCACTGCGCCGCTCTCCGGCGTGTGCACCAGCGTGCCGTGGCGCAGTCGCAGCAGGATGACTTCAGGGTCATCGGACGACAGGAACGTCCCCTGCGCTGCCGTCACCGCGACACTGCGGCCGGGGTGGCGGCCGTCTTCGGCACGCACGAACAGGCCGCGCAGGTCGCTGCCCTGGTTCAGGCTTTCTTCCACCCGCAGCGTCATGCCCGGCCCCAGCCGGGCGAATTCGCCGACCTTGATCGACGCGCCGAGCGCGCCTGACCGCAGCTCGAACCGCAGGTTTTCATAGGCATAGCGCGACACCGGCTGCAGCCAGCCGACGATGCCGAGGTTGACCGCGGCGAACACCAGCGAAAACAGGAACGGCACCCGCAGCAACCGCCAATAGCTGACCCCGACCGCGCGCAACGCATCGAGTTCCGACGACAACGCCAGCCGGCGGAAGGCCAGCAGCACCCCCATCATCACGCCGATCGGGATGCCGAGCGACAGATATTCGGGAAGCAGGTTGCCGAGCATCCGCCAGACGATGTTGACGGGCCCGCCTTCGTTCATGACGAAATCGAACAGCCGCAACATGCGATCGAGCAGCAGCAGCATGGCAGCGATGACCAGGCTTGCCACCAGCGGCACAACGATCAGCCGGGCCTGATAACGATCGAAACCGGTAAGCGCCACTTGGCCGAATTCCCGCAAGGCGCCGCGTTCGGCCCGGAAGACGCCGATATAGCCTTGGCGGGGCAGATTAAAAAGGGGGCCTCCGGCGGCTGGGGCCCCAGACCCCAACCCCAGACCCCAACCCCAGACCCCAGCCCCAGACCCCAACCCCATTTCGTTTGGCCGGGTTCCAGACTTCGACGGTCTGTGCCCGATGCGTTTATTCCGCCGCTTCGCGGAAGAGCCCCGTCATCGATGCCGCCTGCGAGAAGCGCCCGAGCACCGTTTCGATCTGTTCGGAACGATGTTCGGCGCAGATCGAGCAGCGCAGCAGGAACACGCCGGCCGGGGTCGCCGGCGGCCGGCTCATGTTGACGTAAACGCCAAGGCCGATGAGCGCCGACCACATCCGCACCGTGGTTTCCTGGTCGGGCATCAGCACCGAAACAATGGCGCTTTCCGGCGTTTCGGTAGCAAGCCGGAAGCCGCGCGCCTTCAGCCCGCCGTGCAGCTGCCGTGTCGATGCCCACAACCGCGCGCGCTTGTCATGCGCGTGCATCAGCTTGCGGATGCTCGCCGCCGAACAGGCGACGACCGCCGGCGGCAGCGACGCCGTGAAGGTGTAGGGCCGGCAGACAAGCCGCAGAATCTCGAACTTCGGGTGGTTCGAAACGCAGAAACCGCCAACGGTGCCGACCGATTTGGAAAAGGTACCCACAACGAAATCGACATCATCGGCAACGCCGGCGGCTTCATAGACGCCGCGGCCATGTTCGCCGAAAAAGCCCATGCCATGCGCTTCGTCGACCAGCACGGTGGCGTCATGCGCCTTGGCGATGGCAACGAGTTCCTGCAGCGGCGCGATATCGCCCAGCATCGAATAGACGCCTTCGAGCACTACCAGCTTGCCGGCTTCGGGCGGCAACCGGCGCAGCCGCTTTTCAAGGTCTTCGGCGCTGTTGTGGCGGAAGCGCACGATATCGGCATTGCCGAGGTAGCAGCCATCGTAGATCGAGGCATGGCTGTCGGCATCGAGGATGATGAAATCGCCCTTGCCGGCCAGCGTCGAGACCATGCCGAGATTGGCCTGGTAGCCGGTCGAGAATACCATGGCGTGGGCGGTGCCATAGAATTCCATCAGCGCATCCTCGCATTCGCGGTGCGTCTGATAGGTGCCATTGAGCACGCGGCTGCCGGTGGTGCCGGCGCCGAATTCGTGCAGCGCCTTTTCACCGGCGGCGATGACATCGGGATCGAAGGTCATCCCCATGTAATTGTAGGTGCCGAGCAGGATGGTGTGCTGGCCCTTGATGATCGCTTCGGTCGGCCCGAGCACCTTTTCCATCACGATGCCGAACGGATCGCGGACGCCGGCGGTGAGCAACCCGGCGTGTTCGGCAATCAGCGCGTCGTATTTGGCAAGAAGGTCACTCATTTCACCAGCTTTGCGACAGCATCGGCGACCTGCCCGATGGTTTCCAGATCGGGAAGCATGTTGAGCGGCATCACGATGTCCCACTCGTCCTCGATATTGGCGACAAGATCCATCACCGTCAGGCTGTCGAGCTCCATGTCGCCGGCAAAGGTCGTCGCTTCGGCCAGCGGCACGCCCTTGGCGTTGATCGGTTCGATCATTTCGATGATGCGCGCGTAGATCGCGCTCCGGTCCATGCTCATGGGGCTCCTGTTGCAGAACAAGATGGCCAAAGCGGGGCGACCGCGCAAGCCGGGCGCAGCGACCGATGCTACAGCCAGCCGCGCGAGCGATAGCCGGCAATGGTGTCGGCGATACCCGCTGCAGCGTCGAAGCGCGGCGCCCATATTCCGGCGAGGCCGGCGTTGCCGCCCGCCGCTACCCAATCGGGATGCGAGATATAGGCGGCGCGATCGCGGCTCAGCTTGGGCAAGCGGCCGGTGAACCGCGCCGCCAGCGTGCCGACGCCGGCCGCGGCACGCAGCAGCGGCGGCGGCGCCGGGATCGCAAGGACGCCGCGGCCGAGCCCCGCACCGACCAGCCGGCCGAACTCGTCATGGCCATAGCCGCCGATGCGGCCATCGTCGATTTCGAGAACGACGCCGCTGGGGCCGCTGCGCGCCAGCGCCAGCAGGGATCGCGCCAGATCGTCGACATGGATCAGCGACAGCCGCCCGCGCGGCGCCAGCGCCAGACGCCAGCGCGCCAGCCGGAACAGCGCCAGCATCTCGCGATCGCCCGGGCCATAGACCGCCGGCGGCCGGACGATCACCCAATCGGTCTCGGATGCCTCTACCAGCTTGTCGGCAGCCGCCTTGGAACCGCCATACATGCTGAGCTGCGGCATCCGCGCCGCCAGGCTCGATACCTGGACGAAACGCCGCACTCCGGCGGCGCCGAGCATGTTGGCCGTGCCAGCGACATTGCCGAAATCGAACCCGGACTTGTCGGCCGCATTGACGACGCCGGCGATGTGGATGACGGCATCGGCGCCGTCGCAAAGCCGCGCCAGCGCACCGCGGTCGGCCAGATCGCCCATCACCCATTCGACACCGTCACGCGGCGGCTGCGGCCGGCGCGCCAGCGCGCGGATCGGGCCGCTCGCAAGATCGAGGACGCGGCCACCGACAAAACCGGTAGCGCCGGTGACGGCCAAGCTCCCCTTCCGCTTGCGGGAGGGGTCGGGGGCGGGAATCGGATCGGGAGGAGTAGGGATCACATCACGACTGCCCGCAAGGTCATGCCCACCCCCGACCCCACCCGCAAGCGGGCGGGGAGAAGAAAGTCAGGCCGCGATGTCGAACGGCTGGATTTCGCCCGACAGATATTGCAGCCGCGCCTTGGAGCGGCTGAGCTTGCCCGACGACGTGCGCGGCAGGGTACGCGGCGGCACCAGTTCGAAGACGCAGCTCATGCCGGTGATCGCCTTCACCTGGGTGCGGATCGCGTCGCGAAGCCGCGTGCGTTCGGCGTTGTCGGTGGTGCGGCACTGCACCAGCACGGCCGGGGCTTCTTCGCCCGACGGCGTGGTGATGGCGAAGGCAGCGATGTCACCGGCCTTGAACCCGGGCAGCTGCTCGATCGCCCATTCGATATCCTGCGGCCAGTGGTTCTTGCCGTTGATGATGATCATGTCCTTGACGCGGCCGACGATGTAGATCGATCCCTTGACGAGATAGCCCATGTCACCGGTATCGAGCCAGCCGTCGGCGTCGAGCGCCGCTGCCGTCGCTTCCGGATCGCGGAAATAGCCGCTCATGATGCCGAGACCGCGCACATGCACCCGGCCGATGGCGCGATCGGGCAGCGCCGTGCCGCGATCGTCGCGGACTTCCATCACCAACCCGGGCAGGGCCTTGCCGCAATTGACGATGGCGCGGTAGCGCGTCGGCCGGCGACCGTCGCTTTCGCGGGTGCCGCCCGACAGGGTGCGCTCGTCGATCAGGTCGCAGACGATGCCTTCGCCCGGCGGCATGATCGATACGGCGAGCGTCGCTTCGGCAAGGCCATAGCTCGGCGTGAAGGCAGCGGCGTCGAAACCGGCCGGCGCGAAGGCATCGACAAAGGCCTGCATGACTTCGGGGCGGATCATGTCGGCGCCATTGCCGGCGATGCGCCAGCGCCGCAGGTCGAAACGTTCGGCGACATCGATCGCCGATGAAATCCGGCGGGCACAGATGTCGTAACCGAAGGTCGGCGAATAGGACAGGCTCTGGTCGGGGTTGTTGCTGATCAGCTTCAGCCACGAAAGCGGCCGGCGAGCGAAATCGTCGGTAGCGATATAATCGGTGCTGATCTGGTTGGCGACCGGGCACAGGAAACAGCCGACCAGCCCCATGTCGTGGTACCAGGGCAGCCACGACACGACGCGGTCACCATCGCGCAGCAGCGTTGCCGTGGCATGGCCGGCAAGATTGGCGAGCAGTGCTTCGTGGCTGACGGCGACGCCATGCGGAAAACGCGTCGAACCGCTGCTGTATTGCAGATAGGCGATGTCGCCGGGCTGCGCGACGGGCAGTTCGGCAACCGGCGCCGGAGCTGCGAAATAGCTGTCCCAATCCTGCGCCGGGCAGATGCCGGCGGCGGCTTCGGCGACCATTTCGGCAAGGCCGGCGGGCCCGAGCACAAGGCTGGGGTCACAGCTTTTCAGCTGCACCGCAAGCTGCCCGACATAGGCTTCGCGGCCGCCGAAGCTGGTCGGCAGCGGCAGCGGCGTCGGCAGCGCGCCGGCATAGACGGCGGCAAAGAACGCAGCGGCAAAACCGGCGCCGGTTTCGGCGATCAATGCGACACGGTCGCCGGGCCTGATGCCGGCAGCGATCAGGACCATGGCGCCGGCACGGGCATCGGCAGCCAGATCGGCAAAGCGATAGGGGCGCGCCAGATCCCCGCGGGCATCGTGGAAATTCAGCCCGCGCCGCCCGAGCGCTGCATAATCGAGCGCATCACCCAGTGTTGCGAAATCGGCAATCCGCCGCGGCAGGGCACAGTCCGTCGGCGTCGGCACCGGCAACGACGCGGCGTTGCCCCGGGTGGCGATTTCAGCTTCGGCACTGTGCAATCCCGGTCTCCCTTGCCCTGCAGCGGCGCCGCCGAAGCGATGCCCTGCCAGCGGTGGCCTCGACACGCTGGCGGCGGCGTGAGCGCCGGATCAACCGCGAGTTTTCCACTCCAGCTTTGATCATTAATCGTCCGCGGCGTTCAAAATCCGGCTTGAACATGGCAAGAACATGGCATGGCCGACAAAGACTCACGGAATGAACAGGGTGGACGCCCGCAGCGGCGGCGCGAGCCGCGACAACCCCGGCCGCTCGATCCGGCCGGCCTTTCCGAACTGGCGCTCGGCTATGCCGCTCGCTTTGCCACGACGCAGCTGCGGCTCGGTCACTATCTGGAGCGCAAGCTGCGCGAGCGCGGCTGGGCCGGCGACACCGAACCCGACATTGCCGGGCTGGTCACGCGGCTGGCCGGCCTCGGCTATGTCGACGATCGCGC
>JBBQWE010000034.1:0-24184 GCA_038210855.1 Sphingomonadales bacterium | reverse complement strand
CGACGGCAAGGCCGCGACCGACACCTATAGCCACGTCATCGTCGCCATCGGCATCGTTCCCAACACGGAAGACATCGGGCTGGAAGCGCTGGGAGTTGCCATGGTGCGCGGCCATGTCAGCGTCGACGGCTTCGGCGCTACCCAAATCCCCGGCCTCCACGCCATCGGCGACATCACCGGGCCGCCGTGGCTGGCGCACAAGGCCAGCCACGAAGGCATCGTCTGCGTCGAGAAACTTGCCGGCGGCAGCCCGCACCCGTTCACCACCGGCAACATCCCCGGCTGCACCTACAGCCGGCCGCAGGTCGCCAGCGTCGGGCTGACCGAGGCGGCCGCCATCGCTGCCGGCCATGCCGTCAAGGTCGGCAAATTTCCGTTCATCGGCAATGGCAAGGCGATCGCGCTGGGCGAGGCGGAAGGTTTCGTGAAGACGGTGTTCGATGCTGCCACCGGCGAACTGCTCGGCGCCCATATGATCGGTGCCGAAGTCACCGAACTGATCCAGGGCTATGTCATCGCGCGCCAGCTGGAGACCACCGAAGCCGAACTGGTGGAGACGGTATTTGCCCACCCGACGCTGAGCGAGATGATGCACGAATCGGTGCTCGGCGCCTATGGCCGGGCGCTGCATATCTGAGGCGGCGGGACGGGCGTCGTCGCGCTGATCGCAGCCGGGGCGATCCTGCCACAGCTATCGGCGCTGTGCCCGCGCGCCGCGCCCGGCGGGATCGCCGTCTGCGCCGCTGGCGAAACGCAGCGATCCCCGTTCCGGGCGCCGTTGCCGACCCTGCCCGTTGCCGGCGGCCGCGGCACCGGACGCGTCTCCAGCGAGCGTAATGCCTTGTTCGCGAACGACAATGCCAGCATCGGCGGCTGTTCGGCCGTTGGCCCTGGGGGGCTGGGCCGGCTGCCGCTACCGCGCGCACAAGGCCAATATCGGCGAGGCCGCCGGGCTGCGCGAGGCGCGCAGCCGGATGTCCGCCAGGGCCGAACGCCGACCGGCACCGCGATAACGTCGCACGTGAAACAATCGTGACCGAAGCGGAGGCAGTTTCAACGGTACGAGTCTTGAACGTTACGAGCAGTTTATTAATTCAACGATAGCGGCGGCGTCCCTCTCGCAGCGCAAGCTGCCCGCTGCCGTATCGAGCGCGCTCGGCGACCCCCTGATTCGCCGGGCGCGCTCTTTCAATCCGGCTCGGCAGCCATTTCGTCGGCGGGGGCCGGCCGGGTCATCACCATCTTGCCGTCGTGGACCGAAAAGGCGAGCCGGCCTTCGACCAGCGCCAGCGCGTCGTCGCCGAACAGCGTCCGCCGCCAGCCGTGCAGCACCGGCAGGCCATCGCGAACCCCGGCGGCCAGCGCATCGAGATCGTCGCCGCGCACGATCAGCCGCGGCGCCACGCCGCTCTCCTTGGCACGAACCTTCAGCAGCAGCTTGAGCAGATCGGCGATCAGCGCGCCTTCGCTCGACAGGCCAGGGCGCTGCGCCTCGCGTGCCGGCATTTCCTCCGCAGGCAACGGCTCCGCAGCTTCGAGCGCGCGCATCAGGCGATCGCCGATGCCATTGGCCGCCCAGGCTGCCGACAGGCCGCGCACCTTGGCAAGATCGGCCTGCGTTCGCGGCGGCGTGCTGGCAAGGTCGCCCAGCGTTTCGTCCTTGATGATGCGGCCGCGCGGCACGTCCTTGTCCTGCGCTTCCAGTTCGCGCCAGCGTGCCAGCGCCTTCAGCCGGCCGAGCACTTCGGCCTTGCGGCTTGGCAGACGCAGCCGGGTCCAGGCCTTTTCGGGATCGTTGGCATAGGTCGCCGGGTCGGCGGCGCGCGACATTTCCTCGTCCAGCCACTCGCCGCGGCCGGTGCGACGCAACTTTTCGAGCATTTTGGGAAAAAGTCGCGCCAGATGGGTGACATCGCCGATGGCATAATCGAGCTGGCGATCGTTCAGCGGCCGGCGCCCCCAATCGGTGAAGCGGGCGCCCTTGTCGACCTGCACCTCCGAATAGGCGGCGACGAGGTTGGTGTAGCCGATCTGTTCGCCAAGCCCCAATGCCATCGCGGCGATCTGCGTATCGAACAGCGGGCTGGGTGTCTTGCGCGTCAGATTGTAGATGATTTCAAGATCCTGGCCTCCGGCGTGGAAGACCTTCAGCACCTCGTCCTCGACCAGCAGTTTGAGCAGTGGCGCCAGATCGAGCCCTGCCGCCTTGGGATCGATCGCCGCGGCCTCGCCGGAACTCGCCACCTGCACCAGGCAGAGATCGGGGTAATAGGTGCTTTCGCGCATGAATTCGGTGTCGATACAGACGAAATCGGCCCGGGCGAGGCGGTCGCAAAGCGCGGCGAGGGTCGCGGTGTCGGTCACCAGGGGATGGATGTGCATGACCGTTCATAGCGCGGGGACACGGCGATCACAAAGTGGCCATCTGCCGCCCGGTCGCGCGCCTGCGGCCCCCATATTTTGCCAGCCGCTGCAACCGGTCAGGGTCAATCGCGGCGACGGGGATCGGCCACAAGCTGCGACCCGATCAGCGGATCGAGCAGCTGGCCGGCGAGCGTCGGGCTGACGGGGGCATCGACGCCATAGACGGTCGGATAGGCGGTCGGCAGGTGCAGCGTTCCGAACACCCGGTCGATCACCGGAAAGATCGCTGCAAAATTATGATCGCGATGTTCGTCGTTGCTGTGGTGCCAGTGGTGGAACGCCGGTGTGGAGATCAGCCATTCCAGCGGCCCGAAGCGGAACCAGACGTTGGCGTGGATCATGAAGCTCCAGATCACCCCGAAAATAGTGATGATCGCCGCGGTGTCGGTGGTGCCGCCGGGGGTCGCCTGGCCAAGACCGAGCAGCGTGACGGGTACCAGCCCGGCCATGCGGGTAAACACCATATCGGCCGGATGATCACGCGTGTTGGTCAGCCAATCGACATGTTCGGCGCTGTGGTGGACGGCGTGAAAGCGCCACAGCCACGGGTTCACATGGCTCCAGCGGTGGTACCAGTAGACACCGATGTCGTTGACGAAAAACGCTGCCAGCAGCTTCAGGCCGATCGGCCAGATCAGGATCGCGGAATACAGCCCGAACGGATCGAAGCCGGCGGGCGCGCGCGCCAGCATTGCCAGCGGAAGGGCGACGATCGCGGCGGGAACGATGCTGTTGATGAAATACCAGGCGAGGTCGACGCCGGTCTGCGCTCGCCAGAGCTTTGCCGGGTGCAGCGTGAACAGCCGTTCCAGCGGAACGAAGATCACCATCAGCAGCACCAGCCAGGCGGCAAGGTGCACGCCTGGTTGACATAATGCGCGATCATCGCCGGCCGTCCCCCGCCTTTCCAAACAACGAAGGGATGCCGCATGCACGGCATCGCTTCCAGTGGCCATCGGCGTGCAGCAGCGCCGAAGGCTTATCTTCAAGCGGCAACTGTTGCCGCGCGACGACGGCGCGCGGCGGCACCGATCATGCCGAAACCGGCGATCAGCATCGCCCAAGACGATGGTTCCGGAACTTCGGCGAGCGAGACCCCGTCGAGCAGCGTGAAGGGCGGGCCACCGTTGGGGGTGCCGAAGGCGAGGAACGTCAGCGTGTCGCTGCTGTTCTGCGCCGTGAACGTCATCGTTTCCTGCATCCAGCCGGAAAAGCCCTGGGTCGGCAGGTTGAGCGTTGCGGTGGTGTAGGTTTCGTTGCCAAGGCTGGCGGTCAGGCGATTGGTCGTGGCGCCGGTGCGGTTCTGCAACTGCGTGGCGGCCCAATAATAAGTCAGGCGATACTGTTTGCCGACGTCGAGGCCGTTGATGGTCTGGATGAACGGCGAGTTGTAGGGACCGAATGTCGGTGGCGCATCGCCGACGAAATCGGCGTCGAAGCCTACAAAGGCACCGCCATCGGGGCTGGGGCCGGTATAGGCCAGCGACAGCTTGCCGAGCGGATCGTTGAAGCGTTCCTGGACGTTGTTGGTCGCGGCCAGCGCCGGTGCTTAATAATAATAGGTGATGCCGCCGCTGAGGGTGGCCTGCCAGTTGGTGACGCCCTGGGTGACATAGCCGGCGTTGGCGACATCGACGCCGATCTCGATGCCGGCCAGGCCGGGGGTCGGCGTATAGGCGGATTGTTCGAAACTGCCGTTCTGCACGAGATTGACGGCACCGGCAGCGCCGGCGTTCGCCGCGAGGGCAATGCCCAACAGGATGGTTTTCAGTGACATGGATCGGTCCCCTTCAAGCTCGAATGCGCCTGACGCGCATCGGTGCTCTCGTATCAACCGCGCAAATTAAGTGCCAAGATCCTTGCCACGACGAAGGCGAACTCTGGCCGAAATATGCACCTATTATCAACGCAGCGCGCAAGAAATCCCGGCCGGCGCCAATATCGCCAACGCTGACAAGCCGTAAAAACTGTCGGATTTCCTTACACTTCGGTGGGCGCAATGCGCGAATGCCGGGCGCCGCCGCCGCTGCAGGATACGTCGGCCTTGACAAAGCGGCCCGTGCGCGGTGTCACCCGCGGCCCGTACCTCATCGTTCCGGACAAAAGGCCCGCCGCCCCATGCACGCCTATCGCACCCATCACTGCGGCCAGCTTCGCGCCGCCGACGCCGGCCATGCCGTCCGCCTGTCGGGCTGGGTGCACCGCAAGCGCGACCATGGCGGCGTGCTGTTCATCGATCTTCGCGACCATCACGGGCTGGTCCAGATCGTCTGCGGGCCGGGGTCGCCGGCGTTCGAAACGCTGGATCGCGTCCGGGCGGAATCGGTTGTCACCATCACCGGCGATGTCGTGGCGCGCGAAGGCGGGGCGGTGAACCCCAATCTCGCCACCGGCGATATCGAAGTGCGCGCGCAAGCCGTGACGGTGCAATCGGCCGCTGCCGAACTGCCGCTGCCGGTTGCCGGCGACGCCGAATATCCCGAGGATATCCGCCTGCGCTACCGCTTCCTCGATCTGCGCCGCGAGCATGTCCACGCCAACATGATGCTGCGGTCGGGAGTGATCGCTTCACTGCGCCGGCGGATGATCGACCAGGGCTTTACCGAATTCCAGACACCGATCCTGACTGCCAGCAGCCCGGAAGGCGCGCGCGACTATCTTGTGCCGAGCCGGGTTCACCCCGGAAAGTTCTACGCGCTGCCGCAGGCGCCGCAGATGTTCAAGCAGCTGCTGATGGTCGCCGGCTTCGATCGCTATTTCCAGATCGCGCCGTGCTTCCGCGATGAAGACGCCCGCGCCGATCGCTCGCCCGGCGAATTCTACCAGCTCGATTTCGAAATGAGCTTCGTCACGCAAGACGATGTCTTTGCTGCGATCGAGCCGGTGCTGGCCGGGGTTTTCGAGGAATTCGCCGGCTTTCGCGGGCGCAGCCCCTGGGCAGTGACACAGGGGGCTTTCCCGCGCATTCCCTATGCGGAATCGATGCTGAAATATGGCAACGACAAGCCCGATCTGCGCAATCCGCTGGTCATCACCGACATCGGCGAGGCGTTCCGCGGTTCGGGCTTCGGCATATTTGCGAAGATGGTCGAGGCCGGCAATGTCGTCCGCGCCATTCCGGCACCGAAAACCGCCGAAAAAAGCCGCAAGTTCTTCGATGACATGAACGACTGGGCGCGCAGCGAGGGTTTTGCCGGGCTGGGCTATGTCACCCGCAAGGGCGGTGATTTCGGCGGCCCGATCGCCAAGAACCATGGCGAAGCCGGCATGGTGGCGATCTACGAACAGCTCGGCCTGGGGCCTGACGATGGCTGTTTCTTCGCTGCGGGCAAATTGGCGCAGGCCACC
Organism: Sphingomonadales bacterium; assembly: GCA_038210855.1. Lineage (GTDB taxonomy): Bacteria > Pseudomonadota > Alphaproteobacteria > Sphingomonadales > Sphingomonadaceae > Sandarakinorhabdus. The sequence continues at coordinate 18,412 of JBBQWE010000034.1, read as the reverse complement.
AGGCTCGCCGGGCTGGCGCGAACGCGCATCGGCGAGGAACTCGGGCTGATCGAGCAGAATGTCTTCAAATTCTGCTGGATCGTCGATTTTCCGATGTTCGAATATGACGAGGACGCGAAGAAGATAGATTTCAGCCACAACCCCTTCTCGATGCCGCAGGGCGAGCTGGAGGCGTTGGAGACGCAGGACCCGCTGACCATCAAGGCGTATCAGTACGATATCGTCTGCAACGGCGTCGAACTGTCGTCGGGCGCCATCCGCAACCATCGTCCGGAAATCATGTACAAGGCGTTCGAGATCGCCGGCTACAGCGCGGCGCAGGTCGACGAGAATTTTTCCGGCATGATCAACGCCTTCAAGTTCGGCGCGCCGCCGCACGGCGGGTCGGCACCGGGGGTCGATCGGATCGTCATGCTGATCGCCGATGAACCCAATATCCGCGAAGTCGTTGTGTTCCCGATGAACCAGCGCGCCGAGGATCTGATGATGAACGCCCCCGGCCCGGCGACGGCGAAACAGCTGCGCGAATTGCACATCCGCATCAACGACGGCGCGCCCCCGCAAAAGTCGTGATCCGCCGGCTGGTCCTTGCTGTGCGTCGCCTTGTCGGGCAGGCGCGCGGCGATATCGGCCATGAAATCGCTCCCGGCGTCACCATCCTGCTGCCGCCCGGGCACCGGCTGCCGGAATATCAGCGTGACCATCCGCTGTACGATCGGCTGCTGCCACGGCTGGCGATGCTGCTGCCGGCGGGGTCGCATGTCGTCGATGTCGGCGCCAATGTCGGCGATACGCTGGCGGCGATGCACGCCGCCAACCCGGGCCTGGCCTTCACCTGCATCGAGCCGGACGCAGCTTTCGGCCGCTATCTCGATGCGAACATCGCGCGGTTGCGGCAGCGGGCTCCCGATCTGCAGGTGAAGGTCGCTCGCGCCATGGTCGGCCGGGCCGTCGCCAGTGCGGCGCTGGCCAGTTCCGGCGGCACGGCGCGCGCCGAAACCGGTGCGGACCGGGCCGATGCGATGGCAACGACGACCCTCGATGCGTTGGTGTCGGGGCCGGTCGCGCTGCTGAAATCCGATGTCGACGGCTATGATTGGGACGTTCTCGACAGCGCCGAGCAGTTGATTGCGGCGCAAACGCCGCTGCTTTTCTTCGAATGCCTGCTCGATACCGCGCCGCAAAAGGCCGGTTTCGAGGCGACGATCGCGCGGCTGGCGGCCGCCGGCTACAGCGATTGGGCAGTTTTCGACAATTTCGGAGCGCTTATGCTGCGCGTTTCGTCGCCGCAAGCGCTGTTCGGGCTGCTCGATTATGTCTGGGAACAGAATCGTGGCCGCGCCAGCCGCACCATCTGGTATGTCGATGTGCTCGCCGGAATGCCTCGCCACGCGGCAGTTTTCGATGCCCTGCTGCCGAAAAGCCGCCGATGACCAGACTTCGCCTTGCCGATTTCGAGACCGACGCCAGCGAAAAACAGGATTATGGCGACACGCTGAAGACACTTCAGGAGCGTCTGGAGCGCATCCAGGCCGCCTATATCGTGCAGGGCCGCCGCGGCCTGGTGGCGCTGGAGGGCTGGGATGCCGCCGGCAAGGGCGGGTTGATCCGCCGGATGGTGGCAACGCTCGACCCGCGCTACGCCCATGTCTGGCCGATCGGCGCGCCGAACGATGTCGAGCGCCGTCAGCATTATCTCGAACGCTTCTGGCGGCGGCTTCCCGATGCGCGAGAAATCGCGGTTTTCGATCGCAGCTGGTACGGCCGCGTGCTCGTCGAACGCATCGAAGGCTTTGCGACGCCGTCGCAATGGCAGCGCGGCTACGACGAAATCAATCAGTTCGAAGCGATGCAGGCCGCCGACGGCACCCGGATCGTCAAGATTTTCCTGCATGTTTCGCAGGAAGAGCAGGACCAGCGCCTGCGCGAGCGCCTCGAAACGCCGTGGAAACGCTGGAAAACCGGGCTCGACGACTATCGCAACCGCTCGCGCCGCGCCGAATATGTCGATGCCTATCACGACATGTTCGACCGGACCTCGACCGATATCGCGCCCTGGACGGTGATCGCCGCCGACGACAAGAAGGCCGCCCGCCTTGCCGGGCTGGCGGCGGTGGCGGACGGGCTGGAGGCCGGAATCGAGCTGCATTTTCCGGACATCGATCCCGCGGTGCTGGCGGCGGCGAAGGCGGCCGGGGTGGCCTGACCGGGAAGGGTCTACCCGCCCAGATAGCGCCCCAAACGGCCCTCCACCGGCGTCGATCCCGGTCGCAGCAGATCGTAGACCACGGCATTTTCGAGGACGCGCTGCACATAGTTGCGGGTTTCGGCGATGGGGATCGATTCGATCCAGTCGACCGGATCGCTGCCCGCCAGCGGCCCGACGCTGGCGATCATCTTGCGGACATTGCCCGGCCCGGCGTTATAGGCCGCCACCGCGAGCACGTGGCGCCCGCCATAGGCGTTCAGCAAGCGGTTGAAATAGCCGGCGCCGAGCGTCGCATTGTAGACGGCATCGCTGGTCAGCCGCTCGGTCTGCGCTGCAAGGCCGAGCAATCGCGCCTGTTCCGCCGCCGTGCCGGGCAGCAACTGCATCAGCCCGCGGGCATCGGCCGACGATACCGCAGCGCGATCGAACTGGCTTTCCTGGCGGGCGATGGCGTGGATGAAGGTGAAGCTGGGCACGATATCTTCGGGCAGCGTCAGCATCGGAAAGGCGATATCGACCGCCGCCGGGCCGCCTTCGGCCCGCGCCCCCTTGGCAGCGAGCACGCCGAGATCGGGCCGGCCGAGCGGCGCCGCCAGTGCCGCGACCAGCGCCGTGTCCTGCGGGCTGGCGGCGCGTTCCGACAGCGTGCGCAGGAAAAGCGTCTGGCGGCTGCGATCGCCGAGATCGCCGAGCGCGAAGGCAGCGCGCACGAGGCTGTCGGCGCGGAAATTGTCGCTGACCGTCGCTGCGATCGGCGGCGCCGGCAGCCGCCGCAGCGTTACCGCGCGGCCGAGTTTTTCGGTGGCGAGCTGGCCGTAGAAGCTGTCGAAATGCACCGCCGCCGCCTCCCACGCCCCGCGCGCTTCGGCGCTGCGGCCGGCGGCATCGGCGGCGCGGCCGATCCAGTAATCGCCGCGGCTCTGGCTGAGCGGGGTGAGCGATGCGGACCGCACATTCTGGAAATGCGCCAGCGCTTCCAGCGGCTTGCCGAGCTTGCGCAGTGCCAGCCAGCCGGCAAGGAATTCGCTTTCGACGAATTGCTGGCGCGCGCCGAGTGGTTGTTCGGAAAGCGGCCGGCCGGGTGCGAACACCCCCGGGGCAGCGGCGATGGCGCGTGCCGTTTCGAATTTGCCGGCGCGCCACGCCGCGCGCGCCACCTCCAGCCGCGCGCGCAGCCAGGCTTCGGGATCGAGCACCAGCCCCGGCGCCACCCGAGCCCCGGCGAGCAGCGCGCGCGCGCCGGCGTCGTCACCATTGCGGCGAAGCCATTGGGCGGAATCGAGAATCAGTCCGGCATCGCCGCGCAGCGATACGGGCACTGCGGCAAGGCGGTTGGGCGCATCGGCCGAATTGGCGCGCAGCGCCAGCCGCGCCAGCAGCCACAGCCGATGATCCATGTCGATCTGCCCCAGCCGCCGCGACGCTGCCGTCGCCTGGCCGCTCCACACCAGCCGGTCGGCACGCGCCAGATGGTCGGCAGGCGTCAGATCGGCACCAAAAACCGCGAGGAATTGCGCTTCCTGAATGGCATCGAGGCCGGCAGACACCCAGGCCTGGCGCGCCATCGCGGTTGCCTCGGCGCCGCGGCCGACTGCCTTCAGCGCTTCGGCGTAGCGCAGCCGCGCCAGTGCCGACAACGGCGCAAAGCGCTGGAAATGCGCGATCCGCTGATCGGGTGCGATGCTTTCGTCGATGGCGCGTTCGGCGAGGCGACGCAGCACCATCTCCTGCGGCCAGCCGGGATGGTCACCCAGAAAGCGCGCATAGGCAGCAAACGGCGCGCGATAGGCATCGCGGCGCAACCGGTCCCAGGTGACGATATCGTCGAGCAGCGGCACCGCGGCGACGCCGACCAGCGGCGAGCCGGCGAAATCGCCGAACCGCCCGGCGGCATTGGCGGCGAGGCGCTGCGCATAAAGGCTGCGCGTCGCTTCCGGCAGCTGGGCGGCGGCCGGAACGGAGGCGCAGAGCAGCGCGGCGATGCCGGCGGCACGGAAGACATTGCTTGCCAAGCGGGCGCGGGGCTCCATATCACTCATCCTGTAACACTGGTGCCTCGCTTAGACGGAGGGCCGAACCGGGTGAAGTGGATGTTTCAAGGATCGATCCCGGCGCTGGTGACTCCGTTTCGCGACGGCGCGGTCGATTTCGATGCGCTTGCCGGTTTCGTCGAATGGCAGATCGGGCAGGGCTCGCACGGGCTGGTTCCGGTCGGCACCACCGGCGAATCGCCGACGCTGAACCATGACGAACATTATGCCGTCATCACGCGCACCGTGGAGGTTGCGCGCCGCCGCGTGCCGGTGATCGCCGGCTGCGGATCGAACGATACCGCGACCGCGATCGCCCATATGCGCCACGCCGAAAAGGTCGGCGCCGATGCGGCGCTGGTCGTCGTGCCCTATTACAACAAGCCGTCGCAGGCCGGCCTGCTGGCGCATTTCACCGCGCTCGCGGAAAGCTCGCGGCTGCCGATCATCGTCTACAACATCCCCGGCCGCTCGGTTGCCGATCTCGCCGTCGAAACCATGGCGGCGCTGGCCGGGCTGCCGACCATCGTCGGGGTGAAGGACGCCACCGGCAACATCGCCAGGGTGGCGCAGCAGCGTGCCGTCTGCGGCGACGATTTCATCCAGCTTTCGGGCAATGACGACATGGCGCTGGGCTTCAACGCCCATGGCGGCGTGGGGGCGATTTCGGTCACCGCCAATGTTGCCCCGCAGCTTTGTGCACAGATGCAGGCATCGATGCTGGCCGGGGATTTTCGCACGGCGCTTGCGATCAACGACCGGTTGCAGCCGCTGCACGCCGCGCTGTTCAGCGACGCCAGCCCGGGGCCGGTGAAATATGCATTGTCGCGGCTCGGGCTGATGACCGGGGACGTGCGCCTGCCGATCGTGCCGCCATCGCCGACCGCCTGTGCCGCGGTCGATGCGGCGATGATTCATGCCGGTATCCTGGAATCGGCGGCCTGATGGCACGCCCGAAACCACCTCAGGTCAAGGTGAAGACCGTCGCCGAAAACCGTCGCGCCCGCTTCGAATATTTCATCGAGGATGTCGTCGAAGCCGGGATCGCGCTGGCCGGAACCGAGGTCAAGGCGCTGCGCCAGGGCCAGGGATCGATCGCCGAAAGCTTTGCCGAGGTGAAGGACGGGCAGCTCTGGCTGGTCAACGCCAACATTCCCGAATTCAGCCACGGCAATCGCTTCAATCACGAGCCGAAACGGCCGCGCAAGCTGCTGCTGCACGGTCGCCAGATCGACAAGATGGGGTCGGCCGTGGCACGGCAGGGCATGACGCTGATCCCGCTGTCGATCTATTTCAACGACCGCGGCCGCGCCAAGGTCGAACTCGCGCTCGGCAAGGGCAAGCAATTGCACGACAAGCGCGAAACCGAAAAGACGCGGGACTGGAAACGCGACGCCGCGCGCATCATGCGCGATCGCGGCTGACGGCGATGGCCGACGACGGCATCCGGGACAAGCTGGTTGCGGTGAAGCAGGCCTGGGCCCGCGCCGGGCGGTTGCTGACCGGCACCGCCGACCCCGATCACGCGACCCGCCTGCCGCCGGGGCAGCGGCTGGTGACCAACTGGCCGGTGCTGGATCTCGGCATCCAGCCCGATGTGTCGCGTGCCGAATGGCGGCTGGCGGTCACCGGTGCCGTGGTCAATCCGATCGACTGGGATTGGCAGGCGATGATGGCGCAGCCGCAGGTGGAGGATGTGTCGGATATCCACTGCGTTACGCAATGGTCGCGATACGACAATCGCTGGCAGGGCGTGGCAACGCGCCAGGTGATGGCGGTGGCACAGCCGCATCCGCATGCCACGCACGTCGTGCTGCATGGCTATGACGGCTATACCACCAACGTCCGGCTCGATCATTTCGTCGATGACGATTGCCTGCTGGCGCACAGCCATGACGGGTCGCCGATCGGCCGCGAACATGGCGGGCCGGTACGCGCCATCCTGCCGCGCTGGTATTTGTGGAAGTCGGCCAAGTGGCTGAAACGCATCGACGTCGTCGCCGGTGACCGGCCGGGGTTCTGGGAAACGCGCGGGTATCACAACGAAGGCGACCCCTGGTTGGAACAGCGCTACGACTGATGGTGGCGCCGTGATCCTGCCGGGGGAAATGCCCGCTGCCGAGGGCTGGCCGGCGCCCTATGCGGAAGGAATCCAGAACAGCTGGATCGGCGAATTGCTGACCCATCTGCCGCTGGCGATGGCGCTGCTGTCGCCGCAGGGCCGTATCGTCGACTGCAACGAGGCATTCTACGCCACCGTCGGGCAACGCTGTGCCCCCGGCACCTGGCCGCAATCACTGACGATTGCCGCCGACGAGGCGGCGGTAGCGGCGGCGATCGCTCGCGCTCTGGCTGGCGCCGAAACGGTGGAGGTGCAGGCAGCGCTCGCCAATCGCCCCGACGAGCGCCAAATGCTGACGGTAACGCCGGTGCCGCCGGGGCTCGGCTTCGTGGCGCTGCTGGCGCTGCGCGATATCCGCGAGCAATTGCGGCTGGAAGCGCAGGCGGCGGCGGCGACGCGGATGCAGGCGGTAGGCCAGCTTGCCGGCGGGATCGCGCATGATTTCAACAACATCCTGACGGCGGTGCTGGCGCTGACCGATCAGCTGATCGATCGCCATCCGCCTGGCGACGACGACCACGAAGCGCTGGACGAAATCCGCCGCAACGGTCGCCGTGCTGCCGCGATGATCGAACAATTGCTGGCATTCGCTCGCCAGCAGCCACAGCGCCAGCAATTGCTCGATCTTGCCGAAGTCATCGCCGGGCTGCGGCCGCTGCTGGTGCAGTTGCTCGGCCAGAACGTCGCGCTCGACTTCGATGCCACGGGGCTTGTCGGCGCCGCCCGTGCCGATCCGGGCCAGATCGAACAGATCATCGTCAATCTGGCGATCAACGCCCGCGATGCCATGGCCGGCGCCGGCACGCTGACGATCCGGTTGCGCGATGTGCCGGCCGCGGCGATCGACGGCCTCGGCCACCGCATCGTCCCGCGGCTGGACCATATCGTCATCGAAATCGCCGATACCGGGTCCGGGATTTCGCCAGCCATTGCCGGCAAGATCTTCGAACCGTTTTTCACCACCAAGAAGCTGGGCGAGGGTACGGGGCTGGGGCTCTCCACCGTATATGGAATCGTCAAGCAATCGCGCGGCTATATCTTCGTGGCGCCGGGGCAGGGGCGCGGCACGGTGTTCAGCATCTTCCTGCCAACGGCCGGCAAGCGTGCGACGGCAGCGACAGCCGCGTCGGCAGCCCAGGTTGCACACGAACTTCCGGTAACGGCCGGCTTGCGTATCCTGCTTGTCGAAGACGAACCGGCTGTGCGCAAGGTGCTGACGCGCGGCCTTGTTCGGCAGGGGCTGGCCGTCGAGGCCGCCGCCGACGGCAGGGAAGCGCTCGCCCTGCTCGATGCCGGGCTGGCGATCGACGTGCTGGTATCGGACGTGATGATGCCGGGCATCGATGGAGTCGAGCTTGCGGCGCGGGCGGTGCAACAGCGGCCGGGGCTGGCGATCGTGCTGATGTCGGGCTTTGCCGAACCGCCGCTGCACCGGGCCGCCGACGCGCAGGGCGTCGAGTTCCTGTCGAAACCGTTCGCGATGTCCGACCTGATCGGCGCGATTGCAGCGGCGTTCGGCGCAACGCATTGAAATTGCGTGCCTGCGATCCGATTGAAGATCCTTTGGTACCCCTCTTGTTCTTTTGGAACAAAGCCGATACAGATGCGACATTGACGTTGCACCCCACGCAGCTACGAAGGAACCCGACATGGCGGCAGCATTGAAGGCAGTGGACGCGAAGATGGCTGGGGGAAACGACAGGCAGAAGGCGCTCGATGCAGCGCTGGCGCAGATCGATCGGGCGTTCGGCAAGGGTTCGGTAATGCGGCTCGGCGCCAAGGAGACGATGGAGGTCGAATCGATCTCCAGCGGTTCGCTCGGCCTCGACCTGGCGCTCGGCATCGGCGGTCTGCCGCGCGGCCGCGTCATCGAAATCTATGGCCCGGAAAGCTCGGGCAAGACGACCCTCGCACTGCACGCCATCGCCGAAGCGCAGCGCGGCGGCGGCACCGCGGCCTTTGTCGACGCGGAACACGCGCTCGATCCGGCCTATGCCAAGAAGCTTGGCGTCAACATCGACGAACTGATCGTATCGCAGCCCGATACCGGCGAACAAGCGCTCGAGATCGTCGACACGCTGGTGCGTTCCAACGCCGTCGACGTGCTGGTTGTCGATTCGGTGGCGGCACTGGTGCCGCGCGCCGAAATCGAAGGCGAAATGGGCGACAGCCATGTCGGCCTGCAGGCACGATTGATGAGCCAGTCGCTGCGCAAGCTGACCGGATCGATCAGCCGCTCGCGCTGCATGGTGATCTTCATCAACCAGCTGCGCATGAAGATCGGCGTGATGTACGGCAATCCGGAAACCACCACCGGCGGCAATGCGCTAAAATTCTACGCTTCGGTGCGTCTCGACATCCGTCGTACCGGCCAGATCAAGGATCGTGACGAAGTCGTCGGCAACACCACGCGCGTCAAGGTCGTCAAGAACAAGGTAGCGCCGCCGTTCAAGCAGGTCGAATTCGACATCATGTACGGGGAGGGCATTTCCAAGATCGGCGAAATTCTCGATCTCGGGGTCAAGGCCGGCGTCGTCGAAAAGTCCGGCGCCTGGTTCAGCCATGATTCGGTGCGGATCGGCCAGGGCCGCGAAAACGCCAAGAAGTTCCTGCGCGAACACCCCGACATGACGGCAAAGATCGAAAAGATCATCCGCGACAATGCTGCCGGCATCTCCGACAGCCTGATGGCCGGCCCCGGTGCCGACGATGATGGCGACGGCGACGAAATGTGAGGCGCAGCGGAGGGAGGCCTCCGCCACCCGCTTCGATGGCGTTCGATCGCTGGCGGTCGCCACTGGCCTTTCCACTCCGGCAGCGGCATCACCGCGGCAAATGGCGGGAAAATCGCAATGAGCAACGTCGATCAGGTCGAATATTGGAACTCGCGCGTCGGCGACACCTGGGCGCGGATGCAGGATCGGCTCGATGCATCTTTCACGCCGCTGACGGAGGCGCTGCTGGCGATCGCGGCACCGCGGCCGGGTGAACAAGTGCTCGATATCGGCTGCGGCACCGGCGAAATCAGCCTGGCGGCGAGCGTCGCGGTCGGTGACGACGGCGGAGTCCTCGGCCTCGATATCTCCGAAGCGATGCTGGCACGCGCCCGCCAGCGTGCCGAGGAACTGCTGAGCGAGGCCGAATTCCGCAGCGCCGACGCAGCGACATTCGACGACGAGGATGATTTCGACCTGATCGTGTCGCGTTTCGGCGTGATGTTCTTTGCCGATCCGGTGGCGGCCTTCGCCAACCTCCGCGCGCGGGCCACCGCCGGCGGTCGCCTGGTCTTTGCATGCTGGCAGCCGGCCGCAGAAAACCTCTGGGCGACCCTGCCGCTGACGGCCCTCGCCGACCTGCTGCCCGAAATGCCGGCCGCCGATCCGCTGGCGCCGGGTCCGTTCGCCTTTGCCGATCCCGAACGCGTCGGTGCCATCCTTGCCGAGGCCGGCTGGAGCGACATCGCCTTTCACGCATTGCCGTTCGGCATGATCACCGGCACCGGCGACGATCCGGTTGCCAGCGCCGTGCATTTCTCGCTGCGCATCGGTCCGGCGGCGCGCGCCATTCACGAGGCCGGTCCCGATGCCGAAGCCGAAGCTCGCCGCCGCCTGGCTGCCGCTTTCGCAGGGTTCCACCACGACAACCGCGTTGCCCTGCCGGCCAATGCCTGGCTGGTGACGGCGTGTGCCTGATCCTACCTGCCGAAATGCCACCCGTTCCGGTGCCTTGCTTGAGTGCGGGCGCTGCCTCGCCTAAGTCGCTGTCCATGACTTCAAGCAACGATATCCGCCGCAGCTTCCTCGATCACTTCGGCAATGCCGGGCATCGCATCGTACCTTCGGCGCCGCTGGTGCCGCAGAACGATCCGACGCTGATGTTCGTCAACGCCGGGATGGTGCCGTTCAAGAACGTCTTCACCGGGCTCGAATCGCGGCCCTATTCGACCGCGGTGTCGTCGCAGAAATGCGTTCGCGCCGGCGGCAAGCACAATGATCTCGACAATGTCGGCTATACCGCCCGGCATCATACGTTTTTCGAAATGCTCGGGAATTTCAGTTTCGGCGATTATTTCAAGGCCGATGCCATCGAACATGCCTGGGGCCTGCTGACCCGCGAATGGGGCATCGCTGCCGACCGCCTGACGATCACCGTCTATCACACCGATGACGAAGCCTTCGACCTGTGGCGCCGCATTGCCGGCATTCCGGAACAGCGCATCATCCGTATTCCGACCAAGGACAATTTCTGGTCGATGGGCGATACCGGCCCGTGCGGGCCGTGCAGCGAGATTTTCTACGATCATGGCGACCATATCCCCGGTGGCCCGCCGGGCAGCCCCGATGAGGACGGCGATCGCTTCGTCGAAATCTGGAATCTGGTGTTCATGCAATATGAACAGGTCGATGCCGAAACCCGGCTCGATCTGCCGCGTCCTTCGATCGACACCGGCATGGGCCTCGAACGCATCGCCGCCGTGCTGCAGGGCGTCCACGACAACTACGATACCGATACCTTCCGGGCGCTTATTGCTGCCAGCGAGGACCGTACGGCGCCGTCGACCGATGCGACCCGGGCCTCGCACCGGGTCATTGCCGATCATCTGCGGTCTGCCGGTTTCCTCGTTGCCGATGGCGTGCTGCCGGCAAACGACGGCCGCGGCTATGTGCTGCGGCGGATCATGCGGCGGGCCATGCGCCATGCCCATCTGCTCGGCGCGGCCGAACCTTTGCTGCACCGCCTGGTGCCGGCGCTGATCGCAACGATGGGCGGCGCCTACCCGGAATTGCTGCGCGCCCAGCCGCTGATCGAGGAAACGCTGAAGCTGGAGGAAACGCGCTTCCGCCAGACGCTCGATCGCGGCCTCGGCCTGCTCGACGAAGCCACCGCAAAGCTCGGGCAGGGCGAAACGCTGCCCGGCGAAATTGCATTCCGCCTCTATGATACGTTCGGCTTTCCCTATGACCTGACCGAGGACGCGTTGCGCGCACAAGGCCGCGCTGTCGATCGCGCCGGCTTCGATGTCGCGATGGCCGAACAGAAGCGCGCGGCGCGCGCCGCCTGGACCGGCAGCGGTGCCAAGGCGTCGGACACGGTGTGGTTCGATATCGCCGAAAGCCATGGCGCCAGCGAATTCACCGGCTATTCCGGGCACCGGGGCGAGGGCCAGTTGCTGGCCATCGTGCGCGACGGGGTGCAAGTCGATCGGGCCGTGGCCGGCGACAAGGTGGCGCTGGTTGCGAACCAGACGCCTTTCTACGGCGAATCGGGGGGCCAGCAGGGCGACGCCGGTGTCATTTCCGGTGACAATGGCCTGCGCATCGCGGTGGCCGAAACCGCCAAGCCGCTCGGCAAGCTAATCGTCCATTTGGGCACCATCGAAGCCGGCGCCATCGCAGTGGGCGATGCGCTGCGTTTCGATGTCGACGAGGGCCGTCGCGCCCGGCTGCGTGCCAACCACAGTGCCACCCATCTGCTGCACGCGGCGCTGCGCCACCGGCTCGGCGGCCACGTCACCCAGAAGGGCTCGCTGGTCGCTGCCGACCGGCTGCGCTTCGATTTCAGCCACAACAAGGCGCTTGGCAACGACGACATTGCCGCTGTCGAAGCGGAAGTGAACGCCCAGATTCGCGGCAATCGTGCGGTCGTCACCCGGTTGATGACCCCCGATGCCGCCATCGAGGCCGGCGCACTCGCGTTGTTCGGCGAAAAATACGGCGAGGAAGTCCGCGTGCTGTCGATGGGCGGCGATGACGAGGCGATCTATTCGACCGAGTTGTGCGGCGGTACCCATGTCGGCGCGCTCGGCGATATCGCCTTGTTCAAGGTCATCGGCGAAAGCGCCGTTGCCAGCGGCGTCCGCCGGATCGAGGCGCTGACCGGCGAAGCAGCGCGCGAGTGGCTGACCGACCAGGAAAGCCGCCTCAAGGCAGTCGCCGCCGCGCTGAAAGTGCGGCCCGATGAAGCTGCGGCGCGCGTCGAGGCGCTGGTCGAGGAACGCCGCCGGCTTGAACGCGAACTGGCCGATACCAAGCGCGCGCTGGCCCTCGCCGGCCCGGCCACCGCTGCTGCCGGCCCCGAACAGGTCAACGGAATCGCCTTTCTCGGCCAGGTGCTGGAAGGCATCGATGTGCGCGATCTGCGCACCATGATCGACGCTGCCAAGCAGACGATCGGCAGCGGCATCGCGGTGATCGTCGCGGTCAACGATGGCCGCGCCACCGTTGCAGTCGGCGTGACGGCCGATCTGGTCGATCGGTTCAGTGCCGTCGATCTGGTGCGCCTTGCTGCCGCCGCGGTCGGCGGGCAGGGTGGTGGCGGCCGGCCCGACATGGCACAGGCCGGCGGCCCGGATGGCGCCAACGCCGCCGCAGCAGTTGCGGCAGCGCGAGCGCGGATTGCCGACAATGCGGGCTGAAGCGATCCGCATCCACCGGCTGCGTCCCGGCGACGGCGCGCTGCTGACCCGCGTTGCCGATGAAGTCTTCGACGACGACATCATGCCGGTGCGCGCCGCAGCGATGGTGGCCGGCGCGGATGTCGCGCTGATCATCGCGCTCGCTGCCGATACCGACGGCGAATTCGTCGTCGGCCAGATCGCCGGTTGCATCATCCACCATCCCGACGGGCCATCGGAGCTGTTTCTGGAAAACCTCGGCATCGCGATCGCCTGGCGCCGACGCGGCATCGCCACGCGGCTGATCGCGGCGCTGGCCGAATGGGGCCGGGCACGCGGCGCCGGGTCGGTGTGGGTGGGCGTCGAACCGGCCAACGAAACCGCTCTGGCGCTCTACCGTTCGGTCGGCTTGCTGCCCGATCCGGCAGTGATCTGCAGCGCACCGATCGCTGCGCTGCTGCCGCGGCAGGCCGGCCGACGCCGCGGCCTGTGATCCGGCTCTAAAGCAGCAGTATTCCCGCGATCGCGCCGATCTGCAGGCCGAGTACGATATAGACCGGCGCGGATTCCACCTCGCGCTCGTCGCGACTGCGGAACGCCATCTGACCGGCCAGAACCCCCGGCGCGCCGCCGACGAGCGCCAGCAGCAGCATCAGCCGTTCCGGAATGCCGCCGAAACCGCGCCGTGTGCGATAGCCGTCGAAGGCGGTGGCCAGCAGCGCGAGGGCATTGAACGAAGCCAGAATCGCAGCGATCGACCAGATCGACAGGCTGAGATCGGCGATGCGCGAGCGCTGCCGGTCGGCCGTTGCCGGGCAGCCGGTCAAGCCATCCGCGGTCGCCTTGCCGCTGGCGACCACCGCACAGGAAAGATCGTGGCCGGCGACGCTGCAGCGCACGGTGGCGCCGGCAACCCGCCGGCATAGCGGCTTCTGGCCGCGTGTCAGTTCGGCAAGGGCGTCACGCGCGGCGGTACCCGGATCGGCCTCGCAGAATTCCCAGGGCTTGCAGCTGTCGATCGGCGGCAGCACCTTGATACCTTCGAGGCGCAGGGTGGTTTTCGAACCCGCACAGCGCAGGGTCGCGCCATCGGGGTGCAATGGCATCGGGCAGGCGAACGCAGCAGTGGCGGCAGCAACCAGGACGATGAACACCGGCAACCCGTTGGCAAACACCGGTGCGACGAGGCGCCGGCAGCTCGATCCGCAACAGGCCCGGCGTTGCGGGGGCGGAACCCGAAAAGTTAAAGAATGGTTTCAGATTTCGGTCAAGCCGTCGTGCGCTCCGCGCGTCGTTTCTAATGGGTTAACGGCTGGATTTTGCGATCAATCGAGGAAAGGATCGCGGACGAGGATGGTGTCGTCACGCTGCGGCGAAGTGCTGACCAGCGCCACCGGGCAGGCGGTCAGTTCCTCGATCCGGCGGATGTACTTGATCGCCTGCGCCGGCAGATCGGCCCAGCGGCGAGCACCGGCGGTCGATTCGCTCCAGCCTTCGAAGGCTTCGTAAACCGGCTCTACCCGGGCCTGGTCGGCGGCATGGGCCGGGAAGTGATCGATTTCGGCACCATCGAGGCGATAGCCGGTGCAGATATGCAGCGTTTCGAAGCCATCGAGAACGTCGAGCTTGGTCAGCGCCATGCCGGCGACGCCCGAAACCGCGATTGCCTGGCGCACCAGCACGGCGTCGAACCAGCCGCAGCGGCGCTTGCGGCCGGTTACCGTGCCGAATTCATGGCCGCGCTGCCCCAGCCGCTCGCCGACGTCATTGTCCTGTTCGGTGGGGAAGGGGCCAGAACCGACACGGGTAGTATAAGCCTTGACGATGCCGAGCACATAGCCGGTCGCAGACGGGCCCATGCCCGAACCGGCGGCGGCCTGGCCGGCGACGACGTTCGACGAGGTGACGAACGGATAAGTGCCGTGATCGACATCGAGCAGCACACCCTGCGCGCCTTCGAACAGGATGCGATCGCGCCGGCTGCGCGCGTCACGCAACACGGCCCATACCGGCCGGATGTAGGGCAGCACCGAAGGCGCCACCGCCTCCAGCTGCGCCACCAGATCGTCACGATCGACCTGCGCGACACCGAAGCCGACACGCAGCGCATTGTGGTGCGCCAGCAGGCGATCGAGCTGCGGCCCGATGCTGTCGAGGTGCGCCAGATCGCAGACGCGCAGCGCGCGGCGGCCGGCCTTGTCCTCATAGGCCGGGCCGATGCCGCGGCGGGTGGTGCCGATCTTGCCGGCGCCCATCGCATCTTCGCGCAGCGCATCGAGATCGCGGTGCAGCGGCAGGATCAGCGGGCATTGTTCGGCAACCGCGAGGTTTTCGGGCGTGATCGTCACCCCCTGGCCACGCAGCTTTTCAACTTCGCCGGCGAAATGCCAGGGATCGAAAACGACGCCATTGCCGATGATGCTGAGCGTGCCGCGAACGATGCCGGATGGCAGCAGGCTGAGCTTGTAGACCTGGTCGCCGACGACGAGGGTGTGGCCGGCGTTGTGGCCGCCCTGGAAGCGCACGACGACATCGGCGCGCTCGCTCAGCCAATCGACGATCTTGCCTTTGCCTTCGTCGCCCCATTGGGCGCCGATCACGGTAACATTGGGCATGGGTTCACTCGTTCAATTCGGTGTTACGGGCTGCACTGCACCGTCGCGCCATTCGTGCGGGCAGCGCAAGGCCGCAGCGCTGTCGCCGGGGGCGAGCGCCATGACCGTCGCCCAGCCTTCGCTGCGCAGCCGGGCGGCGGTGGCGGCATCGGTGCCAAGCGGCAGGAACAGCCGGTCGCGCGGCGCCTGGCCCAGCCCGGCATCGACCAGCGCGTCGATGTAGAGCGAGAAGCCGATCGCCACTTCGCTGCCGCCGTCGGGGGTCGCGATCGCATAGGCGCCGCCGCGGCCGACTTCGCCGATGATGCCGGCACCGAACAGCGAAAAGCCCAGCCAGGTCTGATATTCGAAGCCGTGGCGTTCCGTGGGGTCGAGCGTGACGGGAACGCCGGCGCCATCGATGATCGCGGCGATGGCAGCGAGACGATCGGCGACGCGCTCGGGAAGCGCCAGCGCACGCAGCCGGGGCAGTGCAGTCTCCGCCGGCCCGGCGGCGGCGATCAGCGGCGCAAAGGCATCGGCGCCGAGTGCGGCCAGCGCGCCGATATCCTTGCCGTCGAGGAGTGCCTGGACTTCTTCAAGCCCGGCGCGGCCCAGCGGCCAGCCGGCGGCGGCGAGATCGGCAACCAGCGTCGGCATGGTCAGATCGGCGGAAATGCCGCCGAGCCCGGCGGCCTGCAATGCCGCCACGGCGATACCCATGACTTCGGCGGCAGCGGCGGCACCATCGTTGCCGATCAGTTCGGCGCCGATCTGCATGCTTTCGCGTTCCGGCGCCAATTGCGTGCCGCGCACCCGCAGCACCGGCCCGGCGTAGGACAGGCGCAGCGGCCGGCCCACACCGGCGAGCCGCGTCACGGCGATGCGGCCGACCTGGCCGGTCATGTCCGACCGCAGCGCCAGCGTGTGTTGGCTGACCGGATCGGTGAAGCGCAGAAGGCCGCGCCGCGCTGCACCGCCGAGCCGCAGCCCGAGCGATTCTTCATATTCGACCAGCGGCGGCTGCACGCGTTCATAGCCATGGCCGGCGCAGACATCGACCATGGCACGGACCAGCGTCGCCGCCGCCTCGGCTTCGGGCGGCAGCCGATCGCGCAGGCCTTCGGGGAGCAATCCGGGAGCAATCGACATGAATGGAGCGCTTAGGCTGGCAGCAACGGCGAGACAACCGGCCGCGCGGCGGTGGTTCCTGTCGGAGAGACAGGAAGGGGTGCCTCCCGTGGCTGGCGCCTCAGGCCCCAGCCGCCGGAGGCCGATTTTTTCGCCGACTCAGGCGAAATTGAGCCCGCGCACGTCCTTCACCCCCGGCAGGCGGCAGATGCTCACCAGCAGCGGATCGGGGATCACTTCATCCACCGAAAGCAGCAGGATGGCCTCGCCGCCGGAATCCCTGCGGCCGAGGTGGAAGGTGCCGATGTTGACTCCGGCCTCGCCGAGCGCGCCGCCGAGGCGGCCGATGAAGCCCGGCTTGTCCTCGTTGACGATGTAGAGCATCCGGCCATTGAGATCGGCTTCGACGGTGATGCCGAAAATCTCGGTCAGCCGCGGCTTCGACATGCCGAACAGCGTTCCGGCCACCGAACGATCGCCTTCGGCGGTGCGAACGGTAACGCGAAGCAGGGTGTGGTAATCGGTTTCGCGTTCGTGGCGAACCTCGGCGATTTCGATGTTGCGTTCGCGCGCCAGATAGGGCGCGTTGACCATGTTGACCGTGTCCGAATGGGTCCGCATCAGGCCGGCGAGCACGGCGGCAGTGATCGGCTTGATATTGAGTTCGGCCGCTGCGCCTTCGACTTCGACGGTGACCGAGGTGACGCCTTCGCCGCCAAGCTGCCCGACAAGGCCGCCGAGCCGTTCGGCGAGCGCCATGTACGGCTTCAGCCGCGGTGCTTCCTCGGCCGACAGCGACGGCACGTTGAGGGCATTGGTGACGCCGCCGGTGAGCAGATAATCCGAAAGCTGTTCGGCGACCTGGATGGCGACATTGACCTGGGCTTCGTCGGTGGAGGCACCGAGGTGCGGCGTCGAGATGAAGTTGGGCGTGCCGAACAGCGGCGATGCCTTGGCCGGTTCCTCGATGAACACATCGAGCGCGGCGCCGCCGATATGGCCGGAATCGAGCCCGGCCTTCAGTGCGACTTCGTCGATCAGCCCGCCGCGGGCGCAGTTGATGATGCGGACGCCGGCTTTCGTCCTGGCGAGATTTTCGGCCGACAGCACGTTGCGGGTCGAATCGGTCAGCGGCGTGTGCAGGGTGATGAAATCGGCGCGGGCCAGCAGTTCGTCGAGCGTCACCTTTTCGACACCCAGATCCTGGGCGCGTTCGGCGGTGAGGAAGGGATCATAGGCGATCACCTTCATCTTCAGGCCGATGGCGCGATCGGCGACGATCGAGCCGATGTTGCCGCAACCGATCAGCCCGAGAGTCTTGGCGAACAGCTCGACCCCCATGAAGCGGTTCTTTTCCCATTTGCCGGCCTGGGTCGAGGCATCGGCTTCGGGCAGCTGGCGAGCCAGCGCGAACATCAGCGCAATTGCATGTTCGGCCGTGGTGATCGAATTGCCAAACGGCGTGTTCATGACGACGACGCCGCGCGCCGATGCAGCGGGGATATCGACGTTGTCGACGCCGATGCCGGCGCGGCCGACGACTTTCAGATTGGTGGCGGCGGCGAGGATTTCCTTCGTCACCTTCGTCGACGAACGGATGGCGAGGCCATCGTAATTGCCGATGATTTCGGCGAGCTGGTCCTTGGTCAGGCCGGTGATTTCATCGACTTCGATGCCGCGGGCACGGAAGATTTCGGCGGCTTTCGGGGACATCTGATCGGAAATGAGAACGCGGGGCATGGGAAACTCCTCGGCTCCCCTCCCGCTGGCGGGAGGGGCTGGGGGTGGGAATGGTCTTGGGATGGGGGGGGAAGTGGGGCCCCCCCCCCCCCCCCCCCCGCGGGGGGGGGGGGGTGGGGGGGGGCCCCCCCATTTGGTAAAAATCCACGACCAAAAACCGGGGGGGGGGGGGAAAAAAGCGGGGTAGAACGG
>JBBQWE010000033.1:0-24651 GCA_038210855.1 Sphingomonadales bacterium | reverse complement strand
AGAAAGCGCCTCCGGGGGGGGGGGGGGGGGGGGCCCCGTCGCCAGTCGGTGTTTGTAGGGGTGGTAGAGCGGGGAGGCCCGGGCAGACGCACCAAAAAAGGGGGGGGGGGCCCAGGGCCCCCGCCGCCGGAGGCGCTTTCTCTTCTGATTACGGCTCGCCTCGTCGGCGCCCCTAGGCCGCCATCCCCGGCTTCAGGACGATCTTCGTCGCCTCGTTCTGCTTGTCCTTGAACAGCTTGTAGGCTTCCGGCGCCGCCTCCAGCGGCATCCGGTGGCTGATCAGGAACGTCGTGTCGATCCGGTCTTCCAGCACCGCGGTCAGCAGCGCCGGCAGATAGCGCTGGACATGGGTCTGGCCGGTTTTGACCTGCAGGCCCTTTTCCATCAGCGCGCCGATCGGGAATTTGTCGACAAAGCCGCCATAGACGCCGGGGATCGAAAGCCGGCCGCCCTTGCGGCAGGCATAGATCGCCTGGCGCAGCACGTGCGGCCGGTCGGTCGCCATGAAGGTCAGCACCTTCAACTGGTCATAGACATTGTCTGCCGTCAGCCCGTGCGCTTCGAGCCCGACGGCATCGATGCAGGCGTCGGGTCCGATACCGCCGGTCAGTTCGCGCAGCGCCATCGCGACGTCGGTGGTTTCGTAATCGATGGCCTCGGCACCGAAGCGCCGCGCCAGTTCGAGGCGGTGCGGGAAATGATCGATGGCGATGACCCGGTGGGCGCCGAGCAGGAACGCGGACTGGACCGCGAACAGCCCGACCGGGCCGCAGCCCCAGACGGCGACGGTATCGCCCGGCTCGATATCGGCGTTTTCGGCGGCCATCCAGCCGGTCGGCAGGATGTCCGACAGGAACAGCACCTTGTCGTCATCGACACCGTCGGGGATGACGATCGGGCCGACATCCGAAAACGGCACCCGCACATATTCGGCCTGGCCGCCGGCATAGCCGCCGGTAAGGTGCGAGTATCCGAACAGTGCCGACATCGGTTGGCCGAAGGCTTTTTCGCCGATATCCTGGTTTTCGACCGGATTGCCGTTGTCGCACGCCGAAAACTGCTTCTTGCCGCAATGATAGCAGCTGCCGCAGGCGATAACGAACGGCACGACGACACGCTGGCCGATCTTCAGCGTTGACGATCGACCGACGTCGACGACTTCGCCCATGAATTCATGGCCGAGGATATCGCCCTTTTCCATCGATGGAATGTAATTGTCGTAAAGGTGCAAATCCGATCCGCAGATGGCGGTGGAGGTAACCTTGATGATCGCGTCGCGCGGATTGACGATGCCGGGATCATCGACGGTATCGACGCGAACGTCGTGCTTGCCGTGCCAGGTAAGGGCGCGCATCAGCGGGTCTCCTCGTCTTCGCGAAGCGCGGCGAGGTTGCGCGCCGGGGTGGCGATTTCGCCGGTTTCCATCAGTTGCTTGAAACGCCGCAGATCGTGCGCCGCCTGTACCGAGGGCTCGCGCCGCGCCAGCTTGGCAACCAGTTGCCCGATGGCGCCGGCCGGCGGATCATAGGCGATCGTCGCCGTCACCACCGTCCCGCGTTCGCCGGCGGCTTCGAAGGCAACTCGGCCGGCGTTTCGGATATCGCCGAGGCCTTCCCAGGCGATCGCCTTGCCGGGCACATCCTCGGTGATTTCGGCGTCCCAGCCGACGGTGGTGCCGGCGGGGGCCCTGACCGTCCAGCGCGAATGCCGGCTGTCGACGATTTCGATGGCGACGACATTGGCCATGAACTGCGGCAGGTTCGAAAAATCCCGCCAGAAATCATACAGTTCGCGGGCAGGGCGGTTGATGGTGACACTGCGCGCCGTGATGGTGTCGCGCGCTGCGTGGCCGGCACCGGCGGTTGCCACATCATCGTCGCGGCGGGTGGCGGGGGGCGCATCGTCCGTGGCAGGTTTCGCCATGACAGGCCTTTCGATCGAGGAAAACGCCCCCCCCCGCAATGGTCAGCCTTCGCCGCGGGTCAGGCTGGTTTCGGCAAGGTGTTCGGCGATGAACCAGACCTGCAGTTCGTTGGTGCGGACGACTTCGCTGATCAGCAGATCGTCGGTACCGGCGTCGCCGGCGTCGGCGGCTTCCTCGGCGGCATCGCGGGCATAGCGCAGGATCAGCTCATGCGCTTCGAGCAGGCGGGCGAGCTGCGACGGCACGTCCTCGCGGCCCTTGGGCGGGCGCGGGATGCGCGATGCTTCGGCGACATCGGCGGCCATGGCGAGGCTGAGACCGCCCAGCGCCATGATACGCTCTGCGATCGAATCGACCAGTTCGGCCTGGGCTTCGTAATGCTTGTCGAGCAGCAGGTGCAGCTGGCTGAAAGTGGCGCCGGAAACCTGCCAGTGATGCTTCTTGTAAAGATCGCGCAGCGTCATCGTGTCGGCGAGGGTCTGGTTCAGCGAATCGACGCTGGCGGAACGCACATTCGAATCAAGGCCGAGCGGTAGTTCCTTCAGCGTGCCGAACGCCTGGATTTCGCGATATTCGATCTTGTAATTGGGCTGCGCAACGTCCTCGACGGCGGTATCGACGGGTGCAGCGGCGGCAGTGGATTTCTTGGCCATGGGGGCTCTCCTTGCATGATCGGCATCGCGGCATCGTCTGGATGCCGTGTCGGGGGCTGAACGTTGCCCGGCCGCCGACGTTCCCGGCTGGCGGCGTTCCCGGCTGGCGGCGTTCCCGGCTGGCGGCGTCGCGACACCTTGCGCGGGCGGCGTCAAACCACCCATCGCTTGACCGCCGCCGCCGCTCGGGCAAGGCTGGCGCGGATGGACGCTGCCCGCCTTTTCGAAATCGCCAACACCGCGGTGCTGCCCGGCTGGCTGATGCTGGCGCTGGCACCGCTGCGCCGCGATGCGCTGCTGACGGGGGCTCGCCTTGTCGCGGCGCTGCTCTGCGGTTTCTATTTCACCCTGCTCGTCACCGGTCTGGCCGGGGCCGGGCCGCCGGAAGGGGCAGGCTTCACCTCGCTCGAAGGCGTACGGCTGCTGTTGTCCGGCCCGGCGGCGCTGCTTGCCGGCTGGGTGCATTATCTGGCGTTCGACCTGTTCGTCGCCACCTGGCAGGTCGCCGATGCCCCGGCAGCGCGGCTGCCGCACTGGCTGGTGCTGCCGTGCCTCGCGCTGACCTTCGTCGCCGGGCCGGTCGGCCTGCTGCTCTATCTGCTGTTGAAAGCCGGCCGTCGCGGCCTCACCTGACGCGCATGGCCCTGCGATCCCCCTGCACCAATGTTTGCCGCATCCACCAGCGGTCGGGGTTCTGCGAGGGCTGCAAGCGCACCGTCGACGAGATCATGCGCTGGCCGCGCGCCAGCGAGGCGGAACAGGCCGAAATCCTCGCGGCGCTGCCGGGGCGCGTGCTGCCGCCGAAGATCCTCGGCGTGCGCTGGTGATCCTTTCCGTCCTCGATCAAACGCCGATCGCCGCCGGCACGACGCCGGCGCAGGCGCTGGCCAATTCGATCGACCTGGCGCGCGCCTGCGAAGCGCTTGGCTACCACCGCTATTGGCTGGCCGAACATCACGCCTCGCCGGCGCTGGCCGGATCGGCGCCGGAAATCCTGATCGCCGCGGTGGCGGCCGCGACGCGGATTATGCGCATCGGTTCGGGCGGCGTCATGCTGCCGCATTATTCGCCGCTGAAGGTCGCCGAACAATTTTCGCTGCTCGCCGGCCTCTATCGGGGGCGCATCGATCTCGGCCTCGGCCGCGCGCCGGGCAGTGACCAGCGCACGGCGGTGGCGCTGCAGCAGGACCGCCGCCAGCACGCGCCGAACGCCTTTCCGCAGGCGCTCGCCGAACTGATCGGCTATCTGGAGGACAGTCTTCCCGCCGGCCACCCGTTCGCTGCCTATGCCCGCACGCTGCCCGGCCTGCCGGAAGCGCCGGAACCCTGGGTGCTCGGCTCCTCGCCCGATAGCGCCGCCTTCGCCGGCGATCTCGGCCTGCCCTATTGCTTTGCCGATTTCATCAACGCCGATGGCGCCGGCATCGCCGCTGGCTATCGCCGGCGCTTCGCCGCGCGCCGGGCCGGCGATGCACCGCGCGTGATGGTGGCGATCTGGACGATCTGCGCCGAAACCGATGCAGAGGCGGCGCAACTGGCGCTGCCGGCGCGGATGATGTTTGCGCATCTGTTCGGCCTTGGCCAGTCGATCCCGGTGCCCGATGTCGCGACGGCGCGCGCCTGGCTGGCGGCCAACCCCGGCCTCGACATGGCGCGTGTCGGCCGCCGCGTCGTCGCCGGCTCCCCCGAAACCGTCCGCGCCGGGTTGCAGGCGGCCGCGGCCGACTATGGCGCCGACGAAGTGATGCTGGTCAACATCCTCCACGATCACGCCAGCCGCCGGCGCAGCTATGCCCTGGCGATGCAGGCGATGGCGGGCCTCGCGCAGGCGGCCTGACGCGGCGCACCCTTGACACATGCTGCACTGCAACGTGATGAAGCAGGCCGATCAGGGGAACCCATGGCCAAGCCGAAACGCATCCTCGCCATCGCTTCCGGTGGTGGCCATTTCGTCCAGCTGCTGCGGCTGCGCCCGGCCTGGGCGGGGCATGATGTCAGCTACGCCACCGTCCATGCCGACATGGCGGCCGAGGTCGCGCCGGCGCGGCTGATGACGTTTCGCGATGTCAGCCGCGCCGATTGGTGGCGGTTGCCGCTCACCCTGATCGACATCGCACTGATCCTGATCCGGGTGCGGCCGCAGGTGATCATCACCACCGGCGCGCTGCCGCCGCTGCTGGCGCTGGCGCTGGTCAAACCGTTCGGCGTGCGCACGCTCTGGGTCGATTCGATCGCCAATTCCGAAGTGCTTTCGGGCTCCGGCGGCCATGCCGGCAAGGTGGCGGGCACGGTGCTGACGCAATGGCCCCATCTCGCCCGGCCCGGAGTCGATTGCTGGGGAAGCGTGCTGTGAACGGCATCTTCGTCTCGGTGGGGTCGATGATGCCGTTCGATCGCCTGGTGCAGGCGATGGACGAATGGGCCGCCGCCAACCCCGCGGTGCCGGTGGAAATCCAGATCGGCCGCGGCACCTATGAACCGCGCCATGCCAAATGGCTGCAGCTGATGCCGGTCGCCGAATATCGAGCCCGGGTGGAGGGGGCGCGATTGTTCGTGGCGCACGCCGGCATGGGATCGATCATCGCTGCGATCGAGGCCGGCAAGCCGCTGCTGATGCTGCCGCGGCTGCAGGCGATGGGCGAACACAATACCGATCATCAGCTGGCAACCGCGGTCAACGTCGGCAACCGGCCGGGGCTGCATGTGGCGGGCGACGCCGATGACCTGAAGGCACGCGCCTCGGCGCTGCTCGGTGACAGCGGCGTCGCGCCGGCGCCGATCGCGCGCTTCGCCGATGCCGGCTTCACGGCGCGCATCCGCGCCTTCATCGAGGCTTGAGAGGGGGCCTGATGCCGCTGTTTGCGCTGGAGCCGGCGGGCGAAAGCCGCTTCGAAATCACCGTCGCGCCGCACCTCTGTGTCGGCCCGGCCGGCCGCGAGTTCCTGTTCGGCGGCGCCGGGCTGGGGCTGGGCATCGCCGTGCTGGAGGCTGTCACCGGCCGCCCGACGGTGTGGGCGGCGGCGCAGTATCTCAGCTATGCGCGGCCCGGCACGCGGCTGCAGTTGCAGGGTATTGTGCCCGTCGCCGGCAACCACACCAGCCAGGCGCGGGTGGTGGCCACCGCCAGCGACGAAACCGGGACGCGCGAAATCTTCACCGTCAACGCAGCGCTCGGCGGCCGGCCGCACGACATGGCCGGGCAATGGGCGGTGATGCCCGAAGTTCCCGGCCCGCTCGATTGCCCGGCGGTGGCCCATGGCTGGCCGCGCACGGGCAGCGACATGCACGGCAATTTCGATGAACACGTCGCCGCCGGCCGCTTCGGCGCCGCCCGCACCGCCGGCGGCCCCAGCGATGACGGCATCGCCCGGCTGTGGGTGCGCGCCCGCGATGCCGCGAACGTCTTCGATCGCCCGCACCTCGCCGTCGTCGCCGATTTCCTGCCCTCGGGCCTCGGCAACGCCCTCGGCGCGGCAGCCGGCGGCAACAGCCTCGACAACACCATTCGCTTCGGCCGCTGGCAAGCGACGGAGTGGGTGCTGCTCGATATCCGCATCCACGCCGTCCACGCCGGCTTCGCCCATGGCCGGATGCATCTGTTCGCACAGGACGGCACGCTGCTGGCGACGGCAAGCCAGTCGATGATTTTGCGGTTGCATTAGGACATGCGTTGCTCACATGGCGGACGACTGCTGACGACCCAGGTTCGGTCGTTCGTCATTCGGATCGAGAATGTCGCCTTTGGGGTGGTTAGCTGCCAACTGGCACATAATAAACAAAGGCCTTACCGCGTGAGGTGGGGTCCCAGCCATCCGCCAGCGCTTCCCGTATCGCCACTTCCACAAGTTTAGGTGACACGGGAGGCCGCTGCGGAACGGGCAACGGCCGACCATCTCGGTCTTTTGGATATGGATATTCGATGATCAGTTCGCGACGCGCTTCGCCAACGACCGTTACAGAGATACAAAGGCCGTTGTAAACATCACCGCTGTTACTCCATTGGGGTTCGCTCATGAGAACCCACTTCAGTGAAATGCCATCGACGGTAAGAGATCCTTCGATAGTTCGCTTCTTGCACTTGGAGTTTAGCCCACCAGCCATACGAGCAGCCCACAACAAACGCTTATCGAAGTCAATGTCCGAAAGAGGGTCGAAAGCAGACGTCCAGAAACCCGCCGGGAATGGCGGCAAAGTCCCAGCTTCAGACGTTCGGGGAGCTGGGCCTGCAAGTACAAACGACCGGTAAGTTTTTGCAGCATCAATCGGCGCGATGAATGCCGGCAAGGCAGCGCAAAGCCACCGGGCGCCTTTTTCGAATGAAGCCGCCGCGCTGTCCTACGCCGTCCTTTTCTGCCTATGTTGCGGAATGGATCGAACAGCTATTTCGACGGGTCCCGATACCCGCCAGCGTGACGCTGCCGGGCTGGCAATCGCTGGGCGTGCCATGGCGCCTGTCGATTCTTGTATGGCTGGCCGGCAGCCTGTCGGGGCAGCGGCGCCGGCGCACGCAATTTCTGCACAAGAGGGGAATCGACTGAACTTCGGTGAACTTCCGCGCCCGTCGCCGATGATCGCGGCAGCTGCCCGGCGCCGGGCGGCGTGCCACGAAAACCGCGATTCCGCTGACCTTCGTGAACTTCCGGCCCGCGGCGTTGCCCACCCCCGACGCCTGTTGCAAGCGGGCGAAGCGGCGGGTGGCGGTGCCGATCGGTCGGCCACCGATCGGCTTGACACGCTGGCGGTGGGCGTTCAGCCGGAACCTCCACTGGGGGCGGTTCTCGCCATCGCCCCGCCATCTCCAGGCCCCGAGGGACGCCAGCTTGTCACCATCGCCAATGGCGGGTCGCGCCACGCAACCGGCGCCAGCGCCGCGGCCGATGCCGGCATGATGCGCGATCCCTGCGATGTCCCGGCGCCGGCGTGCGCCGAATTCGGGCTGGTGATACCTTGAGCGGGGACCCCGCGCACGCCGCTGCCGCATCGGTCGGCCCGCTCGGCCTGCCCTGGTGGTGCTGGGCGGCGCCGCTGGCCGCGCTTGCCGTCGCCATCGCCAAATTCGCGCATGTCGAGCTGCCGCCGCTGTTGCTGGCGCCGGTGCTGATCGCGGCCGTGCTTGCCGCCGTCCACCACGCCGAAGTCATCGCCCACCGCATCGGCGAGCCCTATGGCACGCTGGTGCTGGCGCTCGCCGTCACCACCATCGAGGTGGCGCTGATCGTCGTGCTGACCATCGAGGGCGGCAGCGACGCCACCGCGCTCGCTCGCGACACGGTGTTTGCCGCGGTGATGATCATTCTCAACGGCATCGTCGGCCTGTGCCTGTTGTTCGGCGGCACGCGATTCGGCGAGCAGCGCTACAATCTTGCCGGCGCCAGTGCCGCGCTCACCGTGCTGACGCCGCTGACCATCTTGACCATGGTGTTGCCGAACGAGACCGTCGCCACCGCCGGCCCGACCTATTCGCCCAGCCAGCTCGCCTTTGTCGCCATGGTCTCGGTTGCCCTCTACCTGACGTTCGTATTCGTCCAGACGGTGCGCCACCGCGATTATTTCAGCAACGCCGATGCGGCGCCCGGCGGCCACGCCGCACCGCCGTCCACGGCCACCACCATCGCCAGCGCCGGGCTGCTCGCCGCCGCGCTGATCGGAGTCGTCATGATCGGCAAGGCGCTGGCGCCGACGATCGAAGCGGGGGTCGATGCGCTCGGCGCGCCGCGCGAACTGGTCGGTGTCATCATCGCCGCCATCGTGCTGCTGCCTGAAGGCCTTGCCGCCGTCCGCGCCGCTCGCGCCGACCGGCTGCAGGACAGCCTGAACCTCGCGCTCGGCTCGGCGCTGGCGTCCATCGGCCTGACCATTCCGGCCGTTGCCATGGTGTCGCTGCTGCTCGGCTTTCCGCTGACGCTCGGCCTGAAAAGCGAGGACAGCCTGCTGCTGATGCTGACGCTGTTCCTGGCCGTGCTGTCGTTGCGTACCGGCACCACGACGATCCTCAACGGCGCCGTGCACCTTGTTGTTTTTGCGACCTATCTTTTTCTGGTGATCGTGCCGTAAGGCCGGGCGGCGCGGATCCTCGCGGTGCCGGGACGGGGCTTTTCCGGTGCTGGACAAATCGCTTGCCGAAAGGCAGATTACAATTCGTACCGGTTGACGCGGCGAGGTGGCGATGCTGGCGATGATTGCGGAATTGCTGGGCAGTACCAGCGAGCTGTTGTGGCTGTTCGCGGTGCCGCGCGCGCCGCGCCTGCGCCGCCGCCGCCATGTCACGGTGCGCGAACGCGGTCAGGTGACGGTGGTGCCGCTCGTCGGCTGAACGGTCCCGGCCGGCAGCGGCGAACGCTGGCCGCCCGATGCCAGGATGCGTTCTTCCACCAGGTACATCGGCAGCCGCCGCGCCTTGGCCAGCCACGCCGCCCGGAAATACACCGCCACCTCGCGCCAGCGCCCGACATAGCCGCGCAGCATCCGCGCAAGATAGGCACTGCGCAGCGGCAACACCTCATGCTCGTGGAGTTCGAGCAGCCGGAACAGCTTTTGCAGCCGCTTCATCGCCGCGGCATCGGCAGCGATGAAGGCGCAGCGCTTCGAAATGCCGGCATGGTGGAACATGTTCCTGGCGATGGCATCGCGCAGCACCACCGCCGGAAAGCGCATCACCGGCACGCCGCGGCCGGGTTCCAGCGTGGAGGCACGGTCGATGGTGCCGGCGCGAGCGTCGATGACGGCGCGCTCGCTGCGGCCATCGGGCCAGGTCGCCTCGATGCACACCGGGCCTTTCGGCCGCGCCCACGCCGGCGCTGCGGTGGCGAGGCCCAGCAGACGGTCCCAGGCGCGGTCGCTGATCACCACCGCCTGTTCGGCGTCGCGCGTGCGGGCCAGCGTCGGCTGGATGGCGGCGCGATAATCGGCAAGGCTGGTGGCGAGATCGTCGAACGGCGTCGTCGGTGCCAGGGCAAAGCCATGGCTGCTCGACCAGGTCGATCCGGGCAGCATCAGCTTCAGGTCCCAACGGTGGCGCGGGCTGGCGGCGGCGACATGCGCGGCAAGTTCGACGGGGTTGGAGATATAGCTGTTCAGATCGAAGACATCGCCGTGCAGATGGCAGTGGTTCGAAGCGAACGGCACAGCGTGGCGCGGCTGCACCGCATCCATGAACAGCGCGAACGAGCGGAAATAATGGTCGCGGTCGTCGAATTTGGCGTCCGGATCGTCGAGCGTCCGGAAGCGGCTGCGCGGATTGGCCGAGGAATGCGACCGCATCGCAAGGTCGAACGGCCCATGGCGAGCGACGATGCGCTTCAGCACCCCGCCGGCCAGCTTGGCGTCGTTGGCGTTCAGCACGGCATGGCCATCGGCCTCGATCACCAGCGCGGCATCGTTGAGGAACAGCCCGAACTGGTAGAGCGTCAGCGCGATCGGGCCGACGTGGATGGTCTCGCCGTGCCGCGCCGCTTGCACCGGGCCGAGGCGCAGGGCCGCCAGGTCACGCCGCGAACGCATCCCCGGTTCGTCGGGAACGATGATCGGCTTGCCGCGGAAAAAACGCTTCAGCGTCGGGCCGTGCCAGTGATCCCAATGGACATGGCTGATGACGACGGCATCGACTTTCGCCATCTCGTCGGCATCAAACTGCGCCCGCGGGAAGTTCCACCACGACCGCCAATAGCATGACCCGAGCAGCCAGGGATCGACGATGACACGGGTGTCGCCCGACCGGACCAGCATGCAGGCATGGGAGAGGATCGAAACTTCCAACGCTTATACTCCGGGGCCGCAGCGGACTGCGGCCGGCGGCGGCCAGTCCCGCGCCGGCGCCACCCATTGGAACGCCTTGACGAGGTATTTCATCCATACCAGCGGGGTGGCGGCAAGCAGGCCATGACGCCGCAGGCTTTGCAGCGCTTCGGCATTGATCCGCAACCGGCTGCCGAAGCCGCTGTTGCTCAGGCCGCCTTCGCGGACATTGACGATGGTCTGGCGCACCGGCTGCGCGGTCAGGCGGTGGACTGCGAAAAACCGGATCATCCAATCGAAATCCGCGCCGATGCGGATCGACGGATCGAAGCCGCCGACACGCGCCATCGCCTCGCGCCGGGCATAGAAGCCCAGATGCGACGGCATATGGGCAAAGCGCAGCATCCAAGGCGCATAGGGTGTCGGCGGATAGGCGCGCGTCAGCCGCCATGGTTCGGTTTCGCGAACGTGCGCGGCGGCAGCGGAAACCGCGCCGGCCGCCGGTGCCGCCAGCGCGGCCTGCGCCAGCAGGCGGACGGCATCGGTACGGCAGAAGAAATCATCGGCGTTGAGGAAACCGATCAGGTCGCCGGTGGCCAGCGCGATACCCTTGTTCATCGCATCGTACAGACCGTCGTCGCGTTCCGACACGAAGACATGGCCGGGCCGGGCGGTTGCAGCAACGACAGCGGCAGTGGCATCGGCGGACTCGCCATCGACGATGATGTGTTCGATCTGCGGCCAGTCCTGCGCCGCGATCGAAGCGCAGGTATCGCCGATCGTCGCGGCGGCATTCCACGCCACGGTGATGATGGTGACCTTCACGCCTCAGGCCGCGGCGAAGCGGTCGTGGCCATGATTATGATCACTGGCGAGATAGTGGCGATAGGCATCGGCGAGGCCATCGCGCAGCCCGATCCGCGGCCGCCAGCCCATCGCCAGCAACCGGCCCGAATCCATCAGCTTGCGCGGTGTGCCGTCGGGGCGGCCGGCATCGAAGACGAGGGTGCCGCCAAAGCCGACGACATCGCCGATGATGCGCGCGACGGCGGCGATGCTGACTTCCTCGCCGCTGCCGACGTTGATGTGATCCGAGTCCGAATAATTTTCGAGCAGGAAAACCAGCGCATCGGCAAGATCGTCGACGTGCATGAACTCGCGCAGCGGCGTGCCACTGCCCCAGACCGTCATCGTCTCCGCCCCGGCATCGCGCGCCGCCACCGCCTTGCGGATCAGCGCCGGGATGACATGGCTCGATTCAAGGTCGTAATTGTCGCCGGGGCCATAGAGGTTCGTCGGCATCGCACTGATGAAATCGAGCCCGTGCTGCTGGCGATAGGCCTGTGCCAGCTTGATCCCGGCGATCTTGGCAACGGCATACCATTGGTTGGTCGGCTCCAGCGGCCCGGTCAGCAGCGCGTCCTCGGCCATCGGCTGGGCAGCATCGCGCGGATAGATGCACGACGACCCGAGAAACAGCAGCTTGGCGACGCCGCTGGCCGCCGCAGCCGCCATGATATTGGCTTCGATCAGCAGATTGTCGTGCAGGAAATCCACCGGCCGGGCGGCGTTGGCAGCGATGCCGCCGACGCGCGCCGCGGCGACCACCACGACATCGGGGCGATTGCCGGAAACCCAGGCCTCGACTTCGGCCTGGCGGGTCAGGTCGAGCGCAGCCCGGGGCGCCGACAGCAGTTCATGGCCATCGCGCGCCAGCCGCCGCACCAGCGCGCTGCCGACCATGCCGCGTTCGCCGGCGACCCAGATCCGCTTGCCCTGCAGATCGAAGCTCATTCGGCGTGGCCCCCGGCTTCGGCGCGGCGCGCTTGCGCCAGATCGTGCGCCACCATCTCGCGTACCAGTTCGGGCAGCGTCGTCGTCGCTTCCCAGCCGAGTTTCCGCTTCGCCTTGCCGGCATCGCCGAGCAGCAGATCGACTTCGGTCGGCCGGAAATAGCGCGGATCGATGGCAACGATCACCTCGCCGCTGCGCGTGCAGCGGCCGGTCTCGTCGGCGCCGCTGCCTTCCCACGCAAGCGTCCGGCCGACTTCGGCAAAGGCCAGTTCGACGAAGCGGCGCACGCTGGTGGTGATGCCGGTGGCAAGCACCCAATCCTCCGGCGTTTCGTGCTGGACGATGCGCCACATGCCCTCGACATAATCGCGGGCATGGCCCCAGTCGCGTTCGGCGCTCAGATTGCCGAGATAGAGCCGCCGCTGCCGCCCCGTTTCGATCGCGGCGACGGCGCGGGTGATCTTGCGCGTGACGAAGGTTTCGCCGCGGCGTGGGGATTCATGGTTGAACAGGATGCCGTTGGTGGCGTGGATGCCATAGGCTTCGCGGTAATTGACCGTGATCCAATAGGCATAGAGCTTGGCAGCGGCATAGGGCGAGCGCGGGTAGAAGGGCGTCGTCTCGCGTTGCGGCGTTTCCTGCACCAGCCCGTAAAGTTCCGACGTCGATGCCTGGTAGAAGCGGGTCGTCTTTTCGAGGCCGAGGATGCGGATCGCCTCCAGCAGGCGCAGCGTGCCGATGCCATCGGCATTGGCGGTATATTCCGGCGTTTCGAAACTGACCTGGACATGGCTTTGCGCCGCCAGATTGTAGATCTCGTCCGGCCGCACTTCCTGAACCAGCCGGATCAGGTTGGTCGCGTCGGTCAGGTCGCCGTGGTGCAGGCGAAAGTGCGTCGGCCCCTCGTGCGGATCGGCGTAGAGGTGATCGACCCGGCCGGTGTTGAACGACGATGACCGGCGCTTGACGCCGTGTACCTCATAGCCCTTGGCCAGCAGCAATTCGGCGAGATAGGCCCCGTCCTGGCCGGTAACCCCGGTGATGAGCGCGACTTTCGACATGATGCTCCAAAAGTGTTCATCGCCCCAGGCCCGCGCGGCTTTAGGCAAAGCGCGGCGGATTGGCCAGCCTTGCGGCGGTGGCAGTCGTGCCGGTGCCGCAACCACCCGGTCACATGGTCGCATTATACAGGCTGGCTTGTCGCTGGCGGTGCCGCCGGTTCGTGCGTAGATGGCGGCCCGCCGCGGCAGGCGCGGGCAGGAGGATGGATGGCGCGTTCGCGGCGCACCGATGATTGGGGCTTTCCCCGCTGGCGGCCTTATGGCTCCGGTGGCAGCGCGGCCGCGACGGTGCGGCTGTGCGACCGCTTCGGTTGCGGCCGGCCCGGCGATCGCCCGGCGCCCAAGGCACCGAACCGCCCGGAACGCTGGTATTTCTGCGAAGCCCATGCCGCCGAATATAACGCCAACTGGGATTATTTCGCCGGCCTCAGCCCCGAAGAAGCCGCGGCGCGCGCTGCCGAGGAAAGCGCCGAAACGAAATTTTCGCAAAGTGCGCACTGGCAATGGGGCGGACCCGGCGACGGCAGTCGCACCCGCGCCGAAATGGATGCGCTTGCCGTGCTCGGCTGCGATCCCGATGCCGATATGGTTGTAATCAAAGCCGCGTGGCGGCAGGCGGCAAAGGAAAGCCACCCCGATATCGCCGGCGGCGGCGATGTGGCCGCAACGCGTTTCCGCGCCGTCCAGGCGGCGTGGGAAGTGCTGGTCGCTGCCGATGCCGCACGCACCGCCGGCGGCATGTGATGGCCGAAATTGCTGCCGTCATCTTCGATTTCGGCGGGGTAATGACCGCGTCGCCGTTCGAAGCCTTTGCCCGTTACGAGGCCGCGCACGGCCTGCCGCCGGGGTTCATCCGCAGCGTCAATGCCCGCAACCCCGATGGCAACGCCTGGGCCCGGCTGGAACGCAGCGAAATCGACGCCGATCGCTTCGATGCGGAATTCCTCGCCGAAGCGACGGCGCTGGGGCACAAGGTGCCGGGCAGCGCGGTCCTGCCGCTGCTGTCGGGCGACCTGCGGCCCGGCATGGTCGCGGCGCTGCGGGCCTGCAGGGCGCGGTTCCGTGTTGGCTGCATCACCAACAACATCAGCGGTGACCGCGATCCGGTCACCGGTTCCGGCGTCGGCGAAGTGCTCGGGCTGTTCGAAGTCGTCATCGAAAGTTCCAAAGTGGCCCTGCGCAAGCCCGATCCGCGCATCTACACGCTGATGTGCGAACGGCTCGGCGTCGAACCGGCGGCGTGTGTGTATCTCGACGACCTCGGCATCAACTGCAAACCGGCGGCCGCGCTCGGCATGACGGCGATCAAGGTGACGAGCGAAGCCCAGGCGCTGCGCGACCTCGCAGCTGTCACCGGCCTCGATTTCGGCTGACCTTCAGATCAGTCCGAGCCCGATCACCAGCCGGCAATCGATGACGCAGCCGTCGCGGCGTTTCGCGGCAAGGAAATCGGGCAGTTCCGCCAGCGGCACCAAGTGGGTGACAATATCCTCGCTGCCGACGCCGCCGCCAGGGCCGGTGCGCGTCAGGCCGGTGGCGCGGACAAGGTTGAAGACTTCCGACGTCATCCCGGCCGATGTCGCGAACACGCCGAGGTCCTCGACACGCTCCGCCTCGAAGCCGGTTTCCTCGGCCAGTTCGCGCGCCGCCGCTGCCGCCACCGTATCGCCGGCGTGCGTATCGCCGATCAGGCCGGCCGGCAGCTCGATGCTGCGCGCGTGATGCGGCACGCGATATTGTTCGACGAGAATGATCTCGCGCGCTTGCGTGATGGCAAGGATGACGGCGGCGCCGATGTTGCCGGTGCGCGCTGCATATTCCCAAGTGCCTTCCTTGCGCACTTCCAGATATTTGCCCTGCCATTGCAGGGTCGGATCGGACGCCCGCCCAATCATCGGCGGTCCTCGCGAGCCGCAATGACAGCGCTTTCGAGTGCAGCGATCGCACGGGTCTGCCAGCCCGGCCCCTGCGCTCGAAAATGATCGATTACATATCGCGGCAGTCGCAGCGTCACCTGCTGGCGGTCACTGCGCGCCGAGCCGCGCGGGCGCCCCGGCGATCGTGCGACCGCCGCCGCAAGCTCCGGAAATTCGGCCAGCGGTTGGGCCATGGCGAAATCGGCGGCGGTCCATTCCGGATTGTCAACATCGGCGACGATCGCTGCGTCGGTGTTTTCTGGCATCGCGACGAACCTCCCTGGCATGGGCACGGCGCAGCGAAATGGCTCGCACCCGCCCCGAACGCACCGTGGCGGCGAGGCCATGCGCCACGCCGTCGATCAGACCATAAATGCGGAAGCGCGGTTCATCGAAGCGCGGATCGGCAATCATGGCAAGGATTTCAAGATCGGCCGCGCGTGCCAAAGCGATTCCATGTTTGGCAATGTTGCCGGCATCCCTGGCTGGGTCGAACTCCACCTCCACCGATTATCTGTGGATGCAAATAACCCTTGGCGCAAGCCTCGCCGCCGCCGCCGCCGCCGCCGCTGCCGACTCCGACGCTGCCGCCGCCGCCGCCGCCGCCTCAAGTCGGGCTGGCGAATGCCGTGCCGGTGCGCATCAACTGCGTCGCGATGGCGAATTTGTGGACTTCGGTGGGGCCGTCGTAGAGGCGGAAGCCGCGCATGTCGCGGAAGATCATCTCGACAACGGTTTCCGATGTCACGCCGATGCCGCCGAGGATCTGCACGCAGCGATCGGCGACCTTGAACAATTCCTCCGACACGAACGCCTTGACGATGCTGCTTTCGTGGCGCGCGCGGACAGCCCCGTCGAGCAGCCAGGCGGTGTGGCGGATCGCCAGCCGGCACTGGTGCATGGCGATTTCATTGTCGGCGAGCATGAAATTGACGCCCTGGTGCTCGATCAGCGCCTTGCCGAACGCGGTGCGTTCGCGCGCGTGATCGAGCGCGATCGACTGGCAGCGGGCGGCCGCGCCAAGCCAGCGCATGCAATGGGTCAGCCGCGCCGGCGCCAGCCGCATCTGGGCATAGCGCAGCGCGCTGCCGACCTCGCCCAGTACTTGCGTCGGGCCGAGCCTGAGCCCCTCGAAACGCACCACGGCATGGCCTTCGACATAGTTGCGATCCATCGAATCCATGATGCGTTCGATGTGGATGCCGGGCGTGTCGCCTTCGCACAGGAACAAGGTCGGCCCCGAGGGCCCGTGCGGATTGTCCTCGACCCGCGCCATGATGATCCAGGTTTTCGCGCCATTGGCGCTGGTGATCAGCCATTTCAGTCCGCTGATCTCGTAATCATTGCCGTTGAACACGGCGCTCGTCTTCAACTGCGCGGGGTCGCTGCCGGCGCCGCCTGGTTCGGTCATCGCGAACACCGATCGGCGCTGCCCGGCGATCATCGGCCGCAGAAATTGGTCGATCTGGTCGGGCCGGGCGATGCGGCCGAGCAGGTACATGTTGCCCTCGTCGGGCGCCGCGCAATTCATCGCGACGGGGCCGAGCGTCGACCAGCCGGCGGCTTCGAACACCGCCGCCTGCGTCTCGTGATCGAAGCCCATGCCGCCCAGTTCCACCGGCGCCTGCGGGGTGAGCAGGCCTTCGGCGCGGGCCAGTTCGACCAGTTCGGCACGCAGATCGTCGTTGGGGCCATGGACGGTCAGCCGCCGATCGCGCTCGAACGGGACGATTTTTTCAATGACGAAACGGCGAACTCGTTCGGCGAGCTCGACGGTGGCCGGCGGCAGGGTGAAATCGGTCATGGTTCCAGTCCGAAACAATCGACGGCGTGGGCGAGGATCGCCAGTGCCAGCGGTTCGAAGCCGGCATAGCGAGGCCCCGTCACTTCGCCGCGCTGGTATTTGCGATAGAGCTGCATCCACGCCACCGCCAGCCGTAGCCGGGCCAGCGCCAGCGGCCAGGCCAGCGGCCCCGGGTCGTCGCCGCCCAGCGCCAGGTAGCGTGCCGCAACTCCGGCGCGGCCCGGCCAGCCGGGGGCGAGCGACGGCACCGCCTGCAGCGCATGGGTGGCGGGCGGGTCGCCCGGCTCGATCCAGTAGGACAGCAGCACGGCAAGATCGAAACCGCGCGAGCCGCGGGTCGCCATGTCCCAGTCGATCATCGCGCGGGGCGCCATGGTGGCGGGATCGACGAGCAGATTGTCGGGCTTGCAGTCCATGTGGAGCAGCGCGGGCGAGCCGAATTCGGCGGGAATGTCGGCGGCGAGGCGGTCGATCAGCGCTGCTGCCGCCGCCGGCAGGCCATCGGGCCAGACAGCGGCAGCGCGCGCCGTCCAGCCGCGCAGCTGGCGAGCGAAAAAGCCCCCCGGCTTGCCAAGATCGCCAAGACCGATCGCGTCGGCATCGATGCGGTGCAGGCCGATCATCGCCGCCAACGTCGTGTCGAGCAAAGCCGTGCCCGGCGCGGCGCCGCCCGGCAGCGCGCCGGCGATTCCCACCCCCGGCCGCCATTCGAGCAGCAGGAACGGCGTGCCGAGCACCCCGGGATCGTCGCAAAAGGCCAGCGGTTGCGGCACCAGCGGCAAATGCGGGGCCAGCGCGGAGATCACTTTCCATTCGCGCGCCATGTCGGACGCACCGGCGGCGAGCACACCGGGCGGCGGCCGGCGCAGCACCGCGGCGCCGCCGCCGGCCAGTGCGATCCGATCGTTGCGGTTGGCGATGCCGCCGGACAATGGTTGCAGCGGACCGGACAGGTGCAAACCGCGCCGCGCCGCCCAGGCGGCCAGCCTGCCGGCATCGTCGGGAGCATCGTCGGGCTTCACAGCAGCCGCAGCATGGCCGTGCGGTTGGCAGGATCGAGACCGGTTTCGGCTTCGCGGCGCAAGATGCCCAGCAGCCAGTCCGGCCGGGCCGCCGCGGCGACGTCGGTGAAGCCCAGCCGCCGGTACCAGGGCGCGTTCCACGCGATGTCGATGAACGTCGTCAGCGACAGCCTATCGCAGCCGAAACCCGGTGCCGCCGCCGCTGCCGCCTCGATCAGCGCCCGGCCGAGCCCGCGCCCCTGCGCCGCCGGATGGACATCGAGCTCGAGGATGTGAAGCCACGCATCGACCGGCTCGGCGAGCAGGAAACCGACCGGCTCGTCCGCAGGCTCGGCCGCTACCCACAGGCTGCCGCGCGCGCAGCCTGCGGCGTGGACGTCGATGGGAGTGATCGACAATATCAGGTCGGCCGCGGCGGCAGTGCCGGCGAACATCGCGCCGGCGGCATCCTCGATCGCACCCAGCGCCGCCAGATCATCGCCCCGGGCGAGGCGGATGCGCGCGGAAATTTCGGACCTCATGCCGCCATCGCCTTGCCAATCCCCGCCCGCGCATCGATGCTGCCACTGCAATGACCGCATCGCCGCTTTCGACGCAACGCCTGATCCTGGTCCCGCACGCTATCGGCGATTTCGCTGCGATGAAAGCGATGTGGGCCGATCCCGCCGTGATGCGCTTCCTCGGCGGCCAGCCATCGAGCGACGAGGAAAGCTGGGCGCGGCTGCTGCGCTATGCCGGGTCATGGGGCCTGCTCGGCTATGGGTTCTGGGCGGTGCGACGGAAGGATGGCGGAGACTATGTCGGCGATGTCGGCTTCCTCGACGGCCATCGCACTGGCGTTCCCGGCTTCGACGGTGATCCCGAGATCGGCTGGGCGCTGGTCACCGCGGCGCACGGCCAGGGCTTTGCCAGCGAAGCGGTGACGGCCGCGCTCGATTGGGGGCAGGGGCGATTCCGGCGCTGCGTCGCGATGATCCACCCCGAAAACGCCGCCAGCGCTGCGGTCGCCGCCCGCTGCGGCTTTCGCCACTTCCGCGCCGCCCGCTACAAGGACGCACCGATCGGCCTGTGGGAATATCGCCGGAAGGCGTGAGACCTGCCAGGAAAATCCCGGCTTGGCCGGCCACGGCCGATTGCCTAAGGTTCTGTCGTCGCCTGGGGATAGTCATGCAGCGTTCCGTTTTTCTTGCCGCCGTTGCTGGCCTTGGCTTGCTGGCGCTGCCGGCGGTGACTGCAGCGCCAGCGCCAGCGCCGGCTGTGGCGACCGCCGTCGCTGGCGAAGACGCGCGGCTGACGGCCTTCCTCGATGCCCAGTTCGATGAGGAAATGGCGGCGTCCCCGGAACTCGCCACCGAACTCGGCTCGCCGATGGGCAATGACCGCTGGGACGACAGCAGCGACGCCGGCGAGGCGCGAGCGCTGGTCTGGCGGCGGGCGAGCGTCGCCGCGATGAAGGCCGGCTTTGACCGGCCGAAACTGTCGCCCGAGGCGCAGGTCAATTACGATATCTGGGTGCTGGAACTGGAACGCGCCGAGCTTCGCGCTGCCACCCGCCGATATCGCCCGCCCTACTATTCCTATCTGCGGCCGCTCCACACCGGGCTCGCCAATTTCCTGATCAATGTCCACAATGTCGCCAGTGCCGCCGACATGCGCGGCTATAACGCCCGGTTGCGCGGCATCCCGGCGCTGCTCGATGCCGGCATCGCGCGCAGCCGGGCATCGGCGGCGGCGGGTATCCGCGCTCCGAAATTCCAGATCGAGCGCGTCATCGCCGGCGGTGCCGGGCTTACTGCCGGCGCGCCGTTCGTCGCGGGCAAGGACTCGCCACTCTGGGCCGATGCGCGGGCCAAGGTCGATCGGTTGCGCGCCGGCGGCAGCATCACCGCGGCGGAGGCCGAGGCGCTGCTTGCCGAAACCCGGGCCGCGCTGCTCGAATTGAAGCCGGCGCTCGACCGCGTCACCGAATGGGCGCAGGCCGAACTGGCGACGGCGCCGGAAGGCCGCGTCGGCGCCGGCAGCCTGCCCGGCGGCGCCGAATTCTATGCCGCCGCGCTCAAGCTGGCGACGACGACCGACCTCGATGCCGCGCAGATCCACAAGATCGGTCTGGCCGAAGTGGCGCGGTTGAAGGCCGATCAGGACCGGCTGGTGCGCGCCGCCGGCTTCGCCGACCGGGCGGCCTTCCTCGCCGATCGTGACAAGCGCTTCCCGACGGTGGCGTGGACCGACGAACTGCGCGCCGATTATCTGGCGAAATCCAACGCTGCGATTGCGCAGGTGCGGGCGCTGGTTCCGAAATATTTCAACACGTTGCCGGCGCACCGCATCGAAGTCATTCGCGAACCCGCCTTCAGCGAAGTGCCCGGCGGCGCCGCCCATGCCGCAGCGCCCAGCCCGGATGGCGCCCGCGCCGGCCTCGTCTATGTCCACATGGCCGGCACGATCCCGAATTTTGCCCGGATTCCCAATCTGATGTGCCACGAGGGCGTCCCCGGCCATGTCATGCAGGGCGATATCCAGGTGCGCCAATCGGTGGGTCCGAAGTTCCGCAAAAGCTATGGCTATGTCGCGTTCGGCGAAGGCTGGGGCCTGTATGCCGAAGCGCTGTGCCGCGAAATGGGCGTCTATTCGAACGTCGGCGAGGAATTCGCCAACATCGATTCCGAACTGTTCCGCGCCATTCGCCTTGTTGTCGATACCGGCCTGCACGCCAAGGGCTGGAGCGAGGACGAGGCAGTCAAATACATGATCGAGCAGGGCGCCAACCCGCAACAGGTCAAATCCGAAGTCCGCCGCTACATCACCAACCCCGGCCAGGCGACAGGCTACAAGATCGGCATGATCAAGATCGTCGAGCTGCGTGACCGCGCCGAAAAGGCGCTGGGGCGGCGGTTCGATATCAAGGGCTTCCACGACCTGCTGATCGCATCGGGGGACCAGCCGCTGTCGATCCTCGAACGCCGCGTCGATGCCTGGATCGCGGCGACCCGGGCCTGATTTCCGCCATTTTTCGTCATCCGGAGCTTGCCGCCATGAAACATGCACTGCTGTTCGCCGTCGCCGGGCTTGCCATCCTGTCGCCGTTGCCCGTCGCGGCGCAGCCCGCCGCAAGCGCTGCCACCAGTGCTGCCACCAGCGAAGACGCGCGGCTGACGGCGTTCCTCGACGCGCAATATGCCGAGGAACTGGCGATGCGGCCGCAGCTGGCAACGCGGCTCGGCATGAAGCAGGGCAACGACAAGCTCGACGACAACAGCGAAGCCGGGGAGCGCCGCGCGCTGGAATGGCGCCGCGCCAGTGTCGCCAAGCTGAAAGCCGGCTTCGACCGGGCGAAACTGTCGGCCGAAGCGCAGGTCAATCACGATATCTGGGCGATGGAGCTCGATCGTGCCGAACTGGGCTTCAAGAACCGGGGCTATCGCCCGCCTTTCTATTCCTTTCTCTATTCGGCGCACAGCCGGCTGCCGGATTTCATGATCAACACCCATGCGGTGCAGGATGCCGACGACATGCGCGCCTACAACGCCCGGCTGCGCGCCGCACCGGCCGTGCTCGACGAGGCCATCGCGCAAAGCCGCGCCGCGTCGAAGGCCGGGGTTCGCGCTCCGAAATTCCAGATCGAGCGGGTCATCGCCGGCAGCCGCGGCCTGATGACCGGCGCTCCGTTTGGCGACGGGCCGCCCGCCCCGCTGCTTGCTGACGCCAGCGCCAAGGTCGAAAAGCTGAAAAGCAGCGGCAAGGTGACGACCGCCGAAGCCGACGCGCTGATAGGGGAAACCCGCGCTGCGCTGTTGGCGCTGAAGCCGGCCTATGATCGCATCATCGCCTGGGCCGAATCCGAACTGCCGAGCGCGCCGGCGGGCCGCGTCGGTGCTGTCTCGCTGCCCGGCGGGCTCGATTATTACGCCGCGGCGCTCAAGCTCAACACCACCACCGACCTGTCGGCCGAGCAGATCCACCAGATCGGCCTGAAGGAAGTCGCACGCATCGAGGCGGAACAGGATGCACTGGCCAGGCAGGCCGGCTTTGCCGACCGCAGCGCCTTCTATGCCGATCGCGAAAAGCGTTTCCCGCCGACGCCGTGGACCGATGCCTCGCGGCAGCAATATCTCGATGCCTCCAACGCTGCCGTCGCCAAGGCGCGGGCGCTGCTGCCCGGCTATTTCGCCACCCTGCCGGAATATCGCATGGAAGTGGTGCGCG
The DNA here is from genome assembly GCA_038210855.1 of Sphingomonadales bacterium. Classification (GTDB taxonomy): domain Bacteria; phylum Pseudomonadota; class Alphaproteobacteria; order Sphingomonadales; family Sphingomonadaceae; genus Sandarakinorhabdus. The sequence goes on along the minus strand of JBBQWE010000033.1, from coordinate 2,537 downwards.
AACCGTCGTTCAGCGAAGTCGCCGGCGGCGCCGCCCATGCCGGCGCGCCCAGCCCCGATGGCAGCCGCCCGGGCCGGGTCTATGTCCATCTCGCCGGCGCTACCGGCGATCCGGCGTCGATCCAGGACCTGATGTGCCACGAGGCCGTGCCCGGCCATGTCACCCAGGGCGATATCCAGGTGCGCCAGTCGGCGGGGCCGAAGTTCCGCAAGACGACGGGCTATGTCGCCTTCAGCGAAGGCTGGGCCCTGTACAGCGAACTGCTGTGCAAGGAGATGGGGGTCTACGCCGACCCGGCCGAGGATTTCATGCGCCTCGACGCCGAACTGTTCCGGGCGGCGCGGCTGGTCGTCGATACCGGCATCCACGCCAAGGGCTGGACCGAGGATGCGGCCATCCGGTACATGATGACCACCGGCCGCCAGCCGCTCGACGACAGCCGATCCGAAGTGCGCCGCTACATCACGCTGCCGGGCCAGGCGACCGGCTACAAGATCGGGATGCTGAAGATTGTCGAGCTGCGGACCAAGGCGCAGGCGGCGCTGGGGGCGAAATTCGACATCAAGGGCTTCCACGACCTGCTGATCGCTTCGGGATCGCAGCCGCTGTCGATCCTCGAACGGCGGGTAGAAGCCTGGATTGCGGCAGCGCGGGGATGAAGCATCCTCCCTTCCCACAGTGGCGCAAGGAGGAGCAAATCAGCTCCTGAGCGCCTCGATCGGGCTGAGCTTTGCCGCCCGCGTCGCCGGCCACCAGCCGAAGAAGATGCCGATCGACGCCGAAACCGCAAAGGCGACGATGATCGCGAACGTCGTCACCTCGGTATCGAAACCGATGGCGCCCGATGCCGCCAGCGCCAGGCCCGTGCCCAGCGCCACGCCGACGCCGCAACCGATCAGCGACAGCATCAGCGCTTCGGCCAGGAACTGCAGCCGCACCGCCGCGCGGCTGGCGCCGATCGCCATGCGGATGCCGATCTCGCGGGTGCGTTCGGTCACGCTGACCAGCATGATGTTCATGATGCCGATGCCGCCGACAATCAGGCTGATCGATCCGATGGCGGCGAGCAGCAGCGAGATGGCGCTGGTCGTCGTCGTCAGCGTGTCGGTGATGGCGGTCAGGTTCGCCACCTGGAAATCGTCCTGATCGCCGGGGCGCAGGCGGTGCTTGCGGCGCAGCAGCGTGGTGATCGTCTCGCTGACCGGTTCCAGCGCTTCGGCCGAGGCAACGCTGACCGAGATGGTGCGGATCGATCGGCGGAAGAAATTGCCCTGCAGGGTGCGCTGCGCCGTGGTCAGCGGCACGACGATGGTATCGTCGCGGTCCTGCCCGCCAAAGCCCTGGCCGCGGCTTTCCAGAACGCCGATGACGCTGAAGCTGACGCCCTTGATGCGGACCATCTCGCCGAGCACCTCGTTGGCGCCGAACAATTTGTCGGCCACCGTCTGGCCCAGCACGGCGACGCGGGCGCCCTGGCGATCCTCGCGATCGGTGAACAGCCGGCCGTCCTCGACGCCCCATTCATTGACCCGGAAATAGCTCGGCACCGATCCCGTTACCTGCGTCGCCCAGTTCGACGGCCCGGCGACGACCTGTGCCGGGATCGACGTCGACGGCGCCGCGGCGACGACATCGTCGATGGCGGCGATTACCTCGGCATCGTCGATGCGCAGCGAGGCGCCGGTGCCGGCGCCGCCGAAGATGCCGCCCTGCCGCCCGGCGCCGGCGGTGACGATCAACAGGTTGGAACCGAGGCCCGAAATCGACGCCTGCACCTGTTTCTGCACGCCGCCACCGATTGCGAGCATCAGGATGACGGCAGCCACGCCGATGATCATGCCCAGCATGGTCAGCATCGACCGCAGCCGGTTGGCGATCAGCGCGCTCCACGCTTCGAAGATCATGGCAGCGATCATGCGGCGGCGTCCGCCACTTCGACATGGCCGAACAGCGCTTCGTCGGTCGGCGGGCCGTCGTAGAATACCCGGCCGTCCTGGATGCGGACGACGCGATCGGTGGCGCGCGCCACTTCGGGATCGTGGGTGACGATCACCACCGTGACACCGCGTGTCCGGTTGAGGTTGCGGAACAGCGCCAGCACTTCGGTTCCGGTCTTGGTATCGAGTGCGCCGGTCGGTTCATCGGCAAGCAGCAATTCGGGGTCGTTGGCCAGGGCCCGGGCGATGGCGACGCGCTGCTGCTGGCCGCCGCTCAACTGGCTGGGCCGCGACCGGCCCTTGTCGGCCAGCCCGACGCCGGCGAGCAGTTCCTGGGCGCGGGCATCGCGGTCGCCGCGCGCCATGCCGGCATAGACCAGCGGCAGCGCGACATTGGCGATCGCCGACCGCCGCGGCAGCAGGTTGAACTGCTGGAAAATGAAGCCGATGCCCTTGCTGCGCAGCCGGGCGAGCGCGGCTTCGGACAGGCTGGCGGTGTCGGTGCCTTCGAAGCGATAGACGCCCTCGCTCGGCGTATCGAGGCAGCCGATGATGTTCATCAGGGTCGATTTTCCCGATCCCGATGGCCCCATGATCGAC
>JBBQWE010000032.1:0-24661 GCA_038210855.1 Sphingomonadales bacterium | reverse complement strand
GGCAGCGCATACGCCGGGGCCCCACCAGCCATTCGCCTTGGCGCGTACCGGCGGTGCCGAATAGATCCAGGCAAGGATAAGCCCGAGTACCGTCGCCGCCCCCACCCAGGGGTTGATCGCCCAGCCGACGATCAGCGAGATGACCGTGCCGATGCAGGCGATCCACAGCCCCCAGCGCCCCGGAACGCGGCCCGACGGGATCGGCCGATCGGGTTCGTTGATGGCATCGACATCGCGGTCGTACCAGTCGTTCACCGCCTGGCTGGTGCCGCAGACGAGCGGCCCGGCAAGGATCATGCCGGCGACGAGAAAGCCGATGCGTTCGTTCAAGGGAACACCCGACGAAACCACGCCGCACATGAATGCCCACATGGGCGGGAACCAGGTAACGGGCTTGAGAAGCACGACGACATCACGGAGCGCCGGGGTGCGCCGGGCCGGGTTCCGAAGTGTCGTGCCATCCATGGAGTGTAAGCTATGCTTGACAGTCCAAGGCGTCAACTGATTTGGACATAAATGCAGCGGCCATGTTTCGGCAGCGACGCGTGGTCGCAATTTTCGGTCAGTCGGGATCGCCGAGATTGCCGAGACCGTGGCGATGCAGCTTGGAATAGAGGCTCTGCCGCGACAATCCGAGGATTTCGGCGGCCGAGGCGCGATTGTCGTCCGTGTAGGCCAATGCTGCCTCGATACACAGCCGTTCGATCAGATCGGACGATTCGCGAACGATTTCCTTCAGCGAAACGCGGCCGACAAGTTCGGTCAGTTGTTCCACCGAACGCGGCTGGCCGACGCCGGGCGCGGCGATGATGCGGTTGCCGACCGTGCGGATGGTGAAACCCTTGCGAATGCTGCTGCCATCGGCGGCGTTGACTGCCGAGACTTCGACTTCATCCTCGCGGCCGTTGCCGAGGCGGACGATGGTCGCGAAGCTGCTGACGGCACCATGTTCGTCCAACTGCGCTTCGAGCAGGCCGATATCGATGCCGGGACGCCCCAGCCAGCGCGACAGCGGCAGCCCGCGAACATCCTCGCCGCGTGGTGCCTGGACGAGATCGAGAAAGGCGCCGTTGCTGGCAAGGATGGCAAGGTTGCCGTCGGTCAGCACGAAGGCATCGGGCATTCGTTCCAGCACTTCGGCAAGCGGCCGATCGCGCGGGCCGATATCTTCGGCGCCCAGCGCGCGCAGCCGCACCAGCAGATGCGTGCCGCGGTCCTGGCGGAACAGATTGGCCGACATCAGGCACGGCATGCCATCGGCAAGTCGCAGGCGGTCGGGCTGGCGCTGTTCGGCGGCGGCGATCGCTCCGAGGCTCGCGACCGCCGTCTCGCGGTCGTCGGGATGGATCAGCGCGGAAAGCAGCTGCCCTTCGACACCGGCGCCAACCGCGGCAAGTCGCCGTGCCGCCGGATTGGCTTCGGTGATTCGACGCGTGCCGGTATCGACGACCAGGATCGCCTCGCTGGCGGTATCGAACAACAGGCGATAGCGCGCCTCCAGCTGGCGCAGGCGCAGCGAATCGCGTTCCATCGCCTGCTGGGCGCGGAGCAGGCGCTGCTGCATCGCTGCGGCAGCACGCATGTCGCGGCCGATTGCCAGCCGGCTGCCCTTGCCCCCGTCGATCATCAGGTACCGAATCGGAAGTTCGTTGCCCGGCAGGGGATGGTTGACCGTGCGCCAGCGGCCCTGCGGCCCGGCCTGCGCCAGCATGTCGTCGATCTTGATTCGGTTTTCGGTGGCGACGGTGTCGGCCCAGGGCCGGCCCAGCCAGGTTTCGATGCCGATTCCCGTCAGGTCATCGACGCCGATGCGAATGTCGCGGATGGTGCCGGCATCATCGAGGATGAGCACGAGGTCGCACGCCGCCGCCAGTGCCCGCCCGGCGGTGCTGCCAGGCAGGTTCGCCAGCGCACCGAGGGCGGTGTCGGCGAGGTTGTCGACCGGGGCGGTGCGAGCATCCATGGCTTTCGCGAAGCGCCCTTTCTTCCGGACCGAGGTTGCAGCCGGAGGCTGCGAAAAACGCTCAACTGGCGTGCAGGGCTCCGGCATGCACGGGCTGAGCAAGAAGATCGTTGGCAAGTGCCACAGCCAGTTTGCCTTCCGCCGCCGTGCCATCGGCACCGACCTCGACGGCAAGCTGGGGCCGATCAGTGAACACGCAGCCGCCGACAATGATCCGCAGGTCCGGATTGCGGGACGCCCGGCGCATCATTGCGATGGTGCGAGCCAAAGTTGTCAGGTGCCGGTCGGCGCTGATGGAAAGGCCGACGATATCAAAACCACGGCCGGCGACCAGCGCCACGAGCTCGTCCTGATCGAGCGTCGGCGCGCTCCACGTCTGCCAGCCGGCACGGCGGAAAAATTCTTCGACCAGCAGCGCACCGAGCGAATGCTGTTCCCCGGGACCGGGGGCGAACAGTGCCCGGCGTGGCTTGTCCTCGCTCGGCGCCATGCCAGGCACCAGCGCGCCAAGGGCATGGACGATTTCCTGCAGGCGCCACAATCCCATGGTGACGTCGACGAAATCGCAGGCGTCGTCATCCCACAGCGTGCCGAGCTTGCGTGCTGCCGGCGCGAGCAGATGGATGTAGATGGTCTCGACCTCGATACCGGCGGCAAGCATCGTCTCGACGCGCGCCAGCAGCGGCCCGACTTCCTCGTTCAGCGTCGCGGCGGCGAATTCATCGGCAATGCCATCGGCGATGACGCCGGGGCGACGCGCGGCAATCGTCTGTTCGCTTCCGCCGTCGCGATGCACCAGCAGAAGGCGGGGAATGATGTCGGCCTCTATAAGGCGCGCCAGCGCTTCGGGATTGGCCGACACTTTCGGACCGAAAGCGGCGCGTCGCGCCAGGTCCCACCCGCGTGTCGCCGCACTGCGTGCTTCCACCACAATCTCAAGCATCGATGCCATGCCGTCCCCCGTCACACCCGCGACCGAGTTCCGGACATCCGGAGTGATCCGAAGGTCTGAAATCCCTAATCTCCACATCCCTACCGCAATCCTGCCCGTGGCTGCAATCCCGACACTGTTAGGTCGGTTGCGGGATGTCAATAAACTTTGACGTAAAGCTAGCTTGACACTTACGGCGCGGCTGTTAGGTTTTGGTCCAGGGAGTGACCTTTGCGACACATGCACACCAATCCGGCCAAGCGGCCCCCCAAGCGGCCCCTGTATACCGCCGAAGAGCGGGTACGCCGCGATGCGACTCGCTGGACGCTGGTGCAGGGCATCCTCGCGCCCGTTCAGTTCCTCGTGTTCCTGGTCAGCCTGGCGCTCGTCGTGCGCTACCTCGCCACCGGCCTCGGCCATGACGCCGCGATCGCTTCGGTCGTCGTCAAGACGCTGACGCTCTACGCCATCATGGTCACCGGCGCGGTTTGGGAGAAGGTCGTTTTCGGCCGCTATCTCTTCGCCGAATCCTTCTTCTGGGAGGACGTCTTTTCGATGCTCGTGATCGCGCTCCACACCGCTTATCTGGTTGCGCTGGCCGGCGACATGCTCGGCCCGCGCGATCTGATGTGGCTCGCGCTCGCCGCCTATTTCACCTACGTCATCAACGCCGGACAGTTCATCTGGAAGCTCCGCCAGGCCCGGCTCGAATCGCCGTCGCATGGTGCGGACAAGACATCCGATCTGCCCCGGGGCCTTGCGGCATGAGCGTGCTGACGGCTCCCGCCGCTGTCCCGGCCGTGATCGACCGCCCGGTGCTGCGCGAACGCGGCCAGCGCGAGGTGTTCTGCGGCCTCACCGGCATCATCTGGCTGCATCGCAAGGTGCAGGATGCTTTCTTCCTCGTCATCGGCAGCCGCACTTGCGCGCATCTGCTGCAATCGGCCGCGGGCGTGATGATCTTCGCCGAACCTCGTTTCGCTACCGCGATCATCGAGGAACGCGACCTTGCCGGCCTCGCCGATGCCAATGAAGAGCTCGATCGGGTCGTCGCCAAGCTGCTGGCGCGCCGGCCGGACATCAAGCTGCTGTTCCTGGTCGGCTCGTGCCCGTCGGAAGTCATCAAGCTCGACCTCGCGCGTGCCGCCAAGCGACTCGACGCGTCGCAGGCCGATGTCCGCGTGCTCGCCTATTCGGGCAGTGGTATCGAAACCACCTTCACCCAGGGCGAAGACGCCTGCCTTGCCGCGCTGGTGCCGGAAATGCGCGCGGAAGCGGCCGATCAACTGCTGATCGTCGGCAGCCTGCCCGATGTCGTCGAAGACCAGTTCCGCCGCCTGTTCGCCGAAATGGGCATCGCCCGGGTCGAGGCACTGCCGCCGCGCCGCGCTCGCGATCTTCCCGGCGTCGGCCCCGGCACGCGCTTCCTGCTCGCCCAGCCGTTTCTGGGCGATACCGCGCTGGCGCTCGAAGCGCGCGGCGCCCGGCACCTGCCGGCACTGTTTCCGTTCGGCGCGGAAGGCACGACGCACTGGCTGCACGCAGCGGCACGCGCTTTCGGGGTCGATGAAATGCACTTCCGTGCGGTCGTTAGGCCGGGCCGCGAGCGCGCCAAGCGAGCGCTCGCCCCGCACGCGGCGCGGCTTGCCGGCAAGTCGATCTTCTTCCTGCCCGATTCGCAGCTCGAAGTGCCGCTGGCGCGCTTCCTTGCCGCCGAACTCGGCATGACGCTGATCGAAGTCGGCACGCCCTATCTGCACCGCACGCATCTCGCCGACGAACTCGCGGCGCTACCGGCCGATGTGCAGCTTTCCGAAGGCCAGGATGTCGATCGCCAGCTCGATCGCGTTCGTGCCGCCCGGCCTGACCTTACCGTTTGCGGTCTCGGTCTCGCCAACCCGCTCGAGCGGGACGGCCTGTCGACGAAATGGTCGATCGAGCTGGTGTTCTCGCCGGTGCATGGTTTCGACCAGGCCGGTGATCTTGCCGAACTTTTTGCGCGTCCGCTGGTGCGGCGCGAGAAGCTGGTGGTGTAGCCGTGCAACTGACCGTCTGGACCTATGAGGGCCCGCCGCACGTCGGCGCCATGCGAGTCGCCACCGGCATGACCGGGCTGCACTATGTGCTGCACGCGCCGCAGGGCGATACCTATGCCGACCTGCTGTTCACCATGATCGAACGGCGTGGCCAGCGGCCGCCGGTGACCTACACGACCTTCCAGGCCCGCGACCTCGGCACCGATACGGCGCAACTGTTCCAGAACGCAGCGCGCGATGCCTATGCGCGCTTCCAGCCCGAAGCGATCATCGTCGGCGCCTCGTGCACCGCCGAACTGATCCAGGACGATCCTGCCGGCCTTGCCGCCACCATGGGCCTCGGTTGCCCGGTGATCGCGCTCGATCTGCCGAGCTACAGCCACAAGGAAAACTGGGGCGCGGCCGAAACCTTCTACCAGATCGTTCGCAACCTCGCCGATCCGGCTCGCCGCGCGCCGCCGCGCGGCCCGGGCGTGCCCGCCCGCCGCCTGCGCGCCAATCTGCTCGGGCCGACGGCGCTGGGCTTCCGCCATCGCGACGATATCGTCGAAGTCACCCGCCTGCTCGCCGGGTTTGGTATCGATGTCCATCTGACGGCGCCGATGGGCACGTCGCCGACCAGCATCGCCGGCATCGGCGAGGCCGATTTCAACGTGCTGATGTACCCCGAGGTCGGCCATGAAGCCGCGCGCTGGCTGGAAAAGACCTTCGGCCAGAAAACGGTGCGCACCGTGCCGATCGGTGTCGGCGCCACACGCGAATTCCTTGCCGAAGTCGCCGCCGTCGCCGGCATCGAACTGCCGGTGGACAATGACGCGGGCCGCATGCCGTGGTGGTCGCGTTCGGTCGATTCGACCTATCTCACCAACAAGCGGGTGTTCGTCTTCGGCGATGCCACCCACGCCGTTGCCGCAGCCCGGGTCGCCAGCGAGGAACTCGGTTTTCAGGTCGTCGGCCTTGGTTGCTACAACCGCGAATTCGCTCGCGATGTTCGCACCGCCGCTGCGAAATACGGCGTCGAGGCACTGATCACCGACGATTACCTCGCCGTCGAAGACGCGATCGCCGCAGCGCACCCCGAACTCGTGCTCGGCACCCAGATGGAACGCCACATCGCCAAGCGCCTGCGTATCCCCTGCGCCGTGATTTCGGCACCGGTGCACGTCCAGGATTTCCCGGCGCGGCACAGCCCGCAGATGGGTTTCGAAGGCGCCAATGTCATTTTCGACACCTGGGTGCATCCGCTGGTGATGGGCCTGGAGGAACATCTGCTAACGATGTTCCGCGACGATTTCGAATTTTCCGATGCCGCCGGGCCGAGTCACCTGGGGGCTGGTGCGCCCGCTGCGGCTGCGGCTCCGGCAGGCTCCGTAACCGAAGAAGCCGGCGAACTTGCGACGATCGTCGCTGCCGATGCCGGCGGCTGGACCGCCGATGCCGAGCGCGAATTGAAGAAGATCCCGTTCTTCGTCCGCGGCAAGGCCAAGCGCAACACCGAAGCCTATGCCGCCGAACGCGGCATCGCAGCCATCACCATCGAAACCCTTTATGAAGCAAAGGCACACCATGCGCGCTGAAACGCCTCCTTCCCGGGGTGGCGCCGCCGGCGCAGCCTTGCGCTTCGTCATCATCACGCTCGACAATCACCTGTCCGGTGCCATCGACCGGGCGCGCGAACGTTTCATCGCCGAACAGCCCGGTGTCACCATCGATTTCCACGCTGCTGCCGATTGGGAAGACGCTGCCAGGCTCGACGCCTGCCGCCAGGACATCGCTCGTGCCGACATCATCCTCATCGCGATGCTGTTCCTCGAAGACCAGATCCGCGCCGTCATGCCGGCGTTGCAGGCGCGCCGCGAACATTGCGACGCGATCGTCGCCATCATGTCGGCCAAGGAAGTCATCCAGCTGACCCGGATGGGCGACTACCGCATGGATGCGCCGCCAAAAGGCCCGCTCGGCTGGCTGAAGAAGCTGCGCGGATCGTCGAAAGCCGGCGCTCCGAACAGCGGTGCCGCCCAGATGGCCGTGCTGCGCCGCCTGCCCAAGCTGCTGAAATATGTTCCCGGCACCGCGCAGGACGTGCGCGCCTGGTTCCTGACCCTGCAATATTGGCTGGCCGGCAGCGACGACAACGCCTTTGCCATGGTGCGCGCGCTCGTTGATCGCTACGCCGCCGGCCCGCGCGCGAGCTTGCGCGGCCAACGCGCCGATCCGCCGCGCGAATATCCCGATCTTGGCCTCTATCACCCCGATCTGCCGAAACGCATCGTCACGGAGATTTCGGCGCTGCCGAACCGCCGCGCCGGCGCTGCCACCATCGGCGTGCTGCTGCTGCGTTCCTACGTCCTCGGCCGCGACGCTGGTCATTATGATGGCGTCATCCGCGCTCTCGAAGCGCGCGGTGTCAATGTCGTCCCGGCCTTTGCCGGCGGGCTCGATTCGCGCCCGGCGATCGAGGCGTTCTTCCTGAAGGACGGAATCGCGACGGTTGATGTCGTCGTCAACCTGACCGGGTTCAGCCTGGTCGGCGGCCCCGCCTACAACGATGCCCGCGCTGCCGAGGAAATCCTGGCGCGGGTCGACCGCCCGTACATCGCGGCGCATCCGGTCGAATTCCAGTCGCTGCAACAATGGGCAGCGAACCCGATGGGGCTGCTGCCGCTCGAATCGACCATCATGGTGGCGATTCCCGAACTCGACGGCGGCACCGTGCCGATGGTGTTTGGCGGCCGTTCCGACGGCAGCGCCTGCACCGGTTGCGTTCGTGCCTGCAGCTGGTCCGCCGATGGCCCGGTCCGCGCCATGCGCGCCTGCGGCGAACGTGCCGACATGCTGGCCGCGCGGGTGGCGAAGATCGCCGCGCTGCGCCGCGTTCCCGCCGATGCGCGCAAGGTCGGCATCGTGCTTTTCAACTTCCCGCCCGGTGGCGGTGCCGCCGGTACCGCGCAGTTCCTGGCGGTGTTCGATTCGCTGCATTCGACGCTGCAGCGCCTTGCCGCCGAAGGCTATGATGTCGATGTGCCCGCCGATGGCGATGCCGTCCGCCGCCGCATTCTCGAAGGCAATGCGGCACGCCATGGCACCGAAGCCAATGTCCATGCCCGCATCGGCGCCGATACCATCGTCGCCGGCGAGCGCTATCTTGCCGAAATCGAGGCCGCCTGGGGCCCGGCACCGGGCAAATTGCAGGCCGATGGCCAGTCGGTTTTCGTGCTGGGCGCCCGGTTCGGCAATGTTTTTGTCGGCATTCAGCCGGCAATCGGCATCGAAGGCGACCCGATGCGGCTGCTTTTCGAGGGCCGTTTCGCCCCGACGCATGCTTTTGCGGCCTTTTATCGCTGGCTCCGCGAGGATTTCGGCGCCCATGCCGTCCTGCATTTCGGCACCCACGGCAGCCTGGAATTCATGCCCGGCAAGCAGGTCGGCCTGTCATCGCGCTGCTGGCCCGACCGGTTGATCGACGATCTGCCCAACATCTACCTCTATGCCGCCAACAATCCGTCGGAAGGCGTGCTCGCCAAGCGCCGGTCGGGCGCGACGCTGATCAGCTATCTGACCCCGGCGTTGACCAATTCGGGTGTCTACAAGGGCCTTGCCGACCTGAAAGCCAGCATCGATCGCTGGCGCAGCGAAGCGCCCGGCAGCCTCGACCTGGCGCCGCTGGCCGAAATCATCGCCGAACAGGCAGCGGCCGTCGATCTCGACGGCAGCGATGTGCCGGCGCTGGCGGCAAAACACTATGAAATCGAGCGCGAACTGATCCCGCAGGGTCTGCACGTCGCCGGGCTGGCCTCGACGCGCGAAGAGCGCATCGACATGCTCGCTGCCACTGCCCAGGCGCGCGGCGAAGTTGTCGCCATGGCCACCATCATCGGCATCGTCGATGGCCGGGTGCGCGCCGATACGCCGTTGCTGAAGGAATTGGCGGCGCTCGACGCCGCGCTGGCGGTCAACCATGAACTCGACGGCCTCGTCCATGCGCTGGCCGGCGGCTATATCCGCCCGGTCAGCGGCGGTGACGTGCTGCGCGCGCCGGAAATCCTGCCGACCGGCCGCAATATCCACGGCTTCGATCCGTTCAAGCTGCCCAGTGCCTTTGCCGTCAAGGACGGCGCGGCGCAGGCGCAGCGGCTGATCGATCGCAGCGTTGCCGATACCGGCGCGATGCCGGAAACCGTGGCGATGGTGCTGTGGGGCACCGACAATCTGAAAAGCGAAGGCGCCCAGCTTGCCCAGGCGCTGGCGCTGATCGGCGCCCGCCCGCGCTTCGACAGCTACAATCGTCTTGCCGGCGCCGAATTGATCCCGCTTGCCGAACTCGGCCGCCCGCGCATCGACGTCGTCATCACCCTGTCGGGGGTGTTCCGCGACCTGCTGCCGCTGCAGACCCGGATGCTCGCCGAAGCCGCGCTGCTGGCAGCGCAGGCCGACGAGCCGTCGACGCAGAATTTCGTCCGCAAGCACAGCCTCAAGCATTGCACCGACAATGGCGTCGATCTCGAAACCGGCGCGCTCCGGGTCTTCTCGAACGCCGAGGGTGCCTATGGCGCCAACGTCAACCTGATCATCGACAGTTCCGGCTGGACCGATCCCGACGAGCTCGCCGATAGTTTCGAGCGCCAGAAAGGCTATGCCTATGGCGTCAAGGGCCCGCCGGTGCGGCAGGTCTCGATGCTGCAGGCGGCACTCAAGACCGTCGATTGCACCTACCAGAACCTCGAAAGCGTCGAACTCGGCATCACCGCCATCGATCAATATGTCGACAGCCTGGGCGGCGTCAGCCGGGCCGTGACCCGCGCCCGCGGTACGGCAGCGCCGGTCTACATCGGCGACCAGACGCAGGGGGCGGGCAAGGTCCGCAGCCTCAATGAACAGGTGGCGCTCGAAACCCGCACGCGTATCCTCAATCCGGTGTGGACCGAGGGTCTCTTGAAGAACGGCTATGAAGGTGTCCGCCAGATCGAAGCGGCGGTCACCTCGACGATGGGCTGGTCGGCAACCACTGGCGAAGTCGATCCCTGGGTCTACCAGCGCATTTCGGAAACCTACGTCCTCGATGAAACGATGCGCCGCCGCATCGCCGAAATGAACCCGCGCGCCGCGGCCAAGATGGCCGGCCGGCTGATCGAGGCATCGACTCGCAATTACTGGCAACCCGACGCCGAAACGCTCGCCGCGCTGCACGCTGCCGCCGACGAGATCGAGGATGCTCTCGAAGGCATCACCCTGCAAACTGCACCGCAACATCAGGCGGCATGAGGAACGATATGGCCCTTCTCGATCCCCCCATTGCCCCGCCGCTCGATGGTGAAGGCAGTGTCCAGTTCAAGCCCGATCCGGCGTTGCGCATCGGCAACGCCAAGGTCTTCGCCGTCTACGGCAAGGGCGGTATCGGCAAATCGACGACCTCGTCGAACCTTTCGGCGGCTTTCTCGCTGCTCGGCCAGCGCGTGCTGCAGATCGGCTGCGATCCCAAGCATGACAGCACGTTCACGCTGACCAAGAAACTGATGCCGACGGTCATCGATGTTCTGGAAACGGTGGAATTCCATCACGAGGAACTGCGGCCCGAAGATTATATGTTCGAAGGCTTCAACGGCGTCATGTGCGTCGAAGCGGGCGGGCCGCCGGCAGGCACCGGCTGCGGCGGCTATGTCGTTGGCCAGACGGTCAAGCTGCTGAAACAGCATCACCTTCTCGAAGAAACAGACGTCGTGATCTTCGACGTTCTCGGCGATGTCGTCTGCGGCGGCTTTGCAGCCCCGCTCCAGCACGCCGATCGCGCCATCGTCGTCACGGCGAACGATTTCGACAGCATTTTCGCGATGAACCGCATCATGGCGGCGATCAAGGCCAAGGCCAAGAACTATGAAGTCCGCCTGGCCGGCTGCATCGCCAACCGTTCGGCAGCCACTGACGAAGTCGATCGCTTCTGCGCCGAAACCGGGATCGAACGTCTGGCGCATCTTCCCGATCTCGATGCCATTCGTCGCTCGCGCCTGAAAAAATGCACGATCTTCGAAATGGCCGAAACGCCGGAGATCGTCGCCGTGCAGAATGAATACAAGCGGCTGGCGGCACTGCTCTGGGCCGGCACCCGGCCGCTGGAAGCGCGGCCGATGAAGGATCGCGACATCTTCGAATTCCTCGGTTTCGAGTGAAGACGGCGCCTGCCTCGCCGGCCCTGCAGGGCCCGCCGCGCTGGGATGACACCCGGGCGCGGCTGGAGGATTATTTCGACCGCACCGCGTTCGATGCCTGGGCGGCGCTGACCAGCGATGCCCCCGTCAGCCGGGTGCGTGCCACGGTGCGCGCCGGGCGGGACCAGATGCGATCGACGTTGCTGTCGTGGTTGCCGGCCGACCTGACCGGCCGCCGCATCCTCGATGCCGGCTGCGGCACCGGTGCGCTGGCCGTCGAAGCCGCGCGCCGCGGCGCCGAAGTCGTCGGCATCGATGTGTCACCGCAACTGATTTCCATCGCCTGCGAACGCGCACCGGCCGAAGTTCGCGGTCGGGTACAGTTCCTCAGCGGCGACATGCTCGATGCCGGGCTCGGCGAGTTCGACCATATCGTCTCGATGGACGTGCTGATCCATTATAGTACCGAACAGATCGCCGCCGCGATCGCCGGCCTTGCCGCGCGGACCCGCCGCAGCATCGTCTTCACCTTCGCGCCGGGCACACCGCTGCTGCGCACCGCGCGTGCCGTCGGGCGGCTGTTCCCGGCCAACGACCGTTCGCCGACAATCATCCCGGTCGGCCGCTCCGCCCTGCACAAGCGGCTGGCGACGGAAGTGCCGGCGGCGCGTCTTGGCCGTGACACCCGCGTTTCGCGCGGTTTCTACACGAGCCAGGCGCAGGAGGTGCTGCTCGGATGACGCGCGGTTCCGGCATCTGGCTCAAGCTCGGCACGCGGTTCCTGCCGTTCGCCGATGCGGCGAGCGCCGAACTGCCGCTGCCGCGGTTGCTGCGGCTGTCGCTGTTCCAGGTTTCGGTGGGGCTGGCGATGGTGCTGCTCAACGCCACGCTCAACCGCGTGATGATCGTCGAGCTCGGTATTTCGGCAAGCCTTGTCGCTGCGATGGTGGCGTTGCCGCTGCTGTTCGCGCCGCTGCGCGCCATGATCGGGCACAAGTCGGACAATCACCGCTCGGTGCTCGGTTGGAAGCGCGTCCCCTATATCTGGGCCGGAACGATGCTCAGCTTCGCCGGTTTCGCCATCCTGCCGTTCGCGCTGCTGGTAATGACCGGCCGCGGTGCCGAAGGCAACCCGCTCGCCGGTGAGCTTTTCGCAGCGCTGGCCTTCCTGATGGTCGGTGCCGGTGTCGCCATCACCCAGACTGCCGGTCTGGCGCTCGCCAATGATCTGGCGCCCGAGGCGGATCGCCCGCGGGTCGTGTCGCTGCTGTACGTCATGCTGCTGCTCGGCATGTTCCTGTCGTCGCTGCTGCTCGGGCAATTGTTGGCCGATTTCACCGAAACCCGCCTCGTCCAGGTCATTCAGGGCGTCGGTCTCGCCACGCTGCTGCTCAACATGGTGGCGCTGTGGAAGCAGGAAGCCCGGGTCGCGGGCGGCAAATCGGGTGGCGAAGCCGGCGATTTTGCCGCGCGCTGGGCGGATTTCACCGCGACACCGCAAACGCGGCGCCTGCTCGCCGCGGTCGGCCTTGGCGCTGCCGGCTTCGGCATGCAGGATATTCTTCTCGAACCCTATGGCGGCCAGGTGCTCGGTCTTGCCGTCGGCCAGACGACGATGCTGACGGCGCTGTCGTCGCTGGGCACGCTTGCCGGGCTGGCGCTGGCGGCGCGGGCGCTGGCGCGCGGTGCCGATCCGGCCAAGCTGGCGGCAACGGGTGCGCTGGCCGGTATCGGCGCCTTTGCCATGGTCGTGCTGTCATCGCCGTTCGATTCGGTTCCGCTGTTCTGCGCCGGTGCCACGGTGATCGGTTTCGGCAATGGCCTGTTTGCAGTTGCAACGCTGACGGCGGCAATGTCGCTCGGTGATTCGGGTTCGGGGCTCGCGCTCGGTGCCTGGGGTGCCGTGCAGGCGACCGCGGCCGGGCTCGGCATCCTGCTCGCCGGTGCGATCCGCGACGGCATCGGCGGTCTCGCGATGGCCGGGGTGTTCGGCGCCGGCATGGCATCGCCCGCAACCGGCTACAGCATCGTCTGGCACATCGAAATCCTGGCCTTGTTCGCCAGCCTCATCGCTCTTGGCCCGCTGGCGCGGCGGGCCGGAGCACCTCCGGCGCGCGCCTTCGGCCTTCATCAATTCCCAACCTGACGGGAGAATCTGCAATGCAAAATGTTATCATCGTGGGAGGGCTCGACGTCGCGGAGCTGGTGTTTTATGCCTTCTTCCTGTTCTTCCTCGGGCTCGTCATCTACCTCCGTCGCGAGGATCGCCGCGAAGGCTATCCTTTGCAGAACGACCTGACCGGCGAACCGGAATGGGCCGACGCTGGCAGCCTGCTTTCGCCCGGGCCAAAGTCCTACAAGCTGCCGTTCGACCGTGGCACGCCGATCCAGCCGACGGGTGAATCCGATCCGATGCCGCAGAATGTCACCAAGCGCTATCATTCCGGATCGCCGTTCGAACCGCTCGGCAATCCGCTCACGTCGGGTGTCGGCCCGGCGAGCTGGTGCGAGCGCGCCGATCGCCCCGATGTCGATCAGTTCAATCGGCCCCGCATCGTGCCGGCCCGCCTCGACGAACATGTCTTTGTCGCGGCCGGTGATGCCGATCCGCGCGGACTGCCGATCGTCGGCCTCGATGATGTCATCGCCGGCACGGTCAAGGATATCTGGGTCGATCGCGCCGAAAGCGTGCTGCGTTATCTGGAAGTCGATCTGACCGCCGGCGGTACGGTGCTCGTCCCGATGGCGATGGCGGAAGTCTCGCGCCGCCGCGTGTTCGTCGATGCCGTTACCGGCGCGCAGATCACTGCCGGCCCGGTCATCGCCTCGCCCGACCAGATCACGCTGCTGGAAGAAGAAAAGGTCCAGGCCTATTATGGCGCTGGCTATCTCTGGGCCACGCCGGCCCGTTCGGAGCCCTACCTGTGATCGGTGAATATGAATGGGAACCCGTTCGCGGGCTCCCCGAGCGCCTTCCGAACGGCGAGGAAATCGTCTGGCAGGTCTCCCCCGACTGGCGCGCCGTCGCCAGTTCCGTTCTCCACATCCGCTATGCGGCGGCATGGTTCGTCGTCGTCGCAGCCTTTGCCTTCGTTGCCGGCGGCACCGGTCCGACCGGCGCTCTCATCACGCTGGCAGTCGGATTGCTCGGTTGTGGTGTCATCGCCTTTCTGGCCTGGGCGCAGGCGCGCACCACGGTCTACACGCTCACCCAGCGCCGGCTGGTTCTGCGGTTCGGCGTGGCGCTGACGAAATGCGTCAACCTGCCGTTGGCGATGATCGAACGTGCCGATGCCAAGCCGGCCGGAGCGCATCATCATGACGTCGCGCTGCAGACGATCGAGCGTTTCCCGCTCGCCTACATACAGATGTGGCCCCATGTCCGGCCCGGCAAATTCGCCAGGCCGGTGCCGATGCTTCGCGGCATCGATGGCAAGACGCTGGCCAGCCTCGCTGCTGCCCTCTCTGCAGTAACGCCGGCGCGGCCGGTGGCGGCAGAACGTCCGGCCCAGGCAGCAGCGCCCGTGCCGGCTTCGGTGGGAGTGGCGGCATGAGCGACTTTCGCGGCGAAACCTTTCCGCGCGGTGCCCTTCTCGGCGGTGCAGCGGTCGTCGGCTTCACCTTGTTGCTGGTGTTCGGCACTCGCGCCGGCGTGCTGCCGGCCAAGCCGACGGCACCCGAGGCCCGCGCCCAGGCGCAGGTTGCGGTGGTCGCCAGCCGCGAATTGCGCTTCAGCGATCGGGCCGATGGCGCCTTGCTGATCTTCGATGCCGGCAGCGACAAGCCGGCGACGGTCCTCGAACCCGGTTCCAACAGCGGCTTCATCCGCGGTGTCATGCGCGGCCTGATGCGCGAACGGAAGCTGCACGAGGCATCGCGCGATGCGACGCTGACGCTGACGCAATGGGCCGATGGCGCACTTACCCTGCGTGACGAAGCCACCGGGCGCGTCATCGAACTCAGCAGTTTCGGTTCGGGCAATCGCGCCACCTTTGCCGGCCTGCTGGTCGGCAAGGTTCAGCGCGCCGAACGGCCCGCCGCCAAAAACATCGGCGCCGGGGGCGCCGCCTGATGCGCCTGTTCGGACGCGAGACGCTGGAAACCGGCTGCACCATCGCCGTGGAGCACACGGCCGACTGGCTGCACGCTCATGTCGAACTCGATGACAACCTCGAGCTCGGCCCCGGTGACCAGGTGCGCGTCCACGGCGCTGCAGTGCGGTTGCCGTTCGGGGAGGCGCTGACCCTGCGCCGGCGCGCGACGGTATCGCGCGCCGGGTTGGTGGCGCGGTGGTGGACCAGGCTCCGCGCCAACCTCGAGCTTACCGAACTCTACGAAATCACTTTCAGCTCGGAGCGGCCGAAATGAACGCCCATACCCCGATCGCCAAGGCCGGCACCGTCACCCAAGCGGAAGCGATGGCGATTGCCGCGCAGGAAACCGTGCTGTCGCCGCGTTTCTACACCACCGATTTTGCAGCGATGGACCGCATCGATGTCAGCAGTGTCCGCGCCGAATGGGATGCTCTGATCGCCGAAATGGTCGCCGATCCGAACAAGCGCCACTTCAAGCGCACGCCGGAGTTCGATGGCGTCATCGAAAAGCTCGATCCCGAACTGCGCACCGAATTCGTGCATTTCCTGGTTTCTTCGATGACATCGGAATTTTCCGGCTGCATCCTCTATGCCGAAATCGCCAAGCGGGTGACAAACCCCGATGCCAAGATGCTGTTCAAGCTGCTGGCGCGCGATGAATCGCGCCACGCCGGCTTCATCAACGACAGCCTGAAGGACGCCGGCATCGGCATCGACCTCGGCTTTCTCACCAAGACCAAGAAATACACCTATTTCCGGCCGAAATTCATCTATTACGCCACCTATCTTTCCGAAAAGATCGGCTATGCGCGCTACATCGTGATCTTCCGCCACCTGGCGAAACATCCCGAGATGCGCTTCCACCCGATTTTCAATTGGTTCGACCAATGGTGCAACGACGAATTCCGCCATGGCGAGGCGTTCGCGCTGCTGATGCGCGCCGATCCCAAGTTGCTGACCGGGCTCAACAAGCTGTGGATCCGCTTCTTCCTCGTCGCCGTCTATGCCACCATGTACGTCCGCGATCACAACCGCCCGGTGCTCTACAAGGCGTTCGGGATCGACCCGACCAGCTATGACTTCAAGGTTTTCGACATCTGTACCGAGATCACCCGTCAGGTGTTTCCGATCGAACTCGATACCGATGCGCCGCGCTTCCGGGCGCTGCTCGAACAGATGCGCACCGTCTCCGGCAAGATCGACGACGCCCATGCCCAGGGCGGCATCGTCGGCCGGGTGAAGCGCTTCGGCTGGTCGATTGCCGCGGCAGCGACCTTTGTCGGGCTCTATCTGCAGCCGACTCGCCGGCACGAGCTTCCCGCCACGATCCGGCTGCAACCGGTCTGGTAGGCGCGTGTCGCTGCTGATGCCTCTCGCCTTTGCGCTGGTGCTGTGGTTCACCGCCACCGGCGCCGTGCTGTGGCTCGATCGCCTGCCCAAGGACAGCTGGCCGGCCTCGGTGCTCGGCGCCACTGTGGCAAGCGGCGTCGCCATGGCAGCGGTGATCGTGACGGCACCGCTCGGCGGTCATGTCGCTGCCTATGTGGCGTTTGCAGCCGGGCTCGTGTTGTGGGGCTGGCACGAACTGACCTTTCTGATGGGCTTCGTCACCGGCCCCAATCGCGATGTCTGCCCGACGGGCGCAACGGGCTGGCGGCGGTTCCGGCTGGCGGCGGCGACGTTGATCCATCACGAAATCGCGATGTTCATCACGCTTGTCGCGCTCGTCGCGGCGACCTGGGGGCAGCCGAATCAGACCGCCACCCTGACATTTTCGCTGCTTTTCGTGATGCGGCTTTCTGCCAAGCTGAACATCTTCGCCGGGGTTCCCCATCTATCGACCGAAATGATCCCGGAACACATGCGCTACCTCACCAGCTATTTCCGAATCGGCCCCGCCCGGTGGTTCTTCGCTGCCAGCATCGTCGGCATCGCCGCGATTGCCGGCACGCTCGGCCGGGCTGCGCTCAGTGCCGAGGGCGGCCTTGCCACCGGCTATGCGCTGGTCTTCGGCCTGGTGCTGCTGGCGATGATCGAACACGGTTTTCTCGTCATTCCATGGCGGGACACCAGGATTTTCCGCTGGGCGATGTCCGGTGGAGAGAAGCAACAGGCCGCACCCCGGCCTGCGTCCGATCGTCCGATCGATCACAACAATGAAGGAATTGCGCTTGCGACGCTGGATTTCCAGCGCCAATAGCCGTCGAGGAGATGAACATGGACTACGAAGCCTTCTTCACTGCCGCTCTCGACGGCCTCAAGGAACGCGGCAACTACCGCGTCTTCGCCGAGCTGCAGCGTCGCCGTGGCCAGTACCCCAATGCCGTCCGGCATCTCGACAACGGCGAAACCCAGGAAGTCACCGTCTGGTGCTCCAATGACTATCTCGGCATGGGCCAGCATCCCGATGTGCTTTCGGCCATGCACGAAGAACTCGATCTGTCCGGCGCCGGCGCCGGCGGCACGCGCAACATTTCGGGCACCATGCATGTCCATCGCGAACTCGAACGCGAACTTGCCGACCTGCACGGCAAGGAAGACGCGCTGCTGTTCACTTCGGGCTATGTCTCGAACTGGGCGGCGCTCGGCACGCTGGCTGCAAAACTGCCGAACTGCGTCGTGCTTTCCGATGCGCTCAACCATGCCTCGATGATCGAGGGCATTCGTCACAGCCGCGCCGAATGCCTGAAGTTCAAGCACAATGATGTCGAGGATCTCAACCGGCTGCTGTCGGGCACCGAGCCCGGCCGGCCCAAGCTCGTCGCCTTCGAAAGCGTCTATTCGATGGACGGCGATATCGCGCCGCTGAAGGAAATCATCGAAGTCTGCGAAAAGCATGGCGCGATGACCTATCTCGACGAAGTTCATGCTGTCGGCATGTACGGTGCTCGCGGTGGCGGCGTTGCCGAACGCGAGGGCCTGATGGATCGGCTGACGGTCATCGAAGGCACGCTCGGCAAGGCTTTCGGAGTCGTCGGCGGCTATATCGCTGCCTCGGCGGCGCTGTGCGATTTCGTCCGCAGCTTTGCTTCGGGCTTCATCTTCACCACCGCGCTGCCGCCGGCGATCGCTGCCGGCGCGCTGGCATCGGTGCGCCACCTCAAGGCATCGCCGTTCGAACGCAAGCGCCAGCAGGAGCGTGTGGCACGCGTCCGCAAGGCGCTGCGCGCGATGGGCATTCCGCAGCTCGACAACCCCAGCCACATCATCCCGGTCATGGTCGGCGATGCCAAGAAGGCGAAGATGATCAGCGACTGGCTGCTGGAAAATCACGGCATCTACGTGCAGCCGATCAACTACCCCACCGTTCCGGTCGGCACCGAACGGCTGCGCATCACGCCGTCGCCTGTGCACAGCGATGACGATATCGACCGGCTGGTGCGCGCACTTTCCGACATCTGGGGCCAGTGCGCGCTGCACCGCGTGGAAGCCGCCGCCTGAACCGCGCGGTCCCGCGATGCCGTGCTCCGGCAGCGCCGACCAAGCATCACTGATAGCTTGCGGCACCTGCCGCCCTGCACGACTTTCCCACTGTTTTCAGGGAAGGGAGTGCCGTGGCCGAATTGCATCAGGACTTCGACGCTGTCGTCGTCGGCGCCGGATTTTCCGGCATGTACATGTTGCACCGCTTGCGCGGCCTTGGGATGGCGGCGCGGGTTTATGAAGCCGGCAGCAATGTCGGCGGCACCTGGTTCTGGAACCGCTACCCCGGCGCGCGTGTCGACATCCGCAGTCTCGAATACAGCTTCTCCTTCTCCCCCGAACTCGAGGACGAATGGCAGTGGAGCGAGCGTTTCTCGCCGCAGGCCGAGCTGCTGTCCTATGCCGAACATGTCGCCGATCGTTTCGATCTGCGCCGCGATATCGCGTTCGACACGCGCATCACCGCGGCGCATTATGACGACGCCGCCCAGCGCTGGCAGGTGACGACCAACCACGGCGACACCGTCAGCGCGCGCTTCCTGATCATGGCCACCGGCTGCCTGTCGATGCCGACCGATGTCGATTTCCCCGGCATCGAAAGCTATCGCGGCCGGCTGCTGCGCACGTCGCAATGGCCGCACGAAGGCGTCGATTTCACCGGGCAGCGCGTCGGCGTGATCGGCACCGGATCATCGGCGATCCAGTCGATCCCGGTGATTGCCGGCCAGGCTGCCGACCTGACGGTGTTCCAGCGCACGCCCAATTACAGCGTGCCGGCGCACAATGGCCCGCTGGAACCGCAGGTCGTCGCCGATTGGCGGGCGAAGCGCAGCGATTATCGCGCCGAACTGCGCGCCTCGCCGCTCGGTTCCTTCGTCGATGCGCGCGAGACGCTGGTGATGGACGAAGGCCGCGAAGCAGCGCACGCGGAATTCGAAAAGCGCTGGCAGCAGGGCGGCTTCAAGATCCTCGGCGCCTATGCCGACACCTGGGTCGACCCGGAAGCCAATGCCGTCGCCGCCGAATTCGCAGCAGCCAAGATTCGCCAGATCGTCACCGATCCGGTGGTTGCCGACTTGCTGACCCCCAAGGACTACCCTTGGGCAACCAAGCGCCTGTGCGTCGATACCGGCTATTACGCCACCTTCAACCAGCCGCACGTCCATCTTGTCGACCTGCGTGCCAGCCCGATCGTCGAATTTACCGAAACCGGAGTGCGCACCACCGCCGGAACCCATGATTTCGATGCGGTTGTGCTTGCCACCGGCTTTGATGCGATGACCGGCGCGCTCGACCGGATCGATATCCGCGGCCGTGATGGCGTCGCGCTGAAGGATCGCTGGTCGGAAGGACCGCGCACCTATCTCGGGCTGATGGTGTCGGGTTTCCCCAATCTGTTCACCATCACCGGCCCGGGCAGCCCGTCGGTGCTGACCAACATGATCATGTCGATCGAACAGCATGTCGACTGGATTGCCGATTGTCTGGCGCATCTTTCGGGCCGCCAGCAGGCGACGATCGAAGCCAGCGCCGAGGCCGAGGCGGCATGGGTCGATCATGTCAACGAAATCGCCTGCGGCACGCTCTATCCGCAGGCCAACAGCTGGTACATGGGCGCCAATGTTCCCGGCAAGCCGCGCCAGTTCCTGCCCTATGCCGGCGGGCTTGGCGTCTACACCGAACATTGCGCCGGCATTGCAGCGCGCGGCTATGAAGGCTTCGTGATCACCTCTGCGGCAGCCTGATCCGGACTGCCGCCAGGCGGCCGCGCGCCGTGGGGCCTCAAATGTGCTCGTCGGGGTAGACCCCGGCGAGCACAGCGTCGAAATGATTGCGGATGGCGTCGTTGCAGCGGCAGGCGCGGCGAGCGAGTCGATCGGTATCGACAACCACCAGCTCGCCGCGGCGGCTGCCCAGTGCACCGGCAGCGCGCAGATCGGTGACGATGCGGGTGACATAGCCGCGGCCGCTGCCGAGCGTCGCTGCCAGCCGTTCCTGGGTCACCTGAACGTGCAGGTTGCCGGTGCGATCCACCGTCGCCAGCAGCCAGCGCGCCAGCCGTTGTTCGACGCTGTGCGTGGCACTGCAGGCAACGGCCTGGAAGATCTGGGCAACGACACAGTCGGCATAGCGCGAAAACAATTGATCCAGTGATGGCGATTCGGCCTTTGCTGCCG
This sequence comes from Sphingomonadales bacterium, assembly GCA_038210855.1. GTDB lineage: Bacteria > Pseudomonadota > Alphaproteobacteria > Sphingomonadales > Sphingomonadaceae > Sandarakinorhabdus. The sequence goes on along the minus strand of JBBQWE010000032.1, from coordinate 3,894 downwards.
CAAGCCGGGCGAGCGGCAGCCGCAGGAAACGGCAGATTGCTGGACAACCGATCGGGCAAAGGCCGGCAGCTTGCCCTGGCTGACAATGCCGCCAATCGCGCCTTCGCGGCCGATCAGTGCGGTTTCGGCGGTTTTTCCGTCCTCGAACGCCACCATGAACGATACCAGCGCCGGGCCGCAGGGAAAATAGACGCGGTCGACACCGTCGCCCACCTCATAAAGCACCTCGCCGGAAGCCATTGTCACGGACTCGAGCGAGGGTTGCAGCAGCGCCTGGTCGGACGGCTGGAGTTTTGCCAGCAGGTTGTTCTGCAAATCTTACCCCATGCCCGCTTGTGGCAAATCCGGTGGCGCGGCGATAGATGTCAGCCGGTCGTCTGCCCGAATTGATAGTTGGTTCAATAATGAACCGACACAGAACCTTTACGTTCCTGTGGCATTATAGTCCCGAGAGGGGGGATAAATCTGAAAGAGTCGGAGTGACCATCATGCTTCCTATCGCGGAGCCTTTGGATTGGCGAGACTTTGCCGATTCGCTCCCCCAGATCGTCTGGGCTGCCGACCCCGCCGGCAAGGTCATGTTTTTCAACCAATCCTGGTACGAATTCACCGGCGCACCCGTGGGCGATCCCTCGGAGTGGCTGCCGTACTTCCACCCGGACGAACGCGCCGCCATTGCCGCACAATGGGCGGCCAGCGTTGCCAGCGGCAATGCGTACGAAATCGAATACCGCTTGCGGCATCGCGACGGCAGCTGGCACTGGTACCTTAGCCGCGGCCGCCCGACGAAAGGCGCCGATGGCCAGATCACCGGCTGGCTCGGCACCTGCACGGATATCGAGGCGCTGAAATCGACCGAGGCCCAGCGCAACCTGATCGCGCGCGAATTATCGCACCGCATTCGCAATATCTTTGCCGTGGTCGGTGCGCTGATCACGCTTTCGGCGCGTGGCCAGCCGGCGCTCAGTGGTTTCGCCGATGGTTTGCAGCGTCGGCTGGCAGCGCTTGCAACGGCGCACGACCTGGTGCGACCGGCAGGCGGCGAGACGGCAGCGACGCCGACGACCCTGCAGGCCCTGCTGGCGGCGTTGCTTCAGCCCTACGAGCATGACCGCGTCCGCCTCGGCGGCGACGATTTCGCCATCGGCAGCACGGCCGCCACCAGCCTGTCGCTGCTGTTTCACGAACTTGCCACCAACGCCGTGAAACATGGCGCGCTGGGGCCGGACGGCGGGGAAGTGGTGGTGATGGCGACGGCGGATGGCGCTCGTTATCGGATCATCTGGGAGGAAACCGGCGGCCCCCGACTCAGTGGCCCCCCGACCGCAACCGGCTTCGGCAGCCAGTTGTCGCGCTTCGCCATCGCCGGCTGGCCGGGCGCAACCCTGGCGACAGACTGGCGAGAGGCCGGTTTGCTGGTGACACTGGTGGTGCCGGCCATGCAACTCGTCGCCTGAGACGCTGTCAGCATTGCCTGACACCAGGCTTGGCGAGCGGCGCCGGCGTGCTACACGCTGTCGCCATGGCATTTCCGTTTTCCGCGATCGTCGGCCAGGCCGAGATGAAGTCCGCGTTGCTGATGGCGGCCGTCGAGCCTCGCCTTGGCGGAGTCATGGTGTTCGGCGATCGCGGCACCGGCAAATCGACGGCGGTGCGCGCGCTGGCGGCGCTGCTGCCGCCGATGACGATCGTTGCCGGCTGTCGCTATGGCTGCGCGCCGGCCGATGTCGATCCTTGTCCCGATAATTGCCGGACACGGGCCGGGAAGGCGACATCGAATGTGCCGGTGCCGTTCATCGACCTGCCGCTGGGTGCCACCGAAGACCGGGTGGTCGGCAGCCTCGACCTCGAACGCGCCCTGGCGACCGGCGAAAAACGCTTCGAACCCGGCCTGCTCGCCAAGGCCAATCGCGGCTTTCTGTATATCGACGAGATCAATCTGCTGGAGGATCATCTCGTCGACCTGCTGCTCGATGTCGCCGTTTCGGGCCAGAACCTTGTCGAGCGCGAGGGGCTGTCGATCCGCCACCGGGCGCGCTTCATCCTGGTCGGCAGCGGCAATCCGGAAGAGGGCGAGCTGCGGCCGCAGCTGCTCGACCGGTTCGGGCTGTCGGTAGAGGTCAAGACGCCCACCGATCTTTCCGAACGTGTCGAGATTGTCCGCCGCTGCGACCGCTTCGATCGCGACCCCGCCGGCTTCACCGCCGACTGGGCCGAAGCGGAAACAGCAACGCTGAAGCGCATTGCCGCCGCGCGCAAGAAGCTCCCCGCTGTCGAAGTCGCCGACGCAATGCTCGAACTCGGTTCGCGGCTGTGCCAGGCGGTCGGCGCCGATGGCTTGCGCGGCGAACTCACGCTGTTGCGCGCGGCGCGGGCGGCAGCGGCGTTGGCCGGGCGCAAGGCCGTGGCGCCGCAGCATATCGGCGAAGTCGCGGCGCTGGCGCTGCGCCACCGGCTGCGGCGCAACGTCCTCGACGATACCGGATCGACGGCGCGAATCGATCGCGCCGTCGCCGAACTCATTCCGGCATGACCGACGCCGCTGCCGGCGGCAACGCCAGCGCCGGTTCTGATCGCTGGCCGCTGGCGCAGGCGGCGATCCGGCTGCTGGCGACATCTCCGGCAGGCGCACAGGGGTTGGGCGGCATGGTGCTGCGCGGGCCGGCCGGGCCGGTGCGCGATGCCTGGATGGCGGCGCTGGCGGCAGCGATGCCGGTCTATCGCCTGCCGCCCAACGCCGAAATCGAAGCGCTCGATGGCGGGCTCGACCTGGCAGCAACGCTGGCTGCCGGCCGCCCGGTACAGCGGCCGGGGCTGCTGGCGCGGCCGGCCGGGGCCATCGTGATCGCCATGGCGGAACGGCTGGAACCGGCACTGGCGGCGCGACTGGTGCAATTGCTCGATGCGGGCGAGGTGTTGCTGGTGCTGTGCGACGAAGGCCAGGACGATGAACGCATCGATGCCGCACTCGCGGAGCGGCTGGCGCTGCAGCTCGATTTTACCCAATTGCGCTTGCCGCTGCCGGCGTTGCTCGCCGGCCAGGCCGTGCTTCCCGATCCGTCGCCGCCGCCGGCAGGGGCCGTTGCCGATGACCCGGTGACGATGCTGACAACGGCGGCGCTGGTGCTTGGCGTCGCATCGCTGCGCGCTTCGGTGCAGGCAGTGCGCGTGGCGCGAGGCGCAGCGGCGCTTGGCGGCCGCGACGCGCCGGCGGAAGCCGATCTGGCGCTGGCGGCGATGCTGGTGCTCGGCCCGCGCGCCACCCGGCTGCCGCCGCCACCCGAAGCGGAGGCGGAGGAGGACGAGGTCGAAGCGCCGCCGCCGCCACCGGCCGATTCGGAAGAGCCGGCCGTGCCGCCGCCACCGCCGCCCGAGCCGGGCGACCAGCCCGATGCACCGGTGCCCGATGCCGCCGAGCGCCTGCTCGACGCGGCGGTGACCAGCTTGCCGGCCGGGCTGCTCGATGCGCTCGCGGCGGGATCGGTGCAGGGTTTGCGCCGCAGCGGCAAGGGCGGCGCCCGGCAGCGCAGCGTCACCACCGGCCGCCCGGCCGGGGCACGTTCCGGAATGCCGGGCCGCGGCAAGCGGCTGGCGCTGCTGGAAACCATCAAGGCCGCCGCGCCATGGCAGAAGCTGCGGCAGAAGGAAGAACAGGGTGCCTCCGGCGGCTGGGGCCGTGGGCCCCAGACCCCATCCAGTTGCGATCCTGCGCGATCTACAAGCGAGTCCGAAACCGAACAAAATGGGGTGTGGGGCCCACGGCCCCAACCGCCGGAGGCAGAAAAGCAGCCGCCGGAGGCTCCCTTTTCTTCCGTCAACCGCCTCGTCATCCGTCGCGACGACCTGATGATCCGCCGCAACGTCGCGAGAGCCCCGGCGAGCACGATCTTTGCC
>JBBQWE010000031.1:0-25132 GCA_038210855.1 Sphingomonadales bacterium | reverse complement strand
AAATGGGGTCTGGGGCCTAAGGCCCCAGCCGCCGGAGGCCGACCTTATTTCGGCGCGTATCGCAATGTCGCCGTGCCGGTAACGCTTGCCGGCAGAAACAGCCCCTGGCCGAGCGGCAGCACCCGGCCATGGCGGATTTCGCCGAGTTTCACCGCAAGACGCAGGTCGCCGACCGCCCGGTCGGCCAGCGCGGCATCGATCTTGGCCCGCAACTTGTTCAGATCGCCGCTGAAATCCTGCCGCATCGCTGCTGCCAGCGCCATCTGCATCTCGGCCGTTTCAACCAGCGTGATCAGCGTGCGCAGCCCGGCATCGGCATCGGGCGCCGCCGTCACTCGCAGATCGCCGAACGTCACCACCGGTGAATTTTCGGAATTCGCCGCCCGCGCGGTCAACCACACCGTGCCCTTGGCGCCGGCCCAGCCGCGTGGCGTCGTCGCGCGGATCGGCAGGCCGAGCGCGACGCGATTGCCGGTGGTGGCATAGAGCGTCGGTTGCCCGAATGCCGGATGGATGCGGCCGAGCCCGGACACCTCGATTCCCTTTTTGCCCAGCTTGCGCAGTGCCTTGGCCAGAACGCCCTCCAGCACGTGCCAGTCGCCGGTGACCGGCAGCGCGAGGTTCAGCCCGGGCCGGAAGCCGGTCGCCCCCGGCGGCGGCAGCGGCGTCGGCCGCGGATCGGCCGGCCGCGGCCCGACGAAGGTTTCGGTCGATGCCTCGATACCCAGATCGAGCATGACGTCGCCGCCGGCGATGCGATAGCCCAGGTAGCCAAGGCGCCGCGGCGTGACCCGGATCCACACCGGCGGGTTGCGGCGATTGACACCGATCACGGTGAAGCCCTTGGCCCAAGCCGATTCGACGGCGGTGCGCACCCCCAGTTCGGCAGCGCGGGCCGGCAGGTCGCGCTCCAATCGTGCCAGCAATCCGGCCAGTTTGCGGTCGGCAGTGCCGGTGAATTCGGTCCGTCGCCCCAGAAAGTCGATCCCCGGCGCCTCCCGCCAGCCGTAATCGAGCCCCAGCACCCCCCGGGGCTGCCAATCGGGGCCGATCCCGAGGCGGATTCGCGCCGAAATATCGGCAGATCCGGTGGCGGTTTCGCCCTTCAGCCGGTTGCCGACATCGCGCGCGTTAAGCCGCGCCGAAACCGGCATCGCCAGCACCAGCGTATCGCCGGAACCCCCCAGCCGCAGCGGCCCGCGCGTCACGGCGCCATTGATATGGCACGCGATATCGGGCGTCACCTTGGCCCGATCGAGGCCGAAAACGCACTTGCCCCTGCGCTTGATGCACAAAGTCGCGCGCTGCGCGGCCAAGCATTTCGGCTCGTCGCGATCGATCGTCCACAATGTCCGTGGCACCGTTTTTTCCGCGAGTTTTTCGATATCGGCGAGCCGGACGCGCACCGGCAACCGGGCAATCGACGTCTGGCCGGGCGGAATCGCCACCGGTTCGGCACGCGGCGGCGCCACCGTCGTGCTGGAATCGCTGCATCCGGCGAGCAAGACCAGCCCGATTGCACCGCACAGGCCGCCGGATCGGGGCAGGGCGGCGGTGCTTTTCACTGGTTGCGAGCCCGGTTTGATCCGGTTTCGCGCAAGAGAAAACAGCTGCCGGAGGCGCCTAGACTTCGCCAAAACCGCCTCCGCCAGGCGTCGAAATCACCACGGCATCGCCGGCAAGCAGCTCGGCGCGGTCCGTGGAGCCGAGGATTTCGCGTGTTCCGTCGCTTCTTTCCACCGAAGTTTCGCCCGGAGCGCCGCTGTTGCCGCCGAAAAAGCCGAACGGCGGCACCCGGCGGCGGTTGGCGAGGATCGAAACCGTCACCGGTTCGGTGAAACGCAGGCGGCGAACGGTGCCGTCACCGCCCGCAAAGGCGCCGGCGCCGCCCGAACCGCGGCGGATGGCGAATTCCTCGACGATCACCGGGAAGCGGCTTTCGAGGACTTCCGGGTCGGTCAGCCGGCTGTTGGTCATGTGCGTCTGCACGGCACTGGTGCCGGCGAAACCGGCGCCGGCGCCGGAGCCACCGGCAATCGTCTCGTAATATTGGTGGCGCGCGTTGCCGAACGTCAGGTTGTTCATCGTGCCCTGCGCGGCGGCCATCAGCCCGAGCGCACCGAACAGCGCATCGGTGATCACCTGCGAGGTTTCGACATTGCCGGCGACGACCGCAGCGGGCCACGCCGGGCCGAGCATGGATCCATCGGGGATGACGATATCGATCGGCCGCAGGCAACCATCGTTGAGCGGCAGGTCGGAACCGGCGAGGCAGCGGAAGACATAGAGCACGGCAGCGCGCGCCACCGACCGCGGCGCGTTGAAATTATCGGGCAATTGCAGCGAGGTGCCGGTGAAATCGACCGTGGCGCGGCCGGCAGCGCCATCGATGCGGACGGCGACGCGGACAACGGCGCCATTGTCCATCGCATAGGCGAATTCGCCGTCGCGCAAGCCGGCCAGCGCGGCGCGCACTGCGCTTTCGGCATTGTCCTGGACATGGCCCATATAGGCAGTGACGACGTCGTGGCCGACGGCTTCGCCCAGCGCCAGCAGTTCGGCTGCGCCGCGGCGGCAGGCGGCAAGTTGCGCCTGCAGATCGCCGAGGCAACGCGCCGGATCGCGCGCCGGCCACGCGCCCGACGACAGGATTTCAAGGACTTCCGCCTCGCATGGCCGGCCTTCCGCGGTGAACAGTACATCGTCGAGCAGGACGCCTTCCTCTTCGATGCTGCGGCTGTCGGGCGGCATCGACCCCGGCGTTGTGCCGCCGATATCGGCCTGGTGGCCGCGTGCTGCCGTCCAATAGGCAAGGCGGCCGCCAGCAAACACCGGCAGGATTACGGTGACATCGGGCAGGTGCGTGCCGCCATTGTAGGGCGCATTGAGCAGATAGGAATCGCCCGGACGGATGCCGCGGCCATCGCCCTGGCGTGCCTCCATGACGGCGCGAACGCTGTCGCCCATCGATCCCAGATGGACCGGCATATGCGGTGCATTGGCGATCAGATTGCCGGCGACATCGAACAGCGCACAGGAAAAATCCAGCCGTTCCTTGATGTTGACCGACCATGCCGTCGATTGCAGCGCGACGCCCATCTGTTCGGCCACCCCCATGAAGCGGTTGGCGAAGATTTCGAGGCGGACGGGGTCGCAATCCGTGGCCAGCCGCGCCGGCGGCGGCGCTGCGACCCGATCGAGGATCAGATTGCCATGGGGTTCGACCGTCACGCGCCAGCCGGGCGCGACGATGGTGGTGGCGCTGGCGTCGATGATGACTGCGGGGCCCGGGGCCTGCCAGCCGATCGGCAGCGCGGGCCGATCGAAGAACGGCGTCGGGCGGCAGGCGCCGGCCATGGTGACGGGGCGCGTGGCAAGGGGGGTCGGCTCTTGCATCGTTCCGCCCCCGCCCCCGCCCCCGCCCCCTTCTGCGAGCGGGAGGGGAGCGGTCCTTCCGATCGCTTCGACGGCAAGGCTGTCGAGGACGAGATCGGGATCGGCGATGGTGAAGCCGAAGCGGCTCGCCTGTTCGGCGGTGAACGCCGCCGCCAGCGCCGCCGGCGACGCCAGCGGCAATTCGAGCGGCGTGTCCGATCCGGCATAGCGGATCCGCGCCCGTGCCTCGATCACCACCGTGTCGAAATCGAGCCCCTGCGCCAGCAGCGCCGCCCGCGCGTTCGACGCAAGTGCCTCGGCACGCTCCGCAATCCCGGGGCCGGCAGCTTCGGCAAGCGGCAGGCCCAGTGTCGCCTCGCGCAGCACCCGCACATCGGCCAAGCCGATGCCATAGGCCGAAAGCACCCCGGCGAGCGGGTGCACCATGACGCGGCGCATCCCCAGCGCTTCGGCCACCAGGCAGGCGTGCTGGCCGCCGGCACCGCCGAAGCACGCCAGCGTGTAATCGCCGACATCATGGCCGCGGCCGATCGAGATTCGCTTGATGGCGCTGGCCATCGTCTCGACGGCGATTTCCAGCGCGCCTTGCGCAGCCGCCTGTGGCGTGATCCCCATTTCTGCCGCCAGGCCTGCGAAACCGGCGCGCACCGCTTCGCTGTCGAGCGGTTGGTCGCCGCCCGGCCCGAACAGCGCCGGGAACAGATCGGGTTGCAACCCGCCGAGCAGGACATTGCAATCGGTAACGGTCAACGGGCCACCGCCCCGATACGCCGCCGGCCCCGGCCGTGCCCCGGCGCTTTGCGGGCCGACTCGCAGCCGCTGGCCATCGAAACGCACGATGCTGCCGCCGCCGGCCGCGACCGTATCGATCTTCAGCATCGGCGCGCGCACCGTCACGCCGGCCACCATGGTTTCGGTGCTGCGTTCGAAAGCCCCGTCGTAATGGGAGACATCGGTCGAGGTGCCGCCCATGTCGAAACCGATCAGCCGGCTGAAACCGGCTTCCGCGCCCGTTGCCGCCATGCCGACGATGCCGCCGGCAGGGCCGGAAAGAATGGCAGCGCGACCGCGGAAATGCCGCGCCGCGACCAGCCCGCCGTTCGATTGCATGAACAGCAGCGTTGGTGTGTCGACGGCGGCTGCCCCAATTTCACCAACCACGCCATCGACGTACTGGCGCAGCGGCGGCGACAGATAGGCATCGACCACCGTGGTTTGCCCGCGCGGCACCAGTTTGATGACTGCGCCGACCTGGTGGCTGGCGATGACTTCGCCAAAGCCCGCCTCGCGCGCCAGTTCGGCCAGCCGCGCCTCATGCCCCGGATGCGCCCAGCCGTGCATCAGCACGATGGCGATCGCATCGAACCCCGCCGCCCGCCAGCGCGCCAGATCGGTGCGGGCGCGATCCTCGTCCAGCGCGCGCAGCATTGCACCGCTCGCCGTCACCCGTTCGTGCACCGCCATCGTCGCTGCGTGCAGCGGTTCCGGCCGGTCGATGCGCAGCGCGAAGATATCGGGCCGCGCCTGATGGCCGATGACCAGTGCATCTTCGTGCCCCGCCGTGATCGCCAGCAGCACCGGCGCGCCCTTGCGCTCCAGCAGCGCATTGGTGGCCACCGTCGTCCCCATCTTGACCGCCGCGATCGGTTCCGGATCGTCGCCGCGAAGTCGCCGGATGCCCTCCGCCGCCGCATCGGCATAATGCGCCGGATCATGGCTGAGCAGCTTTGCCGTCACCAGCCTGCCATCGGGGCGCCGCGCCACGATATCGGTGAAAGTGCCGCCGCGATCGATCCAGAATTGCCACATGGTTGCAGGTGTAGATGGCTGACGGCGCCGTGGAAACGGGTTCAAGGAAGAAGGGTGGCTTCGGCGGCCGCGGCCTTGGGGTCCGGACCCTCGGCCCCAGCCGCCGGAAGCCGTCAACTACCCTGAACTGCAGCCAGATCCCGCAACTCCGCCAGCAGATCGAGTGCCTCCCGCGGCGATACCGCGTCGACATCGATCGCTGCCAGCCGCTCGCGCAGCCGATCGGCGGCGGGGGCGGCGGCGGTGAACAGCGGCAGGTCGGTCAGGCCGGCGGCGATACCGCCCGTCTGGCTGCGCGTGGTTTCGAGGCGAGCGAGGACGTTCTTTGCCCGCGCGATGACCGGGGCAGGCACGCCGGCGAGGCGGGCGACGGCGAGGCCATAGCTGCGATCGGCAGCGCCGGGGGCGACCTCGTGCAGGAAAACGAGGTCGCCCTGCCATTCGCGCACCTTCACCGTGACGGTGGCGAGGCCGCGCAGCCGCGATTTCAGCGCCACCAGCTCGTGGTAATGGGTGGCGAACAGGCAGCGGCAGCCGAGATCGTCATGTACCGCCTCCAGCACGGCCCAGGCGATGGCGAGACCGTCATAGGTGCTGGTGCCACGGCCGACTTCGTCGAGGATGACGAGGCTGCGATTGGTCGCGCCCGACAGGATGGCGGCGGTTTCGACCATTTCGACCATGAACGTCGATCGCCCCTGCGCCAGATCATCGGCGGCGCCGACGCGGCTGTAGAGGCGATCGACGACGCCGATATGCGCGGCGCTGGCAGGAATGAAGCTGCCGGCCTGGGCGAGGATGGCGATCAGCGCATTCTGGCGCAGGAAGGTCGATTTGCCGGCCATGTTGGGGCCGGTGACGAGCCATAGCCGGCAATCGGCGGAAAGATCGCAATCATTGGCGACGAAGCGGCCGCGGCCGGCCTTGACGGCGGCTTCGACGACCGGGTGGCGCCCGGCTTCGATGCGGAAGGCGGCGGTGGCGTCAACGCGCGGCCGGGCCCAATTCTCGGTTGTCGCGAGTTCGGCGAGGGCGGAAGCGACATCGAGGCGAGCGAGTGCTACGGCGGTTTCGGTGATCGCTGCGGCCTGCGCCAGCGCGAGATCGCGCAATTCCTCGAGATGGGCGGCTTCGGCGGCCAGCGCGTGATCGCCGGCCTGGGCGATGCGCATGGCGAGATCGCCGAGCTCGGCGCTGCCGAAGCGAACGACGCCGGCGAGCGTCTGACGGTGGGCAAGGCCGGCTTTCAGCAGCGGATCGGCGAAGCGCGCTGCCACTTCGATGTGATAGCCGAGGACGCCGTTGTGGCGAATCTTGAGCGCGGCGACGCCGGTTTCGTGGCGCAGCCGGGTTTCGAGCGCGACGACGGCGCTGCGGCCATCGCGCGCCGTTTCGCGAAGCGCGTCGAGGGTGGCGTCATGGCCGGCTGCGATGGCGCCGCCGGCGCTGGCATCGGCGGGGGGGTCGGGGACCAGCGCGGCGCGCAGTGCTTCGACGAGGGTCCCGAGCGGACCGATGCGGCCAAGGGTTTCGAGCAGAAGCGGCGGCAGCAGCGGCGGCGGCAGCGGTTGCGCGGCGAGCGCGCTTTTCAATTGCCGGGCGAGCGCCAGGCCATCGCGAAGCTGGCCGAGGTCGCGCGGCGTCCAGCGCGCGCCAAGGCTGCCGGCGGCCAGCCGGGCCAGCGCGCGGGCGATATCGGGCATGGCAGCGAGGGCGTCGCGGCAGCGGCCGCGCAGCACGCCGGCATCGGCGAACCAGGCGACGAGATCGAGCCGGGCGTTGATGGCGGCCGGATCGGTGAGCGGCGCGCCGAGATCGGCACCGAGAGCCCGCGCGCCGGCAGCAGTGACGGTGCGATCGATGGCGGCTTCGAGGCTGCCGGCGCGGCCACCGCCGCTCCCGCGCGCGATTTCGAGGCTGGCCCGGGTGGCCGCATCGATGGCCATGGTGCTGCCCGGCAATTCGGGGGCCGGCGGGGCGAGCAGCGGCACCGCGCCCTTGGCAGTCGTTTCGACATAGGCGAGCAGCGCACCGGCGGCGGCGATTTCAGCGTCCGAAAAGCTGCCGAAGCCATCGAGCGTCGCGACTCCGAACCGCGCCTTGAGCAGGGCTTCGCCGCGGCTGGCAGTGAAATCGAGGCCGGGTCGCGGGGTTGCCGGGGCGCCGTCCCAGCCTTGCGGCGCGATCAGTTCGGCAGGCGCCAGCCGCGCCAGCTCGGCGGCAAGTTCGGTGGCGGGCAGGGCCCTGGTGGCGAAGGCGCCGGTGGAAAGGTCGCACCAGGCAAGGCCGCTGACGGCGCCGGGCGCCACCGCCGCCAGCCAGTTGGCGCGGCGCGGTTCGAGCAGCGCGGCCTCGGTCAGTGTGCCGGGCGTGACGATGCGGACGATGGCGCGGGCGACGATGCTCTTGCCGCCGCGGGCCCTGGCTGCGGCTGGCGCTTCGATCTGTTCGGCGATGGCGACGCGGTGGCCGCCGCGGATCAGCCGGGCGAGATAGCCATCGGCAGCGTGGATCGGCACGCCGCACATCGGAATGGGGGCGCCGGCGTGTTCGCCGCGCTTCGTCAGCGCGATGTCGAGGCAGGCGGCAGCAGCGGCGGCATCATCGAAGAACAATTCGTAGAAGTCGCCCATCCGGAAGAACAGCAGGCAATCCGGCGCCTCCGCCTTCAGCGCCAGATATTGCGCGATCATCGGCGATGTCTGGGGGGAGGTCTTGTCGGACGTCTGGGGGGAAGCGGCGGCAGTCACCACCGGCTTGTAGCGCGGGCGCGCCGCCTCTCAAACCGCCACTCTAACCATTGCTGGAATTGCCGCGCGCTCGCCAGGGTCAGGCCGCGGCGTCGACATCCTGCAGCGATGCCATGTCGATGACGTAGCGGAAGCGAACGTCGCCCTTGATGACATTGCGATAGGCGCTGTTGATCTCGGTGATCGGAATGATCTCGATGGTCGGCGCAATGGCGTGTTCGGCGCAGAAATCGAGGACTTCCTGGGTTTCGGCGATGCTGCCGATCAGCGTTCCGGCGACGCTGCGGCGGTGAAACGCAACCTGCGAATTGTCGATTCCGGCCATCGGTTCGAGCGCGCCGCAGACGACGAGCGTGCAATCGCGCTTCAATAGCGGGATGAACGGATTGACGTCGTGCTTTTCCGGCACCGTCGACAGGATCAGATCGAATTTGGCGGCAAGTGCGGCAATCGCGGCCGTATCGCTTTCGAGAACGGCCGTCGCGCCGATCGCAGCGGCGGCGCCGGTCTTGTCGGCGCTGCGCGTGAAGATCGTTACCGTCGCACCCAGCGCGATTGCCAGCTTGGCTGCCATTTCGCCGAGCCCGCCGAAGCCGATGACGCCCACCGTGTCGCCGGCCTTGACGCACCAATGCTTCAGCGGCGACCAGGTGGTGACGCCGGCGCACAGGATCGGCGCCGCCGCCGCCGGCGACAGCGCCGCCGGGATCTTCAGCGCGAAATCCTGGGCAACGACGATGACCGAGGAATAGCCGCCGAAGCTGTTGTCGCGGCCATAGGCATTGCCGCCGCCGGGCGCCTTGGCCGCCGGAACCATCGGGCCATTGTAGGTGGCGAGCCACGAATTGGGGCCTTCACAATAATTTTCGTCGCCATCGTGGCACGGATCGCAGGCCCGGCACGAATCGATCATGCAGCCGATGCCGACGATATCGCCGACCTGGTGGCGATCGACGCCTTCGCCGACGCGGGCAACGCGGCCGACGATTTCATGGCCGGGCATGCACGGATAGACGGTGTTCGACCATTCGTTCCGCACCTGGTGGATATCGGAATGGCAGACGCCGCAGAACAGGATCTCGACCTCGATCTCGCCGGGGCCGGCAGGATCGCGTTCGAATGCCATCGGCTTGAGACGGTTGTACGAATGCTGGGCGGCATAGCCGATGGCCTGGATCATGGGACGGGTGTTCCTGTGCGCGGGAGGCAGCGGCTTCGCGGGGTGGTGCGGCCGCAGGGGCATTGGCTGAACGCCGGCGGGTAAGCCGCGTTCCGCCGGCAGGCGACGGCACGGGGCGGGGCGGCGCGCAGCGGCAAGGGGCGGGTGCGGGCAGCGCCGGCACCCATGCAGCGGTCTTTGCCTTGCCGCCCGGGCGGGGCGCCCGTATCAGGGGGCTTGCGACCTCGGGGAGACACCATGGCCGACGACACCACCGTAACGGGCCCCGATTTCGGAGACGCCGAAGCACTGGCGTTCCACCGGCTCGGCGGGCGGCCCGGCAAGCTCGACATCATCGCTTCGAAGCCGATGGCGACGCAGCGCGACCTCAGCCTTGCCTATTCGCCCGGCGTCGCGGCGCCGGTGCGTGCGATCGCCGCCGATCCCGATGCCGCCTATGACTACACGATCAAGGGCAATCTGGTTGCCGTCATCTCCAACGGCACTGCCATCCTCGGCCTCGGCAATCTGGGCGCGCTGGCTTCGAAGCCGGTGATGGAAGGCAAGGCGGTGCTGTTCAAGCGCTTTGCCGATATCGATTCGATCGATATCGAACTGGCCAGCGAGGATGTCGACAAGCTGATCTCGGCGATCGAGATCATGGAGCCGAGCTTCGGCGGCATCAACCTTGAAGACATCAAGGCGCCGGAATGCTTCATCATCGAGACGACGCTGAAAGAGCGGATGAACATCCCGGTGTTCCACGATGACCAGCACGGCACCGCCATCGTCGCTGCCGCCGGAGTCATCAACGCCCTGCACCTGACCGGCCGCCGCCCCGAGGATGTGCGCATGGTCGTCAACGGCGCCGGCGCTTCGGCGATCGCCTGCACCGAGCTCATCAAGGCGTTCGGCGTTCGCCATGTCATCATGTGCGACACCAGCGGGGTCATCTACCAGGGCCGCGAAAAGGGCATGAACCAGTGGAAATCGGCGCATGCCGCCGTCACCGATGCCCGCACGCTGGCCGAAGCCGTCGTCGGTGCCGATCTGCTGCTCGGCTTGTCGCAGAAGGGCGCTGTCAGCCCGGCGATGGTCGCTTCGATGGCGAAGAACCCGATCATCTTCGCCATGGCCAACCCCGATCCCGAAATCACCCCCGAGGAAGTCTATGCCGTGCGCAGCGATGCGATCATGGCGACGGGGCGCAGCGATTATCCCAACCAGGTCAACAACGTCCTGTGCTTCCCCTATCTGTTCCGCGGCGCGCTCGATGTGCGCGCCACCGCGATCAACGAAGCGATGAAGATGGCCGCCGCCAACGCCATCGCGGCGCTGGCGAGGAAGCAGGTGCCCGATGAAGTGGCGGCGGCCTATGGCGGCAAGGCGCGCACCTTCGGCCCCGAATACATCATCCCGGCGCCGTTCGACCCGCGCCTGATCGAGGAAATCCCCACCGCCGTCGCCAAGGCGGCGATGGCATCGGGCGTGGCGAAAAAGCCGTTCTTCGACGAAGCCGCCTATCGCCACGAATTGCGCTCGCGCCTCAACCCGACGACGCAGATCCTTGCCGGCGCGGTCGAAGCGGCGAAGCAGCGCCCGCGCCGCTGCGTCTTTGCCGAGGCCGAACAGGAAGTCGTGCTGCGCGCTGCCGTCAATTACCGCAATTCCGGCTATGGCGAGCCGGTGCTTGTCGGGCGCGAAGCGCCGATCCGCGAGGGCCTGGCGCGCATCGGCGTGCCCGATATCGACGCCTATGCAATCCACAACAGCGCCAACAGCCCGCTGGTGCCGCGCATGGTCGAATGCCTTTACGCCCGGCTGCAGCGCCGCGGCGCGCTGCTGCGCGACGTGCAGCGCATGGTCAACCACGAACGTAACGTGTTCGGCGCGATGCTGGTCGAACTGGGCGAGGCGGATCTGATGCTGACCGGTGTCACCCGCAATTTCGCCACCACGTTCCGCCAGGTCCGCCAGGTCATCGATCCTTCGGATGGCCACCGGCCGTTCGGGCTGCACATGATGGTCGGCAAGTCCGAAACCATCTTCATCGCCGATACCACGGTCACCGAACGGCCGACCGCCGAACAGCTTGCCGATATTGCCGAACAGACGGCGGCGGTGGCGCGGCGGCTGGGCCAGGAACCGCGCGTCGCCTTCCTCAGCTATTCGAATTTCGGCAACCCGCCGGGCGAATATGTCGGCAATCTGCGGGCAGCGGTCGCGCTGCTCGACGAGCGCGGTGTCGGCTTCGAATATGAAGGCGAAATGTCGGCCGATGTGGCGCTCAACCCCGAAATGCGCGGGCTTTATCCGTTCAACCGCCTGTCGGGGCCAGCGAATGTGCTGATCATGCCCGGGCTGCATTCGGCCAACATCTCGGCCAAGCTGCTGAAGGAACTGGGTGGCAGCCGGGTGATCGGGCCGTGCCTCGTCAACATGAGCCGGCCGATCCAGATCGCGCCGATGACGGCGAGCGCGTCGGACATCGTCACGCTGGCGGTGCTGGCGTCGACCGGGGTGGTGGTTTGAAGCCGCCGATCCTTTGTTGCCACGGGTTATGGGCGACGCCCGGCACATTCGCGCGGCTGGCGCCACGGCTGGAGGCGATGGGGCATATGGTGGCGACGCCGTCGCTGCCGCTGCACGATCGGCTGTTCGGCAATGTGCCCCACCCGGCGCTCGGCACGACGACGGTGGAGGATTATGTCGGTTTCCTGGCCGGCGAGGCGGCGCGATTGCCGGCGCCGCCGGTGATCCTCGGCCATTCGATGGGCGGCATGCTGGCGCAGGCGGTGGCGGCGCGGGTGCCGCATGCCGGGCTGGTGCTGCTGTCGCCGGCGGCCACCGCCGCGACGGCGGTACTGGCGATCGACACGGTGCGCACCATGGCCGGAGTCGTGCTGCAGTGGAATTCGTGGAAATCGCCGGTGCGGATCGATTGGGAGGCAGCGCGCCGGGGCATCTACAACGGCATTCCCGAGGATGTCGCCCGCGCCGAATATGCCGGGCTGGTGTGGGATTCGGGCCGCGTCGTTGCCGAAATGACGCTTCCCGGCCTGTCGACGACCGGCGCGACCCGGGTCGACCTCGCCCGGCTGAAGGCGCCGGCGCTGGTGGTCGTCGGCCGCGATGATCGCATTACCGTGCCGGGCATCGCCCGGGCGACGGCGCGGCGGCTGGGCGGCCAGGTCGATTATCACGAGCTGCCCGACACCGGGCATTGGCTGTTCCATGGCGAGCCCGAAGCGCGGCTGGGCAGCATGATCGGCGACTGGCTGCAGCGGCTGGGTGGCTGAGGCGGGCCTGCGCGAGCGGCTGGCGGCGGAGGCTGCGGCGCTCGGCTTCGTGGCCTTCGGCATTGCGCGCGCCGACGCGGCGCCGCAGGCCGGCGAACGGTTGCGGCAGTGGATCGCCGATGGCTGCCATGGCGAGATGCTGTGGATGGCGGAGACCGCCGACCGCCGCGCCGAACCGGCGGCGATGTGGCCGGCGGTGCGATCGATCGTCATGCTTGGCGCCAGCTATGCGCCGCCGCACGATCCGCGGCGGCTGGCGGCGCAGCCGGACCGCGGCGCGATTTCGGTCTATGCCCAGGGCGAGGATTATCACGACATCGTCAAGAAGCGGCTGAAGACGCTGGCGCGCTGGCTGGTGAAGGCGGCGCCCGAGGCCGATGTGAAGGTGTTCGTCGATACCGCGCCGGTGATGGAAAAGCCGCTCGCCGAAGCCGCCGGCCTTGGTTGGCAGGGCAAGCATACCAACCTTGTCAGCCGCACGCATGGATCATGGCTGTTCCTCGGATCGGTGATGACGACGCTCGATCTGGCCCCCGATGCGCCGCACGCCGATGCTTGCGGTTCCTGCACCCGCTGCCAGGTCGCCTGCCCGACCGATGCATTCCCGGCGCCGTATCGCCTCGATGCGCGGCGCTGCATTTCCTACCTGACCATCGAGCACAAGGGGCCGGTGGCGGAGGAGTTCCGGTCGGCGATGGGCAACCGCATCTATGGCTGCGACGATTGCCTTGCTGCCTGCCCGTGGAACCGCTTTGCCGATGCGGCCCGTGCGATGCGGGCGTTCGCGCCGCGCGCCGAACTGGCGGCACCGCGGCTCGCCGATCTGCTGGCGCTGGACGATGCAGCGTTCCGGGCGGTGTTTTCGGGCTCGCCGATCAAGCGCATCGGCCGGGATCGCTTCGTCCGCAACTGCCTCTACGCCGCCGGCAACAGCGGGGAGGCGGCACTGCGGCCGCAGGTGGCCGCACTCGCCGGCGATCCCGACGCCGGGGTTGCCGATGCCGCGCGCTGGGCGCTGGCGCGGCTGAGCGCAGCCGGACCGGCGGGCTGACGGCCGCGACCGGACGTACAGCGGATCTGGGGTGGCTTTCTGCCAGGTGGCGGCGCCATCCGCTCGGTCCCCGGCTCACGCGACGAAAGCTGCATTCGCTCCGAGGTATTCATAATGTACAATGATTGCGAAAGCCCGGGTCGGAGGCGGGCTGGTTCCGGCTGACTGCTGATACCAAGGCTCGCCGATCGAGACTCATCGAAGAAAAGAGGGCCTCCGGCGGTTGGAGCCATAGGCCCCAGAGCCCATCTTGTTGTATTGTGACCGAACCTTGGCAGTGGCAGCACAAAGAAACAATTGCGGGTCTGGGGCCTCAAGCCCCAGCCGCCGGAGGCAGCCTTCTCTATCGGTTGTCTTCAACGGGAATTGGTGTGACTATGCGCAACCGCATGGGCTTCGCATTCAACGACCGGGGGTGCGTGGGCCGGACCAGCGCTTTCTCGCGCCGTCCGGTCCCCGTCACCCCTTCGACGGTCGCCGCCGTTTCATTCAGATGACGACGGCGGTACGGCGGCGGGCAGCGGCGCCGACCATGCCGAAGCCGACAATGAGCATCGCCCATGACGCTGGCTCAGGAACCCCGCCGACTCCGATGCCGATAAAGCCGCCGGTGGAGCCGGGGGTGTTGCGGATCGTCGTCACCAGCGTGTTGCTGCCGGAGTCGATGCGCCCGAACAGGTCGGCCGACGCCGTCGCGTTTTCAAACACGTTGAAGGTCTGCGGGAAATCGCTGAATGCGATAAAATCGGCGTCGCGATTTTGCGACAAGCCGGTATTCTGCGTGGTGCGAATATCGATGAACGTAGATTTGACGCCACCCAGCAAGCCGAGATCGAAGGTCAGCGTCCCTCCAAAAATTACACTGTCGGTGCGGCTGCTGCCGTTGAAAAAGGTGATTGTTCCCAGCTTGAAAGTCTGATTCGCCGGCTGATTGACGAACGTCACACCCTTGAAGTTCAGAACCGACGTATTTGCCGGGGTCGAGCCTGCACCGCTGTTTCCCCATGTCAGCGAGTTATCGCTTGGCGAAACACTCGGGAAGGAAAAATCGGCAGTTCCGGTGTTGTCGACGAAGGCGAGACTGAGACCGCTTTCGATAATCGTGCCGGCGGTGACGGCGTCGCTGAACACGCCGTTGACGGTGCCACTGAACGTCGCCGCCGATGCCGGCATTGCCGCGGCACCAGCGAGCGCCGCGGCCGTCATCAGAACTGTAGATATCGCTGTAGCCACGGCAATCTTCCCCTTGGATGGACGTCAACGTGTTGAAAGAAGCAAAATTCGTGCCAAGTAACAAAGCTCTGACTTTCTCGTGGTTTGCGGCGCCGGTGTTTCCTGGATTGTAAAATTATTTTACACCTGCCGTGGTTTGCGCAGCAGCGATCCTGTCCCACGCGCTGCCGGCGCCGGCGCCGATGCCGATGCCGATACCGATGCCGATGCCGATGCCGATACCGATGCCGATGCCGGATCTGGTCTTCGAAACTGATCGCGGCGAACGCAGTGTCGATGGATTGGCGTCCTGCGATCGGTATCGGCATTATCAGGCGCCCGAATACCGGCAGCGGAGGGAGGGGGTCAGTGTGCCTGCTGATCGCCCGGGGTCTGGATTTGCATGTTGCTTGCCGGCATAGCGGCGGGATGGCTCCACGCACGCTCTACGACAAGATCTGGGACGACCATGTCGTCGCCTCCCGCGACGACGGCACCGACCTGCTGTTCATCGATCGCCACCTGATCCATGAAGTGACGACGCCGCAGGCCTTCGAGGGCCTGCGCCTCGCCGGGCGGCGGCTGCGGCGGCCCGACCTGACACTGGCGGTGCCCGATCACAATGTGCCGACCACCGCCAGGGTCTTTGAAGGGCGCCGCCTGCCGATTCTCGATCCGATGTCGAAGGCGCAGCTGGACACGCTTGCTGCCAATTGCCGCGAGTTCGGTGTCGAAATGTTCGCCATCGATGCGCCGGAACAGGGTATCGTCCATGTCATCGGGCCGGAACAGGGCTTCACCCTGCCGGGGCTGACCATCGTCTGCGGCGACAGCCATACCGCGACGCACGGGGCTTTCGGCGCGCTGGCGTTCGGCATCGGCACTTCGGAAGTCGAACATGTGTTCGCCACGCAGACGCTGCTGCTGAAACGATCGAAGACCATGGAAGTGCGCGTGACGGGCAGCCTGGGCTTTTCGATTTCGGCCAAGGACGTGGCGCTGGCGGTGTGCGGGCGGCTCGGCGCCGGCGGCGGCACCGGCCATGTCATCGAATATACCGGCGAGGTCATCCGCGACCTTTCGATGGAAGGCCGGATGACCGTATGCAACATGGCAATCGAGGCCGGCGCTCGCGCCGGGCTGGTGGCACCCGATGAAAAGACCTTCGATTATGTTCGCGGCCGGCCGCGGGCACCGACCGGCGAAGCGCTGGACGCGGCGCTGGCGTGGTGGCGGGCGCTGCCCGGCGACCCCGGCGCGACGTTCGACGCAACGCTTGTCATCGACGGTTCCGGAATCGCGCCGCTGGTAACGTGGGGAACGAGCCCCGAAGACGTCGTGGCGATCACCGATGTCGTGCCGGGACCCGACAGTTTCGGCAGCGATGCCCGGCGCACCGCGGCGGCGCGCAGCCTCGACTACATGGGGCTGGCCCCGGGCATGGCGATGCGCGACCTTGCCGTGCAGAACATCTTCATCGGCAGTTGCACCAACAGCCGCATCGAGGATCTGCGGGTTGCCGCCAGCGTCGCCCGCGGCCGCCGCGTTGCTGCCGGCATCCGCCAGGCGCTGGTGGTGCCGGGATCGGGGCTGGTCAAGCGCCAGGCCGAGGCCGAGGGGCTGGATCGCATCTTCATCGAAGCCGGCTTCGACTGGCGCGAGCCGGGGTGTTCGATGTGCCTCGGCATGAACCCAGATCAGGTGCCCGCCGGGGAACGTTGCGCGTCGACCAGCAACCGCAACTTCGTCGGCCGCCAGGGCCCCGGCTCGCGCACGCACCTCGTCTCCCCGGCGATGGCAGTGGCGGCGGCGGTGACCGGCCGGTTGACCGATGTGCGCGAATTGATGGGCTGATACCAATTCCCGTTGAAGGCGACCGATACGGAAAGGCAGCCTCCGGCGACTGGGGCTGGAGGCCGTCTTTTCTTCGATGAGCCTCGATCAGCGCGCTTGGGTACAAGGCGCAGCGAACCTGCGTATCAGGGCTGTTGCGGGAAGCAGGCGGAAGCGGCGATCCTGGTGCTGCCGAGACCGGCCATCGACAGGAACGGCGAAGCGAAGGCGTGATCGAGCGCGATCCGGACGAAATCCGTGTTGCCGTTGCACGTCATCGTCGCGTCGATGGAGATTTCGCCCTGCGGCAGCGCGACCATCCGCGCCGAAGCGGAACCTTGAACGAAAGCCATGGTCTTGGCAGCGTCGAAACTGCGCGGATCGCGGGTGTCGGCGGCGGCGTTCGAACAACTTACTGCCCGCAGGCCGGCGCAGCGCGCGCCGGCATAGGCGACCTGTTCCAGCACGATGCGCGTCCAGGTGTAGCGCGAGACCTCGATCCCGCCTAGAATCATCAGGAAGAACGGCATCACGAGGATCGCGGTTTCCAGCGACGATGTGCCGGATCGTGACCCGGCAATACCGGCAAGCCACCGGCCGGCACGCGGCGCGCACGGCGCCGGGGCGCGGCGCCGGCGATGCTGCGCGCGATCGCTCGCGCGATGGCTGGAGAACCGCCGGCGGATCATTCGATTTGCACCAGGGTCACCGCCGTGATGAAGCCATCGCCCGGCACCATGCCATAGGCGGAAAAGATCGGTTGGAACCGCCGCCGCGCGCTGATCCGTACCCAGCGGCCAGCGATGCCGCCGTTGGCACAGACGCCGCCGCAACTGGTGCTGCTGCCCCAGCTGTTGTCGCCGGTCGGGCAATAGCATTGGGAATTGGGGCCATCGTCGACGTTGTTGTCGTTGGCCAGGCTGGCAGCGGCGGTTCCGGTTTTTTCGGCGATCGGCCCGTTGTTGATGACAACGCGCGCTGCCGCCCAGCCATTGCCATTGGCGTTGGCAACGAGGTTGGCGGCGCTGGTCGCAAGCTCGCCGGCGTTGCTGCCCGCCGCTTCGTCGGCGCGTACGGTAACCAGCGCGGCGCCCGCCGCGACCGCCGTGCTGAGCCGGAAGCGCGCGTAAAGGATGCCGCCGATGTCGAAGGCGGCGAACATGATGATCGCCATCACCGGGATCAGCATGACGAATTCCATCGCCACCGCGCCGCCGCGATGGCGCCGCAACCCGACCAGCGCACGCTGCGCCATCACGGCACCAACCGGACGATGTTTCTGGCGGTGCTGCCACTGGACGCACAATTGCTGCCCAGAACGGCACCGGCGCTGAGCGAGACATTGCGGGCGACGAGTTCGAGGCAGCCGCCCGCGTCACCGGTCGCAGCGCCGCCCGAACTGACGAACGGGCCGTTGGGCATGTAGAAAACGCCGTTGATGACGCTGTTCGTCGCGCCCGAAGTCAGCAGCGCGCCGCGCGCGTTGCTGGCCGACTGCGGGCCGATGACGGCGAAATCGGCGAGTGCACCCGATGCTTGCGGCCGCAGCAGCACCGATGAATAGCCGGCCGAAAGGCAGAATGCCGGTGTACCGGCGCAGCCGTTGCCGGTCTGGCTGACGCTGTTGTCGGCGCCGATGACCAACGTGACCCCATCGGCATAAAGGCCGATGCTCGACCCGCCGCACATCGCATTGCCGCCGCCGCTGCCGCCGAAATTCACTGTGCCGAGCACCGTGTAGACGCCGGGCCGCAGCAGCATGGCACCCGTTGCCCACAAATTGCCGCGGATATCGTGCTGCGGTGCCTCGCCGATGACGAGGCAACTGCCGCCGCCGGTCAGGTTGACGTTGCCGCCGAAGCGCATCAGCCCGCCGGCAGTGGCATTGCCGATCGTCGTCTTGGCGCCGCCGTCGCCGCGGAAGGCAAAGCCGTCCGAACTGCTGCCGAGGTGGAAGCTGTTGCCGTTCGATCCGTTGCCGAGCGCGATGGTGGCGCCGCCGCCGACGCGCATGCCGCTGTGGAGATTGAAGGTGGACGGGCCGGCGATCGTCACCCCGCCCGACGTCTGCGAGCAGATGCTGTAGAAACCGCTGCTGCCGCAGGCGACCGTCGCGCGGCCGATGTTGAAGGTGCCGGCGCCGAACGAGACCGTCGAACTGCCCATCAGGAAGATGCCGAGGTTGGCGCTGTATGTCCCGGCGCCGAATGTCGAGGTGCCGCTGGTGCCGGGGTGGATGAAACCGCCGACGTTCAGTGCATTGCCGTTGAAAGTGATGCCGCCGGAGCCGCCGATGAAATTGCCGCGGATGTTGTAGGTGCCGGGGCCGAAGGTCATCCTGTCCTGCCCGGTCAGCGTGTTGGCGATGTTGAGAACGCTTTGCGCCGTTCCGGTCGGATTGAAGACGACCTGGATACCGCCGCTGATGGTGACCGCGCTGATCGTGCGCGTCGCGCCGGGCGGGCAGGTGAGTGTCCAGGTGCTGCCCGATCGGGTCGCGACGCAGCCGATGGTCAGGGCCTGCGCGGCGGTCGTGGTGTTGTTGTAGCCGAACTCGATCGGGTTGCCGCCGATGCCCAGCGAATTCGTCGGGGCAGCAGGCGCCGTCTGGCCGGCAACATTCGCCAGCCGGGCCGCCGCGCTGCTGACGGCGGTGCTGTCGGCATAGGGGTTGATGACCGGCTTTTTCTGGGCGGTAAGCACGCTGTTGTCGGGTTTGCGCAGCACCGAACCGGAACTGCAATTGGTCGGGATGGCGAGTGTCGTGTCGTAGGACGCCGACGAGGCTCAGATGGTGATGCCGCAATTGGCGACCTGCAGGCGAGCGTTCGAGCCGATGCCGCAAGCGTTGGCGGTGATGCCGGTGCCGCCGGAAAGATCGATGCCGGTGCTGGCCGCATCGAGCGCCAGGATGCAATTGGAAGCCTGGCTGATCAGTTCGGCAACCGAGGTCGAGACGACTTGCGTGTCGCGTACCGACGCCTTGAAGAACGACGAAAGCCCCATCGGCACGGCCTGCCGCAAGCGCACGCGCACGGCACTGCGCGCGGCATCGGCCGGCGATGCGACGATATCTGCGGTAACCGTGTTGCCGACAAAATCGTTGATGCTGGAAACCCGGATAGCGGCGGCCTGGGCACCGGCGAGCGTTCCGGTGGCATCATAGGCGATGGCGGCGGCGACGGCGGCAGCGTCGGCGATGCGCTGGTTGCCGGCGCGAACGACCGTCGCATTGCCATATTCGGCCGCCAGCCCGAGCGTCCCGATGATGATCGGCAGCATCAGGGCGAAGTTGACATCAGATTGCCGGACCGGCTCGCCGTCAGCGCCCGAAGCGCGTCACAAATCCTGTTCGCCACCGATGAGCCCGCCCGCCCAGATAACGTGCGTGCAGAGCGGGAACTTCAGCAGCGCCTGCATCTGCGCGCGCTGTCACTAGGCAGACGTCGGAAGCGTTGTCAAGTTGACGCTGTACAACTCGTCGCTTATTAAAAAAGTGACAACTCTCTACAAAAAATTAAATCAGCTTTGAAATGGTTCAAGACCGAACCTGTACGGGATCCAGAACAGTATCTACTGCGATTATACTTGTTTCGGGGTAGTCACCGGTGAAATGCAGGCCGCGGCTTTCGCGCCGGGCGCGTGCCGATCGCACGATCAGATCGGCAACAGTTACCAGGTTGCGCAGCTCGATCAGGTCCGGCGTCACCCGGAAGTTGCCATAATAATCAGCGACTTCCTTGCGCAGCAGTTTTACCCGGTGCGCCGCGCGCTCAAGCCGCTTGTCGGTGCGGACGATGCCGACATAATCCCACATGAAACGGCGCAGTTCGGCCCAGTTGTGGGTGACGACGATCTCCTCGTCCGAATCGGTCACCCGGCTTTCGTCCCACGGCCGGATTTCGGGCACCGTCGCCGCGGCATCCCAATGCGCCACGATGTTGTCGGCGGCGGCCTGGCCGAACACCAGGCATTCGAGCAGCGAATTCGACGCCAGCCGGTTGGCACCGTGCAGCCCCGATTGGGTGACTTCGCCCGCCGCCCACAGGCCGGGCAGGTCGGTGCGGCCGGCAAGATCGACCATCACCCCGCCGCAACTGTAATGCGCCGCCGGCACCACCGGGATCGGATCGACCGTGCAGTCGATGCCGAGAGCGAGCAGCCGGGCGTGGATCGTCGGGAAATGCGCGCGGACAAATTCGGGCCCGAGATGCGCGATATCGAGCAGCACATGGCTGACGCCGAGCCGCTTCATCTCGGCATCGATGGCGCGGGCGACGATATCGCGCGGTGCCAGTTCGAGCCGATCGTCATAGCGCGACATGAAGCGGGCACCGGCGCGCAGGCCCTGTACAGTCTCCGCGGCCGTCGGCGGCAGCCGCAGATGGCCGCCCTCGCCGCGCGCCGCTTCGGTGATCAGGAAATTCTTGACCTGCGGGTGATAAAGGCAGGTCGGGTGGAACTGGTTGAATTCCATGTTCGAAACCCGGCAACCGGCACGCCATGCCATGGCGATGCCATCGCCTGTCGAACCATCGGGGTTGGTCGAATATTGATAGACCCGGCTGGCTCCGCCGGTGGCGAGCACCACGGCATGCGCGGTGAAGCGCACGACGTGCCGGGCCTCGACGTCATAGGCATAGACGCCGTGGCAGCGCCGCGCGGCGAAGCGTTCGGCCTCCACATGGCGTTCGGTGACCAGATCGAGCGCCACCATGGCCGGCACCAGCGTGATGTTCGGCCGGGCTTGGGCGGCGGCGCGCAGCGCCTGCTGTACCGCCCATCCGGTGGCATCATCGACATGGACGATGCGGCGGTGGCTGTGGCCGCCTTCGCGCGTCAGGTGCCAGCGTTCGGGCAGCGTCTTGCCGGCTCCGCCGGCTTCAAGGTTGAACGGCACGCCCAGCGCTGCCAGCCGGTCGATCGCCGCCGATGCCTGTTCGACGACGAATTCGACGGTGGCGCGGTGGTTGAGCCCGGCGCCGGCGACCATCGTGTCGGCGATATGGCTTTCCCAGGTATCGCCGGGTTCGAGGACCGCAGCGATGCCGCCCTGGGCCCAGGCGGTCGATCCGGCGTCGATGCCGCCCTTGGCGAGCACGGCGACGCGCAGATGCGCCGGCAGGGTCAGCGCCGCGGTCAGGCCGGCGGCGCCCGATCCGATGATGACGACATCATAGGGACGGCAGGGAGGCGGCGGTCGGCGAGCCATTTCGGGATACTTTCAGTTTCAATGCCTGCCAGCGACGCGATCAGCCATCGCGGCGGGTAAGCGCAAGGAAGACATCTTCCAGATCGGCCTCCTGCGTCGTCACGTCGACAACGGTGAGCCCGGCAGCGGCAATCGCGGCCAGCACCTCGCCAGCGCTGGACTCGCGCTTGTCGAAGGTGATGACGAGGCTGCGGTCGCCCTTCAGTTCGGTGCGGCTGCCCAGCGCCGACGGCGCTGCGGCGAGATCGGTATCGACGGTGACGATCAGTTTCTTGTCGCCGGCATCGTCAAGCAACGTCGCGGTCGCGTCATTGGCGACGATCTCGCCATGGTTGACGATGGCGATACGATCGCAAAGCGCTTCGGCTTCTTCGAGATAATGCGTCGTCAGCACGACGGTGGTGCCGCCGGCGTGGAGGGTGCGGACATAATCCCACAGCTGCTGGCGAAGTTCGATATCGACTCCGGCGGTCGGTTCGTCGAGCACCAGCACCGGCGGGTTGTGGACCAGTGCCTTGGCGACCAGCAGGCGTCGTTTCATGCCGCCCGACAGCGTTCGCGAATAGGCATGCGCCTTGTCGGCCAGGTGTACCGCCTCGAGCAGCGCCATGGTGCGGCGCTGCGCCGGGGGCACGCCGAACAGCCCGGCCTGCAGTTCCAGCGTTTCGAACGGCGTGAAGAACGCGTCGATGTAGAGTTCCTGCGGCACGATGCCGATGCTGCGCTTGGCGTTGCGCGGATGTTCGTCGATGTCGAAGCCCCAGATCCGGGCGGTGCCGGCGGATTTGTTGACGAGGCCGGCGAGGGTATTGATGAGTGTCGACTTGCCGGCGCCATTGGGGCCGAGCAGGCCGAAGATGCTGCCGCGCGGGATATCGAGATCGATGCCCTTCAGCGCCCGCTTGCCGCCGGCGTAGGTTTTTTCGAGACCCCGGATGGAGATGGCGGCTTCGGTCATGCCGTCATTGCATTAGGCCCGCTGCCGTGGCGCGGCAACCCTGCGCCGCAAGCTGACCTGCTGTGCCGCAGCCTTGTGCTTATGTCGCTGGCGCCCCGGTGACTTCACCCGCCGGCGCTGATAGGGACGGAGCCATGGAAGCAATCCCGCCCCCCGAAATCTATGTCATCGATACCGCGCGCGTGTTCTGCGACGGCGATGAACGCGGCGGCGATGGCCACCCGCGGGTGTGGTTGCAGATGGGCAGCAGCGGTTCGGCCGATTGCGGCTATTGCGACCGGCGGTTCATCCTCGCCGGCAGCCCGGCGGACCGGCGATGAGGGCTGTCGCAATGCGGGCGGCGCTGGTGCCGGTGCTGCTGCTGGCGGGCGCTGCCGCGCCGGTGCCGAGTTTCACCATCAACGTGGCCGAAGGCGCGCAGCCGCACATCGGCGTTCGCATCAAGCGCGCCGACGTCGATGCGCGGCTGGCGCTCAGCTATGACCAGGCGCTGATCCTCAACAGCGAACCGGCCGGTCGTGCCGGGCTGAAGGCGTTTCCGCTGCTCGGCAAGCGCAACTTCAAGAACGCGATGATTCCGGGCGGCAGTGCCACCTTTCGTTTCAACCTCTATGGCATCGAACCGCGCGGCCTGCCCAAGGAAACCGTGCCGGCCGTCTGGGTCGACAAGCCGATCGCCGCCGATGCCGAGGGGATCCTGTCGATCACCGCGCTGAAGACCGAGCGGCTGACGCTGATCCTCGGCCCCACCGCTGCCGGCAGCCGGACCTACACGCTGACCCGGCCCGACCGCGGATCGGTGAAGATGCGTGCCGAAATCGGCGGCGAGACGATCGACGTGATGTTCGAGCTGAATTCGCCCGACACGATCATGAACGCTCGTGCCGCCGCGGCGCTGGCGACGGCAGGGCTGGTGCGTCGCGCCGGCCGCGTCGGCCAGTGGCGGCCGTTCCCGGGGGTGGCACTGCCGCTCGAACAACTGACGCCGGCTGCCGGCGCAACGCTGCTCGGCCTGCCGCTGGTGCGGCCGGGCGTGCGCATCGGCGAGGCGGAGGCGCGCCGCATCGATGCCGCAGCGCGCGCCGGCACCAGCACGGCAGAGGACGACGCCGATACCGTGACCGTCACCGCATCGAAGAAAAAGGGTCGCGACCCGTGGATCCTGATCGGCCGCGACGTGCTGGGGCAATGTTCGCGCATCGTCTTCGACCGGCCGGCGAAGACCTGGGTTATCGACTGCCGGTTCTGATCCGCATGCAACGTCGGGAGGGGGGCCTGACCATGACAGCCAATGACATCGGCAAGATCGCCGGCGGCGTGTTCGCTCCGGACGTGGCGACGGCAATCGCCACCGTGGTCGGGGAATTTGCCGGCCGCGCCATGTTTCCCTCCGATGCGGATTACATCTTCCAGATGCCGGGTGGTGCCAAGGCGGTGATCGTGCCGACCTGCGGGCTGGCGGCGCTGGCCGGGGCGCTGGCCGGTCGGATCCTTGGCGAACGCGGCTGGCTGGCGCCGGTCGGCGCGGCGTGGACGCTGATCGGCGTGGTGTGGAGCCTGCAACTGGAGGCCTATCCGGCGTGGATGATGGCCGGCGGCATCGTGCTGCCGATGGTCGCGGCGGCCGGAGTCGTCATCGGGATGCGCAGCCGATGACCGTGTCGCCGACATCGCCGCTGCCGGAGTCGCGGCCCGAACTGCCGCCGACCGCTGTTGCCGTCGGTGCCGGCACGCTGCGGCCGCTCTACACGCTGGCGATCCTGCTCGGCTCGTTCCTGCTGTTCCTCGTCCAGCCCCTGTTCGGGCGGCTGGTGCTGCCGGTGCTGGGCGGTTCGCCGCAGGTCTGGAACACCGCCATGCTGTTCTACCAGGCAGCGCTGCTCGGCGGCTATGTCTATGCCGACCGGCTGGCGCGGCTGCCGCAGCGGCGGCAACTGGCGATCCACCTCGGGCTGTTCGCGGTCGCGGCGCTTACCCTGCCGATCGGCATCGCCGGCTGGTTTCCGCCGGCCGGCAGCTTGCCGCCGGTGCCGTGGCTGATCGGCGTGCTGGCGGTTTCGGTCGGGCCGGTGTTCTTGCTCGTTTCGGCGCAGGCGCCGCTGTTGCAATCCTGGTTCGCGCGATCGAACGATCCCGGCGCTGCCAATCCCTATTTTCTCTATGCCGCTTCCAACCTCGGCAGCTTTGCCGCGTTGATTGTCTATCCGCTGCTCGTGGAGCCGCAGCTGGGGCTGGTCGACCAGCGCTGGGCCTGGTCGGCGGGGTTCGTCGGGCTGGCGCTGCTTACCGGCGTTGCCGGCCTGGCGGTGGCGCGCGGCCCGGCGCCGGTACCGGCGGCGCGGCGACCGACAAGCTGGGCCCAACGCCGGCGCTGGACGCTGCTGGCGGCGCTGCCTTCGGCGCTGCTGCTGTCGACGACGACGCATTTGACCACCGATATCATGGCGATGCCG
>JBBQWE010000030.1:0-25405 GCA_038210855.1 Sphingomonadales bacterium | reverse complement strand
GATATCCAGCGCAACTTCTCTCTGGCGTGACCTGACGGCAGCCACCGGCAGCCGAACCCATCGCGCCGGCGTTCTGCCGGCATGATCGAAAAAGCCCCGCCGCCGCAGGAAGACCTGCACCACGACATCACCGAACTTCGTGACGATCACCGGCCGCCCGGCGCGCCGCGTGCCGGCATTGCGGCGGGGCAGATCGATACTGCCGCTGCCCTCGCCGCCACCACCGATGGTGCCGGCGAACCGCTGCCGCCGGTTGCCGACCGGTTGGCCCAGGGTCTGGGTGCCGGGGCACCAACGCCGGCCGAGCCCCAGCCCGGCAGCGCCGAAACCGCGCCGGCCGAACGCCGGACGTTCGACCGATAAACGATCCCACCCCGCCGGCGCCGGAACAGGAGCGGTCGATTGGACCCACGGCGCCGAAGCGAGGACCAGCCCACAGGCGTCGTGTCCGAAAACGCTCTGGCGGAAAGCCGGTGAGGATCGCCGCCCGGGCGCCGCAAGGCCGAAGCCAGCCTGGGCATCGAAACGATGCAAAACCGTAACCGGCGCGGGATCGGGGATTGGCGCGCCGGAACCGAAACGAGTCTGGTGAACAACTTCCTGCATGAAATCTGCATGACATGACAACCGTTTGCGACCTGGCTGCGTGACTCGTGCGCGGGGGGCCGCGACAAGGGAGCCTTTCATGTCACGACTTCTCATCGCCGGCGTTCTCGGCCTGGCGATCGCTGCGCCGGCCAGCGCCGAACGCCGGTTCGGCCTGACCAGCGACAACCGCATCATCACGTTCAATTCGACCGCGCCGACGACGATCACGTCATCGGGCGCCATCACCGGCATCGCCGCCGGGGATATGCTGACCGGGCTCGATCTGCGCGCTGCCAACCGCACGCTCTACAGCCTCGGCACCAGCGGCAACCTCTATACCTTTACCGGCAACGGCAATGGCTATGTCGCCAATGTCGTCGGCACCGTCAGCCCGGCGCCTGCCGGCGGCAATTACGGCATCGATTTCAACCCGGTTCCCGACCGGCTGCGCTTCACCAGCGCGACCGGCCAGAACCTGCGCATCAACCCCGCCGGCGGCGCCACCATCGTCGATGGCTCGCTGACGCTGAACGGCAATGCCTTCGGCCTGACCGCGGTGGCCTATACCAACAACCGCCCCGGCGCGCTGTCGACGGCGCTCCAGCCTCGACGCCGGCAGCGACCGCCTGGTGCGCAGCACCAACGCCAATGCCGGCACCTACGTCTCGACCAATGTCGGCGGCATGGCTTTCGGTCCGCTCGGCTTCAGCTTCGGGTCGGCTGACCGGCTTGCCTTCGACATCTCGGGCGCGTCGGGTGCCGCCTTCGCATCGCTCAACGGCATGCTCTACGGGGTCAACCTGACCACGGGTGCCGCCAGCCAGATCGGCAGCATCGGCGGCAACAATGTCCAGGGTGTCACCGGCCTCACCGCCGGCGCGGTTCCCGAACCGGCAAGCTGGGCGATGCTGATCACCGGTTTCGGCCTGATCGGCACGACGATGCGCCGCCGTACTGCGCGCCTCGCCGCGGCATGATGAATTGCCGGCGGTCGTGTTCGCGCGACCGCCGGTGATGGCTCCGGCGGCTGTGCTTTTGCTGCCCGCGGTTACCAACATCAAGACAGTGCGCGCGCCGTCCAGTAGGTGATGCCGGCCGCGGCATAGGCGGCGGCGAACAGATAGGTGAACATGAACGCCGGCCACGCCCAGCCGCCGGTTTCGCGGCGCGTTACGGCAAGCGTCGAGATGCACTGCGGTGCGAACACGAACCAGGCGAGGAAGGCCAGCGCGGTCGGCAGGCTCCAGGTGCCGCGCAGCCGTTCGATCAGGCCCTTGGCCTGGTCTTCCTCGCTGCCTTGCAGCGAATAGACGGTGCCGAGCGCGCTGACCGCGACTTCGCGCGCTGCCATGCCGGGGATCAGCGCCAGCGCGATTTCCTTGTTGAAGCCGATGGGAGCGAAGATCGGCTCGATGGCGGTGCCGATCTGCCCGGCAAGGCTGTATTCCAGCGCCGGGCGGGTGGCGCCTGCGGGCGGCTTCGGCCAGGTCGCCAATGCCCACAGCACGATGGTCGAAACCAGGATGATGCCGCCGGCGCGGCCGAGGAAGGCCATGGCGCGCTGATAAAGGCCGATGCCGATGTCGCGCGGTGCCGGCCATTGATATTTCGGCATTTCCATCAGGAACATCGGGCTTTTGCCCTTCGTCAGCGTGCGGCGCAACACGAACGCCGCCAGCAGCGCGCCAACGACACCGGCGACATAGAGGCAGAACAGCACCAGCCCCTGCAGGCCGAGGAAACCCGCCACGGTCGTATCGGGAATGAAGGCGCCGATGATGACGGCATAGACCGGCAGCCGCGCCGAACAGGTCATCAGTGGCGCGATCAGGATGGTGGTCAGCCGGTCACGCGGCGAATCGATGGTGCGCGTCGCCATGATGCCGGGAATGGCGCAGGCGAACGACGAGATCAGCGGGATGAAGGCGCGGCCGTTCAGCCCGACCCGCGCCATGATGCGGTCCATCAGGAACGCCGCGCGCACCATGTAGCCCGATTGTTCGAGGCACAGGATGAAGAAGAACAGGATCAGGATCTGCGGCAGGAACACCACCACCGCGCCGACGCCGGCCAGCACGCCATCGACGAGCAGCGAGCGCAGCGGGCCATCGGGCAG
Source organism: Sphingomonadales bacterium (assembly GCA_038210855.1). Taxonomy (GTDB): domain Bacteria; phylum Pseudomonadota; class Alphaproteobacteria; order Sphingomonadales; family Sphingomonadaceae; genus Sandarakinorhabdus. Next base: position 22,701 of record JBBQWE010000030.1, on the reverse strand, counting down.
CGCCGCCGTCGCCGCCGCCTGTCCGGCACCAACCAGCGCCTCCAGCCATTGCATCGGTGCTTCGGCCCAGGCGAAGACGCCCTGGAACATCAGGAACAGCAGCGTCGCCAGCAGGATCGGCCCGGCCACCGGGTGCAGCGCGACGCGATCGAGCGTCTGCGACCAGCGCCGCGCCTGGCCCTGCGCCAGCGTCACGTTGCGCGCGATCATCGCTGCCTCGCGCTGCAGCAGGCGGACATCGATTTCGGCGGCGATTTCAGCGGCGACCGGCGCTGCCTTGGCCGGCAGCGCCAGCAGGCCGGCAAGTGCGGCGCCGACTTCCGCCAGGCCGCGCCGGCGCACCGCCACCGTCGCCACCACCGGCATGCCGAGCAGGCCCGACAGCGCATCGACATCGATCCGCGTGCCGTCACGCTCCGCCAGGTCGATCATGTTGAGCACCAGCAGCATCGGCGTGCCGAGGCGGCGAAGTTCGAGGACGAAGCGCAGATGGTTGCGCAAATTGGTGGCATCGGCGACGGCGATGATCGCATCGAGCCGCCGTTCGCCCTGCAGATGGCCGAGCACGGCGTCGCGGGTAACGGCTTCGTCGGGCGACCGCGGCGTCAGGCTGTAGGTGCCGGGCAGGTCGATGACCTCGACGGCATCGCCGCCGGGCAAGGCCAGCCGGCCGGCCTTGCGTTCGACGGTGACGCCCGGATAATTGCCGACACGCTGGCGCGACCCGGTCAAAGCATTGAAAAGGCTGGTTTTGCCGGCGTTGGGGTTGCCGACGAGAGCGACGACAGGCGCGAGAGCCAGGGGGAAGACGGCCGGCGCGTTCATCGGTTCACTCGGCCGCCGCCGGCGACAGCTCGATCAGCGCCGCCATGGCGCGGCGCAACGCCACCACCATGTTGCCGACTCGCACGGCGATCGGGTCGCCGCCGAACGGTGCGCGGTGCAGCAGTTCGATGTCGACGCCTTCGTCGAAGCCCAGTTCGTGGAGGCGCTGCGCCGTCGACGGGTCGAGCCCGGCGCGGTCGATCGCGGCGATGGTGGCGACCTCGCCGGGGGACAGGCGCTCGAGTGCTGTGGAGAATGCCAAGAAACAGTCTGCCTCGGGATCAATTGCGAACCATTATCATGTGCAATCGAGCCGCGCCAGTCCGGCCGGTATCAGACGGCGGGATAGCGCAGCCGGCCGAGGAAGCGCGCCGGATCCGGCAGATTGTCGGTCACGCGGCGCAAGCCGGCCTTGGCTTTTTCGATGCGCATGACGCCGGCGAGGCGACGATCGAGGAAAGCGGCGGTGGCGGCAAAACCTTCCGAATCATCGTCGAGCCAGTAGAGCAACGTCGCCGAATAGACCGCCGACAGGATGGCACGCTTCGAATAATGGTTGAAATCCGTGGCGGTGTCCCCGGCGGCGCGCCACATCGCATCGGCGCTGCGCCACAACGTGCGCGCTGCCATGGCTGCATTCTGCGGTAGCGCCAGCAGCGCCAGCGCGCGGCGCACGGCCTCGCGGTCCTCGGCAGCGGCTTCGATGCGGCTCCAGACGGCGAGGCGGATGCGCGCGCCGACCCTGGGCAGTGCCGCGGCGGCGACCGAATCGGCCATCAGCGCGTCGGCACGCAGGATCCAGGCATCGACCATCGCCACCGGATCGGGCAGGGCGAGCGCGGCGATATCGCGATCGATTCCCTCGATATCGGCAGCGGCATCGCGGGCTGCCGCGCTCCAGCCATCGAAGGGCACATTGGGCAGCATCGCAGCCACAAGGCGCGGGCGGAGGTCGGCGAGCGGGACATCATCGATCATGCGCGCAGCGTAGCCGCAGCGGGCTGCAGCCGCCAGCGCGCCGGATGCCGCGGCGTTGCTTGCCTGAGGCCCAAGCCTCTGTTATGCGCGCCGCTCGCTCCGACAGGCTTGCCTGCCGGAAACACGATCATTTGGACAAGCGTTGCGGCTGTGCCAGCCGCGGCGACGTGAATTGGAGAGAACGGCTGCATGCAAATCGTGGTTCGCGACAACAATGTCGATCAGGCGCTGCGCGCGCTCAAGAAGAAGCTGCAGCGCGAAGGCGTCTACCGCGAGATGAAGCTCCGCCGTCATTATGAAAAGCCGAGCGAGAAGCGCGCTCGCGAGAAGGCCGCCGCCATTCGCCGCGCGCGCAAGATGGAGCGCAAGCGCGCCGAACGCGACGGAATGAAGTAAGCCGAATCAGGAGGATAGCCGCAATGGCAACCAATTCCGCCACGCCGCGCGGTCGCGGCGTGGTGCCATGGCTTGCCGGTGGCGCGCTGATCCTCGCCATTGTCGGCATCACTGTCTGGGCCGGCACGCAGACCCAGGTCGCTGCCGTGCGCCAGGGCGACATGAAATATCTGGCCGAAAACGGCGGCAAGGCCGGCGTGACGACCACCGCGACCGGCCTGCAATATCAGGTGCTGCGCCCCGCCAACGGGCCGAAGCCGGCACGCGAGGACACCGTTCTTGTCCATTACGAAGGCAAGCTCGTCGACGGCACGGTCTTCGATTCGAGCTACAGCCGCAACCAGCCGGCAGCCTTTCCGCTCGATCAGGTCATCCCGGCATGGACGGAGGGCGTCCAGCTGATGCCGGTCGGTTCGAAATACCGATTCGTCGTGCCGCCAGAGCTTGGCTATGGCGCGCGCGGTGCCGGCGGCGTGATTCCGCCCGGCGCCGTTTTGCTGTTCGATGTCGAATTGCTGGCGGTAAAGCCGAAGTGATCGACCCGCCGCTGCCTCATGGCGCGGCTCTGTTCAGTCCGATGAACCAGCGATCGCGAATCGCACCGGGCCAGGTCAGCGGGTTCCAGCTTGCCGTGCCGTCGAGCGAGTGGGTGATGAATTCGCCGCGGCCGACGATATTCTCGATCGGCAGCATGCCCAGCCCGCCCTCGACCGGATCGAAGCGGCTGTCCTGGCTGTTGTCGCGATTGTCGCCCATCAGGAAGACATGGCCCTCGGGCACGATCGCCGGCGGCGTGTTGTCCTTGTCCATCAGTGCCAGATCGAGCGTCAGATAGCTGCGGCCCGATGGCAGCGTCTCGCGCCATGTCGGCAACCGGCAGACGTCGGCGCCGGCGGCATCGGTGCCGCGATATTGCGCGTCGATGGGGGTCTGGCAGTCGCTGCCGGGTGAAACCGGGATCACCGTATCGGCGGTTCGCTCGCGCGCCACCGGCTTGCCGTTCAGCCAGAGCTGGCCGTCGCGCATCTGCACGCTGTCCCCGGGCAGGCCGATGACGCGCTTGATCCAGTCGTCGTGTGTCTGCGGTGCCTTGATGACGGCGATGTCGCCGCGCTCGGGCAGGCTGCCGAACAGCCGGCCGCGGGTTTCGGGGAGCACATCGAGCGACGGCGACAGATAGGAATAGCCATAGGGAAATTTCGACACGATCAGCCGGTCGCCGACCAGCAGGGTCGGCAGCATCGACCCCGACGGGATGTAGAACGGCTTGGCGAGGAAGCTGTGGACGGCGAGCACGGCGAGAACGAGCAGGAAAAGCTGCCATGCCTCATGGGCCCAGTTCGTCGGCTTCTTGCCGGCGGCGGCACTTGCGGCCTTGCTCATGGTCGGTGGTCAGCCCTGTTGCAGCGGGGAAGCGGTGATCAGCACGATCGCCTGCGCCCATGGATGGTCATCGGTGATCGTCAGGTGAATGGCCGGCGTGTAGCCGGGCGGCGTCAGTTCCGCCAGCCTTGCCGCAGCGCCGCCGGCGAGTGCCAGCGTCGGAGCCCCCGATGGCAGATTGACCACCCCCATGTCGCGCATGAACACGCCGTCGCGAAACCCGGTGCCGAGCGCTTTCGAACACGCCTCCTTGGCGGCAAAACGCTTGGCATAGGTGGCGGCTCTGGTCAGCGTCCGGCGCTCGGCCCGCGCTCGTTCGGTGTCGGTGAACACCCGCGCGATGAAGCGATCCCCGAACCGTGCCAGCGAATTTTCGATCCGCGCGATGTTGCACAGATCTGAGCCGAGGCCGAGGACGACGAGGCCGGCGGGCAGGATCAATCCGCGCTCGCGCCGGCCACGCCCGGGTGCATGGCTGCGTCCATGGCGCCACGCATCCGGCGCACGGCGGCATCGAGGCCGATGAAGACCGCTTCGCCGATCAGGAAGTGGCCGATGTTGAGCTCGGCAATCTCGGGGATTGCAGCGACCGGGGCGACATTGTCGAACGTCAGGCCGTGCCCGGCGTGGATTTCGAGGCCCAGCGACACGCCATAAGCGGCCGCAGCGCGCAGCCGGTCCAGCTCGACGTCCACCGCGTCGCCTGTCGCATGGGCATAGGGGCCGGTGTGAAGTTCGACGACCGGCACACCCAGTTGCGCCGCGGCATCGAGCTGCCGGGCTTCGGGTGCGATGAACAGGCTGACCCGGCAGCCGGCTTCGCGCAGCCGGGTGACGATCGGCGCCAGCACATTGTGCTGGCCGGCGGCATCGAGCCCGCCTTCGGTGGTGCGTTCGGCGCGGCGTTCGGGAACGATGCAGGCGGCGTGCGGGCGGTGGCGCAGCGCGATCGCCAGCATCTCGTCGGTGGCTGCGATTTCGAGGTTCAACGGCAGCGAGATCGATCCGATCAGCCGGTCGAGGTCGTCATCGGTGATGTGGCGGCGGTCCTCGCGCAGATGCGCGGTGATGCCATCGGCGCCGGCTTCGGCAGCGACGAGCGCCGCGCGCAGCGGATCGGGATGTTCGCCGCCGCGCGCGTTGCGAATGGTGGCGACATGATCGATGTTGACGCCAAGGCGCAGCTGCCGGGTCATGCCGCGCGGCTCCCCGGCTTGATGGCAGGAATGGCGGCCAGTTCCGGTGGCAGCGCATCGGCGGCGTAGCTCGGCACGTCGAGGCGGATCAGCGGGGTGAACGGCACGCCCAGATCGGCGCTGCCGTTGGAACGATCGACCAGCGAGGCAGCGTGGACGACATCCCCGCCGGCAGCGCGCACCGCGGCGATGGCTTCGCGGCTGCTCAGCCCGGTGGTGACGACGTCTTCCATCAACAGCACCTTCTGCCCCGGTTCGAGCCGGAAACCGCGGCGCAATTCGAAGATGCCGGTCGGGCGCTCGACGAACATCGATAGCACGCCGAGCGCCCGTGCGAGTTCATGGCCGCAGATCAGGCCCCCCATTGCCGGGGCGATCACCACTTCGACGCGCCCGCGCACGTCGGCCGGCAGCTTCGCCGCCAGCGCCTGCGCCAGCCGGGCGGCGCGCGCCGGGTCCATCAGCACCCGCGCGCATTGCAGGTAGCGCGAGCTGCGAAGCCCCGACGACAGGATGAAATGCCCTTCGAGCAGGGCCTCGGCGGCGCGGAATTCCGCCAGAACATCGCTCTCGGTCATACCGCCGGCCTAGCAGACCCGCGTCGCCGCCGAAATGCCCCTATTGTCCCACCTCGGTGAAGACGAATTCATGCTGGGCATCGCGGGTGATCAGCACGCGCTTGCCGTTCCTTGTCGCGACGACGAAATCGGTTCCGGCGACGCCGGGATCGATGGCGACGAAGCTCAAGGTGCCGTCGCTGTTCTTGCGCGTCGCCATTTCGCTTGTCATCGAGGTGAAGCGAAAGCGCAGCGTGCCGCCGTCGCGCACGACCGTGAGCGGCCCGAGATCGGGGCTGCGATAGGCCGCGGCGAGGCCGGTGACAGCGCCGGGATCGGCAGGAAGCACGATCTTGGTGCGGAATTCGGCGCGCTCGGCAACGAGACGCTTCACCGACGCCGCCAGGTCGGCCTCGGCTTCGGGCTTGCCGTCATAAAGCAGCTCGACCATCCGCCGCAGCAGCGGCCCGCGCAGCGTCGCGCCATCGTCGCCACTGGTCATGATCACAGCGCCGACCTGTGCCTCGGGCAGCCACATCATGTCGCTGTGATAGCCGAGCAGGTCGCCGCCATGCTTGATGACCTTGACGCCCCAGCGATTGTCTTCCGTCAACCCCATGCCATACCATTGGTCCTCACCGACCGGCACGCCGCGCGCCCGGCGTTCAAAGAGGTTCTTTTCGGACACCAGCCGCTTGCCATCGGGCGTGACGCCGCCGGCGAGTTCGAGCCCGACATAGCGGATGAGGTCGTGCGGCGACGACCAGGCGCCGCCCGCCGGCCGCGACACGGTGAAGGCACGATTGAGATCCATCGACGCGATGCGGACATTGCCATCGACGTCATGGGCGTGCGGCGAGGCATGTTCGGCTGCGAATGCCGCGTCGATCGACAGCGTCGAATCGGCCATGCCGAGGGGATCGAAAATCTCGGTCTGCACCGCCTTGTCGAAAGCGGCGCCGACTTCCATGCCCGGATAGATCAGGCTGGCAGCGATATAGCCCGCCGCCGACGCCATCAGATTGTTGTACTGAAAAACCTCGCCGAAGCCGCTGGTCGGCTCGGTCAGCGACAGCTGGCGCAAGGTATCGCTCGCCGGTGTCGTCGGCGACGAGGCAAAGATCAGCTCGTAATCCTTGCGCGGCAGCCCGGTGCAGGCGCAGACGAGGTGGCGGATGTTGGTCTTCGCGGTCGTTGCATCGCTGCCGAGACGGAAGGCGGGATAGGCCTTCACCGCCGGGTCGTCCCAGCCGATCCGGCCCTGGTCGACCAGCTTGGCGAGCAGCATCGTCGCCATCGACTTGGTGTTCGACGCGATCATGAAGCGGGTGTGCGCCGTCACCGGATCGGGCTTGCCGAGTTCGCGAATGCCGAGGCCGCCTTCCCGGACCAGCTTGCCCTTTTCGATGAAGGCAAGCCCGACCCCGGGCACACCGACCTGCGGCATATAGGCGGCGATGAACGCCTTCAACTGTTCGACACGCGCCATGTCGAGCGGGTGCGCCGTCTTGCCGGCGAAGCTTTCGCGCGAATAGCCGGCGGGGCGCAGGCTGGCGACGACAAGGCCGAGGGCGGCGCCGCGTTTTTCGGCAGTCATCTCGGTGCCGTCGAGGATCGCCACCGTCCAGGCGGTGCCGCGGCGATAGGCAATCGCCTGGACGAGACGCCGGGCATTGGGCGGTGTATCGTAATCGACGACGGCGCGTTCATCCCAGCCGGTCTTGGCGGCGCGCGGCGTCACCAGCTTGACCGGCGGCGCGGTGGCGCCATGGGCTGTCCAGGCCGCGGCGGCGGCGGCCCCGGCGTCGGCGGCGGCGCCGACATCGACGAGGATCAGGCGCGTGTCGCTTTCGGGCGGCGTGACCAGGCGGACCTTGCCCTTGGCGGTCAATTCCCAGGCGGTCGGCACGGTGAAGCTGGTGCCGGTGCCGCTCGTCTGCAATCGACCCTAGCTGCCCCGCACCCGATCGACCGACACCACTGCCTTCACCGTGCGCAGCGCCGTCACGATGCGCGTCAGATGCTTCAGGTCATCGACTTCGATATCGAGCAGGTCGGTATGGAATTCGCGGTCGCGGTGTTTCAGCGCCAGGCCGACGATATTGGCATTCTGCGCCGCCAGGCTGGCAGTCAGGCTGGCCAGCGCGCCGGGCTGGTTGTGGACGACGACTGCCAGCCGCGCCACGGCGCCGCTGGTTTCGGGGCCCCAGCTGACCTCCAGCCATTCGCCGGCCGCGTCGCCGCCATCCGCATCGACTAGCCCGCTGCAATCGATGGTGTGGATGACGATCGGGCCATGGGCGTGGCGGATGCCGACGATACGGTCGCCGGGGACCGGCCGGCAGGCACCGAGTTCGAAGCCCACGCCGGGGGTCAGCCCTTCGATCGAAACTGCCGCCGGGCCGGGCTTGCCGCGCAGCTTCTTCGGTCGCTGCCCGGCGGTGGCGCCGGGCACCAGCGCTTCGGTCACCTGCGCATCGGTCAGCTGGTTTTTCGCCATGGCGAGTTCGAGTGCGGTGCGATCCGCCAGCTTCAACCGGCCGAGCGCCGGGCCGAGCACTTCGTCGTCAAGGCCGATGCCGAGGCGCACCGCCAGCGACCCCAGCAGCTTGTCGCCCATCGACCGGCTTTCGAGTTGCGCCTTGTGGCGGACATGGCGGCGGACCGCGGCGCGCGCCTTGGCACTGGCGACAAAGCCCTCCCATGCCGGATCGGGGGCCTTTTCCTTCGACCTTATGATCTCGACCTGGTCGCCATTGGCCAGCCGGCTGCGCAGCGGCACGACCCGGCCGTTGACCTTGGCGCCGATGCACGAATCGCCCAGATCGCTGTGCACGGCATAGGCGAAATCGACAGGCGTCGAACCGCGCGGCAACTGGTGCAGCGCGCCTTTCGGCGTGAACACGAAAACCTGGTCCTCGAACATCGCCAGGCGGGCGTTTTCCAGAAGTTCCTCGGGGCTGGTCGCGGCATGGAGGACTTCGAGCAGATCCTCCAGCCATGGATAGGCCTCGCGCGCCGCCAGGCTGCCCTGTTTGTAGGCCCAGTGCGCGGCAAGGCCGAGCTCGGCTTCCTCGTGCATCCGGCGCGTGCGAATCTGGACTTCGATGCGCGCGTTATCGCCGGTTGCATCGCGGTTGCCGCCGGCGGCATCGCGGCTGCCGCCCGCCGCCACGCTGCTGTGCATGACAGTGGTGTGGATGGATTTGTAGCCGTTGCGCTTCGGCGTCGACACGAAATCCTTGAAGCGGCCGATGACCATCGGAAAGCGCCGGTGGACGACGCCGAGCGCGCGGTAGCAGCTGTCGTCGTCATCGACGATGATTCGGAACGCCATCACGTCGGAAAGCTGTTCGAAGCCCAGCCCGCGCGCCTGCATCTTGCGCCAGATGCTGTAGGGGCGTTTTTCGCGGCCCGTCACATCGGCGTCGATGCCGGCCTGCGCCAGGATCAGCTTCAGCCCGGATGCGATGCGCTGGACGGTGTCGCCGCCGGCGGAGCGCAGCTTTTCGAGGCGCTGGACGATGGTGCCGTGCGCTTCGGGTTCGAGCTGGCGAAAGGCCAGTTCCTGCAGCTCGTCCATGAAGCCGTACATGCCGATGCGCTCGGCCAGCGGCGCATAGATGTCCATCGTCTCCAGCGCGATGCGACGGCGCTTTTCCTCCGACTTGATGAAGTGCAGCGTCCGCATGTTGTGCAGCCGGTCGGCCAGCTTGACCAGCAACACCCGGATATCGCTCGACATTGCCAGGATGAACTTGCGCAGGTTCTCGGCCTGGCGTTCGGTATCGGTCTGCACCTCGATGCGGCTGAGCTTGGTGACGCCATCGACAAGGCGGCCGACGCTGTTGCCGAACAACCGGTCGATCTGTTCCTGCGTCGCCACCGTATCCTCGATGGTGTCGTGCAGGATGCCGGTGGCGATGGTTTCGGCGTCGAGCTTGAGGTCGGTCAGGATGCCGGCGACTTCGATCGGATGGCTGAAATAGGGGTCGCCCGAAGCCCGCAACTGCGAACCATGCGCCTTCATCGAAAACACATAGGCGCGGTTCAGCAGATCCTCGTCGGCCGCGGGATCATAGGCCTTGACGCGTTCGACGAGTTCATACTGGCGCAACATTGCCCGACTGTGGGGCGCCGGCGCCGGGCGTGCAACCTTTGCGCCGGGCGGCGGGTGGCCACGCGCGGCGCTCGACCGCTGCAATCATGCCCGGCAGCGGTTGCGATGGGCCAAAAGCGAGTGCCTCCGGCGGCCGGGGCATGGGGCCGCGGACCCGCAATCGTGGTCGCTCGCCTGAAGGGCAACGGGCCCAAGGCTGCGAGGGCTGCGTTGCATTCTGGCGATGCGACGCGATCCTATTCGTAATCGGGGCCGAGGTTCTGGTTGCGCGGCGGCTGGGCGGCGGTGACGCGCAGCGCTTCGGCCGAGGCCGACAGCGAGCCGATGGCATCGGGCGTATCGTCTTCATCGGCAACGACACGCTGCATCGAACTGACCAGCGCTTCGCGCAGATGTTCGGGATGGACGGTCTGTTCGGCGATTTCGCGCAGCGCGACGACGGGGTTCTTGTCGCGATCGCGGTCGACGGTCAGTTCGGCACCGCTGGCGATGGCGCGAGCGCGAGTGGCGGCCAACAGCACCAGGTCGAAGCGATTGGGGACCTTGTCGACGCAATCTTCGACGGTTACGCGCGCCATGGGCGGAAAACTCCGGGCATTTCGGGAAACCGTGCGTCTGGCGAGACGGGGCGGAAAAGTCAAGTCCGGCGCGGCATCCGGCGGGTATCCGCCTTGACCCGGCGACGGCTTTCCCCTAGGCGCCACCGCTTCGCGACTTGGCCCTGCACCCCCGGTGAAGCAGTGGCCGCGTCCGGCGGCATCTTCGAACGATGCCGGCCGGGCGGTGCGATACCGGGGACTGTCGTCCGGCGGGCACCAGCGCTCGCATCGGCCGGCATCCATTGCAAGGGACCATCATGTCGAAGCGTCAGAACGCCAAGTACAAGCTCGATCGCCGCATGGGCGAGAACATCTGGGGCCGGCCGAAATCGCCGGTCAACAAGCGCGAATACGGCCCCGGCCAGCACGGCCAGCGCCGCAAGGGCAAGACCAGCGACTTCGGCCTGCAGCTGAAGGCCAAGCAGAAGCTGAAGGGCTATTACGGTGACGTCACCGAAAAGCAGTTCCGCAAGGTCTATGAAGAGGCCGTCCGCATGAAGGGCGACACTTCGCAGAACCTGATCGGCCTGCTCGAACAGCGTCTCGACATGGTCGTCTATCGCGCCAAATTCGCGCCGACGATCTTTGCCGCGCGCCAGATCGTCAACCACGGCCACATCATCGTCAACGGCCGCCGCTGCAACATTGCCTCGGCAAAGGTCTACCCGGGCGATGTCGTCGAACTGGGTACCAAGGCCAAGGAAATGGCGCTGATCATCGAAGCGCAGGGCCTGACCGAGCGCGACGTGCCGGAATATGTCAGCACCGAAGGCCCGAAGGCCACCTATGTGCGCGTGCCGACGCTCGACGAAGTGCCCTATGCTGTGAAGATGGAACCGAACCTCGTCGTCGAATTCTACAGCCGCTAAGATCTGGCGCCGGTTTTTCGGCGCCGGTTTTTAAACAGTTCGATTCAGATCGCGGGCGCCCCTTTGCGGGCGCCCGTTTTCGTTTCGCGTGTCGTGGCCGGCCCATGCCCTTGCCGATGTGGCAAGTCACTGCTACGTCACATGAAGGCGCGGCCTCGCCGCTGCCGTTTTCGGGCCCACGCGTCCTGTTGCCGGAAGCTCGCATCGCGAGCGGTGGGCAGCGTTCGGCGCCGCGGGTCCGAAGTACGAAAGGCCCGGCCCGGGCAAGATTCGCAAGCCGTCGAGTCGATCCGGAGCGGGCAAGGCCGGGAACCGAATGAACGCACGCACATCGACCAGCACCGGCGGCGCCCCTGGGGCGGCATCGGCGCGGTTGCCGTTGCTGCCCGGCCGTGATTTCTCCGATAGCTGCATTGCCGATCGGTCTTGCACCACCGCAGCGGACCATCGCGCCGGTGCCGACCACCCTGTTTCCCGATCATCGCTTCCGGCCGACGCAGTCGCTGCCGTTCCCGCCCTTTTCCGCCGTCCCCGCCGCTCGCTCCGCGAGCCCGGCGCCGGCGCCATGGAGTCACCACATGTCCAATCGTATGCTGATCGATGCCCGCCACCCGGAAGAAACCCGGGTCGCTGTCGTCAATGGCCAGCGCATTGAAGAATTCGATTTCGAAGCTGCCGACCGTCGCCAGCTGAAAGGCAATATCTACCTCGCCAAGGTCACCCGCGTCGAACCATCGTTGCAGGCGGCCTTTGTCGAATATGGCGGCAACCGCCACGGCTTCCTGGCTTTCAGCGAAATCCACCCCGATTATTACCAGATCCCGCGCGAGGATCGCGAAGCCCTGCTGCGCGAGGAAGCCGAATATGCAGCGCAGGACGATCACGACGATCGCCCGCTGCGCGACGATGACAAAAATTCGCGCGATGACGACGCCGGCGATGACGAGGATGAAGCAGACGACGCCGAACCGCGCGACGAGGTTGCCGAAACCGGCGGTGCGCATGACGAGCCGACCGACGCGCTGCGCCGCAAGCGCCAGGCGCTGCGCCGCCGCTACAAGATCCAGGAAGTCATCCGCCGCCGCCAGGTGCTGCTGATCCAGGTCGTCAAGGAAGAGCGCGGCAGCAAGGGCGCGGCGCTGACCACCTATCTCAGCCTCGCCGGCCGCTATTGCGTGCTGATGCCCAACACCGCGCACGGCGGCGGCATCAGCCGCAAGATCAGCAACCCCGCCGATCGCAAGCGGTTGAAGACGATCATGGCCTATCTCAAGCTGCCGCAGGGCATGGGTGCCATCGTCCGTACCGCCGTCCTGCAGCGTTCGGCCGCCGATATCCGCCGCGATTTCGATTATCTGACCCGGCTGTGGGATGAAATTCGCGAAAAGACCCTGGCTTCGGCGGCGCCGGCACTGATCCACGAGGATTCGAGCCTGATCAAGCGCGCCATCCGCGACATCTACCACCGCGATATCGACCAGGTTCTGGTCGAAGGCGCCGAAGGTTTCGAAGCGGCGCACCGCTTCATGTCGATGCTGATGCCGACGCATGCACCCAAGGTGGTCGAATATGTCGACAATGTGCCGCTGTTCCAGCGGTTCGGCGTCGAACAGCAGCTGGAGGGCATGTACCAGCCGGTCGTGCAGCTGAAATCCGGCGGCTATCTGGTCATCAACCCGACCGAGGCGCTGGTGTCGATCGACATCAACTCCGGCCGTTCGACGCGCGAATATGGCATCGAGGAAACCGCCACCAAGACCAACCTCGAAGCCGCCGAGGAAATCGGCCGGCAACTTCGCCTGCGCGACATGGCCGGGCTGGTGGTCATCGATTTCATCGACATGGAAGTCGGTGCCAACGTCCGCCGTGTCGAAAAGGCGATGAAGGATGCGCTGCGCAACGATCGCGCCCGTGTCCAGATCGGCCGCATCAGCGCCTTCGGCCTGATGGAAATGAGCCGCCAGCGGCTGCGCACCGGCGTTCTGGAAGCCTCCACCCACGTCTGCCCGATGTGCGAAGGCACCGGGACGGTGCGCTCCGTCTCGTCGGCCGCGCTTTCGGCGCTGCGCGCTCTCGAAGCCGAGGCCCTGCGCGGCCGTGCGTCGGACCTGATCCTGCGCGCTGGCGAGGAAGTCGCCGTCTATCTGCTCAATCGCAAGCGCATCGAACTCGCCGAGCTCGAGGAGCTTTACGGCGTCACCATCGTCACGGTACCGGATGAAGGCCTGATCGGGCCGAATTTCGCCATCGATGCCGGCGGCCCGCCGTCGTCGAAGCGCATCGAGATGCGGCCGCTGCCGATGCCGGTGCGCATCGAGGACGATGAGGACGAGTTGCCGGGAGACGACGGCGACGAGGATGACGACGCCCGCAGCGAAAAGGGCGCCGAAAAGGGCGCCGAGAAGGGCGCCGAAAAGGGCGCCGAGAAGGGCGATCGCCAGCAGCGCGGCAAGCGCCGTCGCCGCCGCCGCGGTGGCCGGGATCGCGAGGACGGCGAGGACGGCACCGACACCGCCGAAGCCAACGCCGATTCGGATACAGGCGAAATCGAGACCGCCGATGCAGAGGCCGGTGCCGAACCGGGTCTTGCGGCGAGCGACGATGCCGGCGACGACGCCGATGCACCGGGCGACGAAACCCCGGCGGCGCGCGAAAAGCGCAAGCGCCGGCGTCGCGGTCGTCGTGGCAAGCGCGATCGCGATGCGGTTGCCGGCGATGACGCCGGCGGCGACGAGCCCGGCGACGATGCCGCCGAAGCCGTGCCGGCACCCGCAGCACTGCCTGCCCCGGCAGCGGAAGCCGACGAAGCTGCCGCGCCGCGCTCGCGGCGTCCGCGGCGCCGCAAGGCGGACAGCGATGTCGCTGCCGAAGCGCCTGCCGATGCGGCCCCGGTTGTCGTGGCGGAACTCGCGGAAGTCGTGGAAGCCGAAGCCGAAGCCGAACCCGAAGCCGAAGCCGAAGCCCCCAAGGCGAAGCGTCCGCGCCGCCGCAAGGCCGATGCAGCCGAAGCCCCGGCTGCGGTCGACGCCGAAGCGCCGGCGGCCGCCGTTGCCGAAGCACCTGCCGAAGCCGCTGCCGAAGCCGCTGCCGAAGCCGCTCCCGCCAAGGCCCGCCGGCCGCGTCGCAGCAAGGCATCGGCTGCCGCCGAGCCGGCAGCCGATGCAGTCGCCGAACCTGTTGCGGCGCCGGAAGCGGAGCCTGCTGCCGTGGCCGAAACCGCCGTCGCGGCGGAACCCGCGTCGCCGCCGCGCAAGGGTTGGTGGCAGCGGACCTTCGGTTGATCTCCCACCGCCACCTCCGGTTACGTGCCGGGGGTGGCGGCATCCCGCGCCGAAGCGTTTCGTGTCGCGGTCTGCCGTGACGTATCGGGACTTCACGGACCCCAAGAATCGCTGTGTCGTCCGGGGTCGCCGGCCGGCCTATGTGATGACAATGGCTTTGAACATCACCGGGCGCGTGATTCTGGTCGGCGCCGGCCCCGGCGCTGCCGATCTGCTGACACTGCGGGCGATGCGAGCGCTGGCGGCTGCCGATGTCGTCGTTCACGACGGCCTTGTCGGCGATGGCGTGCTGGCGATGGCACCGCCGGCGGCGCGGCTGGTCTCGGTCGCCAAGCGCCGCGATCGCCACACGCTGCTACAGGCCGAAATCGGCGCGCTGCTCGTCGCGGAAGCGCGCGCCGGCCATGTCGTCGTGCGGCTGAAGGGCGGTGACCCGTTCATTTTCGGCCGCGGCGGTGAAGAAGTCGATGCCTGCGAGGCCGCCGGCATCGCGGTCGAGGTCATTCCCGGCATTTCGGCGGCGCAAGGTGCCGCGGCTGCCAATCTGCTGCCGCTGACGCACCGCGACCATGCTTCGATCGTCAGTTTCGTCGCCGGCGAATGCCGTGGGCTGGCCGATCAGGATTGGGCCGGGCTGGCCGGCAGCGGCCGCACGCTCGTCATCTACATGGGGATCGCCGGTGCCGACCGCATCGCCGAAAAGCTGATGGCCGATGGCCTTGCGCCCGATACGCCGATTGCCGTCATCGAACGCGCCACATTGCCCGGCATGCGCATCGTGCGCAGCCTGCTCGCCGATCTCGGCGGAACGGTGGCGCGCGAAGCCATCGTCTCGCCGGCGCTGATCATTGTCGGCGACGTGACCGCCGTCGTTCCCACCCCCAGCCCCTCCCGCTTGCGGGAAGGTCGTAAAAAGGCCTCATCATGCCCAGTCCGCCAACGCGTGTCCTGACCGGCAACCGCCTTGAAACCGGCGATGTCCTGTGGTGGAACGGCCACGACTGGAGCCTGCACATCGCCGATGCCGTCGCCATCGGTGACGAAGGCGAGGCGCTGGCCGCGCGCCTCGTCGCCGAAGAACGCATCAACGACCCGGTGCTGATCGACGTCACCGGTGAGCCCGGTGCCTTCGTTCCCACCACCACCCGCGAGCGTGTCCGCGCTTCGGGCCCCAGCGTCCGCGCCGATCTCGCGCGCGGCAGTCTCTCTGTGGAAGTCATCTGATGTATCGCTACGACCAGTACGATCAGGCCATCGTCGACGCTCGCGTCGCCGAATTCAAGGACCAGGTCGGCCGCCGCCTGCGGGGTGAAATCACCGAGGACCAGTTCAAGCCGCTTCGGCTGATGAACGGCCTCTATCTGCAGTTGCACGCCTATATGCTGCGGGTCGCCATCCCCTATGGCACGTTGTCGGGTACCCAGATGCGCATGCTGGCGCACATCGCGCGCAAATACGATCGCGACTACGGCCATTTCACCACCCGCCAGAACATCCAGTACAACTGGATCAAGCTGGAACAGTTCTCGGACCTGCTCGACGATCTGTCGAAGGTCGAGATGCACGCCTTCCAGACCAGCGGCAATTGCATCCGCAACATCAGTTCGGACCAGTTCGCCGGCGCCGCCGCCGACGAGGTCGAGGATCCGCGTCCCTATGCCGAATTGCTGCGGCAATGGTCGACGCTGCACCCGGAATTCTCGTTCCTGCCGCGCAAGTTCAAGATCGCCGTCATCGCCAGCGATACCGATCGCGCCGCCATCCAGCTGCACGACATCGGCCTGCAGCTGCGCCGCGGCGGAGTCGGCGATTCCGGGGGCGACCTCGGTTTTCGCGTCTATGTCGGCGGCGGCATGGGCCGTACCCCGATCATCGGCCAGGTGGTGCGCGACTGGATCCCGGTGGGCCAGTTCCTCAGCTATTGCGAGGCGATCCTGCGCGTCTACAATCGCTACGGCCGGCGCGACAACATCTACAAGGCGCGCATCAAGATCCTGGTCAGCGAACTCGGCATCGACGAATTCCGTCGCCAGGTGGAGGCCGAATGGGCGCTGCTCGAACCGCTCGGGCTCGATGCGCCTCGGCAAGAATATGATCGCGTCATCGCCCAGTTCGCGCCGCCGGCCTTCGATCCCGCGGCCAGCGACGATCTCGACCTGTCCGATCCCGATTTTCGGCTGTGGGTCGAACGCAATGTCCACGCCCACAAGGCACCGGGTTACGCCATCGCGACGATCAGCCTGAAGCCGAAACGCGGCATTCCGGGCGATGCCTCCGCGGCCCAGATGGACGCTGTCGCCGATCTGGCGGGGCGCTATGCCCAGGACGAAATCCGGGTAACGCACAGCCAGAACCTCGTCCTCGCCCACGTCCGCAAGGCCGATCTATACGCGCTGTGGCAGGGCCTCGATGCGGCCGACCTCGCGACCCCCAACCTCGATCTGGTCACCGACATCATCGTCTGCCCGGGCATGGATTATTGCACCCTTGCCAACGCCCGATCGATCCCGATTGCCCAGAAGATCGCCGCGAAGTTCGAGGACGATGCCGCCGGCCAGCGCGACCTCGGCGAGCTGAAGATCAAGATTTCGGGGTGCATCAATGGCTGCGGCCACCACCACGCCGGCCATATCGGCATCCTCGGCGTCGACAAGAAGGGCGAGGAGGCATATCAGTTGCTGCTCGGTGGCTCCGGCGCCGAAGATGCGTCGCTGGCCAAGATCCTCGGCCCCGGCTTCGATGAAAACGGCATCGTCGCTGCCGTCGACAAGCTGATCGCCTTCTACCGCACGGCGCGCGCTGCCCCTGACGAGCGCTTCCTCGATACCTATCGCCGCCTCGGCCCCGCGCCGTTCAAGGAAGCCGTTTATGGTTGAGCATCTCGACAACCAGGACCAGCAGGCCGTCGCCGGCGCCGCCTCGCCGGCGCTCGACGATGCACCGGCGCGGCTGCGTTTCCGCGACGATGCGCCGTTCGAAAGCCCGATCGCACCGCTCGCCGATTTTCTGGGTGGCGGCAATTTTGCTGCGGTGCGGATCGAACCCGGCGACGATGTCCGCGCGCTGCTGCCGCATCTCGATCGCCTCAAGCTGGTCGAAGTCGCTTTCCCCAAGTTCCGCGACGGCCGCGGCTATTCCTCGGCCCGCATCCTGCGCGAGGCCGGGTTCGCCCATGAAATCCGCGCGGTCGGCGATGTGCTGGTCGATCAGATCGGTTTCATGCGCCGCGTCGGGTTCGACAGCTTCGTTCCCGATGCCCCGCTCGATCTTTCTGTCGTCCAGGCGACGCTAGATCGCTACCCCCATGTCTACATGAAGTCGTCGGACGGGCGCCCGCCGGTCTGGGCACTGCGGCATGGCTGAAGCCGCGCGCCACATCGATGTCATCGACACGGCACCGCCGTTCACGATGGCCGCTGTGGCGCGGCTGACGGCGCGATATGCCGGCGTTCCGGCGGCAGCGATGCTCGCCGATCTGCTTGGCAACGAACTGCGCGGCCGGGTGGCAGCGGTATCGTCGTTCGGCACCGAATCGGCGGTGCTGCTCGATCTGGTTGCTGCCGCCGATCGCGATGTGCCGGTGATCTTCATCAACACCCAGAAGATCTTCGGCGAAACGCTGGCCTATCGCGATGCGCTTGCCGAACAATTGGGGCTGACCGACCTGCGCGTCTTCCGCCCCGATCCGCGCTTGCTTGCCGCCAAGGACGCGACCTCGCTGCGCTGGAGCTATGATCCCGATGGCTGCTGCGACCTGCGCAAGGTCGAACCGTTGCGCCGCGCGCTGGCGCCGTTCGCCGCGTGGATTTCGGGCCGCAAGGGTTTCCAGGGCGCCAGCCGCGCCGCGCTGCCGCGCTTCGAACTGGATGAGGGCCGCCTGAAGATCAACCCGCTGGCGGATTGGCCCAAGGCAATGCTCGACGCGCATTTCGTCGATCGCGGCCTGCCGCGCCACCCGCTCGAAGCGCAGGGCTATCCGTCGATCGGTTGCGTGCCGTGCACCAGCCAGGTCCAGCCCGGCGAGGACCCGCGCGCCGGCCGCTGGCGCGGTTGGGACAAGAGCGAGTGCGGCATCCACGAACCGGCGTTCTGATCGGCGGCCACCGGCGTCGCCGGCGCCTCGCTGGCTGACCACAACGTCCCGCCTGCGCCATCACGCCGCGGGCGGCTCGCATTGTTGCCGGATTCCCCCAAAATCCATGTGAAAATTGCCGGAAACCGCGACACTTCCCGATTGTCGTGTCGTGTCGATAGCGGCACTATGCCGTTGTTGCGCCGCACAACCGTAACCGGGGGAGACGGCAGGCGCGAGGGGGCAGGCGGTTGATCGATCGGACCAGCACAGCGCAGCAAGGCGCGCCGACACGGCGCGATATCCTGCACAGCATCGGCATGATCGGCGGCGCCGCCATGCTCTATCAGGCCATGGAGGCGATGGGGCATGCGAAGGAAACCCAGTTCGCCGGGCCGCCGAACCTTTCCGGCGCCCGGCCGGGGGCGTCGGTGCTCGTGCTCGGCGCCGGTCTTGCCGGGATGCTGGCTGCCTATGAACTGCGCAAGGCCGGCTATGCCGTGCAAATTCTCGAATACAACAATCGCCCCGGCGGCCGGAACTGGTCGTTGCACGGCGGTGACAGCTATACCGAACTCGGCGGTGCCACCCAGAAGATCGGCTTTGCCCCCGGCAACTATCTCAACCCCGGGCCGTGGCGCATTCCCTACCACCACCGTACGCTGCTGCACTATTGCAAGGCCTTCGGCGTTGCGCTGGAACCCTTTATCCAGCTCAACCACCAGGCGCTGGTGCACAATTCGAAAGCGTTCGGCGGCACGCCGCAGCGCTATCGCGAACTGGCGGCGGATTGGGACGGCAACGTCGCCGAACTGCTAGCCAAGGCGATCGACAACAAGGGCCTCGACAGCGAATTGCGCGCCGAAGACCGCGACCGGTTGAAGGAAGCGCTGCGGGAATGGGGCATTCTCGACAAGGACATGCGCTACGTCAGGGGGCTGCCCGTATCGAAGCGGCGCGGCTTCGACCGGCCGCTCGGCGGCGGTGTCGATGGCTCGCCGATCGCTTCGACTCCGTTCAAGTTCGGCGATCTGCTCGACGCCAACATCGGCGACACCATTGCCCAGCACATGGAAAACCAGCACCAGACGACGATGTTCCAGCCGGTCGGCGGCATGGGCATGATCGGCAAGGCGTTCGGCCGGCAGGTCGAGGGCCTCGTCCGCTACGGCACCAAGGTAACCAGGATCGAGCAAGGGGAGATCGGGGGCGGCGGCGCCGTCACCGTCACCTACGCCGATGTCGCCAGCGGCGCCGTTGCCACGGCGAAGGCCGATTATTGCGTCTGCACCATTCCGCTCGGCATCCTGTCGCAGATCGAAGTCGATGCCTCGGCGGAAATGCTCGGCGCCATCGCTGCGGTGCCCTATTCCAACTCCGTCAAGGTCGGGCTGGAGATGCGCAGCCGCTTCTGGGAGGATGACGAGGCGATCTATGGCGGCATCAGCTACACCGACCGCTCGATCTCGATGATCTCCTATCCGTCGGGCGGCATGTTCCGCCCCGGCCCCGGCGTGATCCTGGGCGCCTATACCTTCGGTCCGGCGTCGTACAAATTTGCCGGAATGACGCCGGAAGCCCGCATCGCCGAAGCGCTGGACCAGGGATCGGTGTTCCACCCCGGCCGCTACAAGGAACAGTTCATCGGCGGCGCCAGCGTCGCCTGGAGCCGGGTGCCGTTCACGCTGGGCTGCTGCGCGCGCTGGAACGAGGATACGCGCAAGGAACATTACCAGTCGCTGGTCGCGGTCGATGACCGGCTGGTGCTCGCCGGCGAGCATGCCTCCTATGTCGGCTGCTGGATGGAAGGCGCGCTGTTGTCCTCGCTCGACGCCATCACCCGCCTGCACAAACGCGCCCTGGAGGCCTGACATGCCGCGATCGATCCTTGCCTTGCCGTTGATCCTGCTCGCCGCACCAGCGCTCGCTGCCGAACCGGCGGCGCCCCACCCCGGGGAGGAGACCTATCGCAACGTCTGCCAGGCCTGCCACCTCGCCGATGCCCGCGGCGCCGTCGGGGCCGGGCGGATCACCGGGCTGGCCGGCAACCGCAACCTTGCCTACCCCGACTATCCGATCGCCGTCGTCACCGGCGGCAAGGGCGCTATGCCGTGGTTCCGCGGCACCCTGACCGACCAGCAGATCGCCGACGTGATCGGCTATGTCCGCACGCATTTCGGCAACCGCTACAAGGCCCCCGTCACCGCGGCGCAAGTGGCGGCAATCGGCGTCCCGGCACCGAAGGAAGAAGCGCGCTAGGAACGATATCGACCGGCCTGACTCCAGGCTCGTTGATCTGAACTCACCAGGAAAAGCGGCCTCGGGCCCCGGCCGCCGCAGGCCGGGTTTCTACCTCGGGTGATCCATGCGGGGACTTGCCCTCACCGGTCCGGCAGGTCCGGCGCCGCGCCGAGTTTTTCCCATTTGCCGATGCGGCAGGCGCCATAGCCGATGCGGCTGAAGGCATCGAAGACTTCGACGAGGTCGCCGGCGCATTGGTAGATGCTGTTCGATCGCGTCACCAGCGCCCGGCGCGGGCCATAGGCCGGGCACGCGCCGGCGGCGTTGCGCCACCAGCCCTGGCGGGTCTGCACGAAATAGCCTTCGCCGGCCGACAGGCGCTTGCCGCGGATTTCGCGGGTGATCAGGCAGTTGCGCGTCACCGCCGGTGCGGCGAGGACCACCGGGGCCGGCATGGGCGCCGAGCCGGCGGCGGCAAGGGCGATCAGTGTCAGCATCGACATAGGCACGGCTCCAACGTCTTCGCCCCCGATTCGTTTATAGTAACCCCCAGGCGCCCGGCCGACTAGCGGCGCGGGTTGTCGCCGAGGCCCGCCAGCGCCGCGACGATGCGATCGACATGCGTGAGGTGCAGCCAGCGGCCGCCATCGGCCACCGTCTCGATCCGCGCGCCGGGCCATGATCGGTAACGGCGATGCGCCCGGCAGCACGCCGGCGCGCCACCAGCCGCAGCGGTTCGGGATCGGTCGGCTCACCGCGCGGCGCGATTTCGATGCTGCACGCCGTTGCCAGCCCGGCGAGGGCATCGACTTCACCGGCGATGCGCGCCAGATCGACCGCGCTGGCGATGCCGCACGCCTGATAGACGATCTTCAATTCGGCCTTGGCCGCTTCGGTGGAGGCACCGACTGCCGCCGCCGCCGCATCGCGCGTCGCGCCATGGGCGATCGCCTGCGCCAGTGTCGCCTGGCGCAGCGTCAGCCCGAACAGATCGGCCAGCAGGCGGGTGCTGCCTTCGGGCGACCGCACATCGCCGGCGGCGGCGGCAAGGATGCGGCGGACAAGGTCGGTCTGCCGGGCGGCGCCGGCCTTGCGCATCGCGCTGGCGACCAGCTTGCGAGCGGTTTCATAGGCGACTCCGGTGGCGGCGGCGGCGGCGCGCAACTCGCAATGCCGGCCGCGGCCACCGCCACCGGGCGACCGCTGCGATCGTCGGCGATCGCGGTTACGCTGGGCCGGCCGGCGCCGTCGCATGCCGCCGAAGCAAAGCCGCCAGCGTGCGGATCGGCCGGCGGCCCGGAATTGGCAACGGCGGCAGCAGCGGCGGCGAGCAATTCTTCGGGCGCCGCCGCGATGGCGGCGAACAGCCCTTCATGATCGTCGACCATGATATCGACCAACGCATCGTCGCGATCGGCGCGGCGGAAGCGTTCAAGGAAGGAAGCAGCACGACTGGGCACGAAATCTTTCTAAATCTTTGTTCCGGCAAAGTGACCACATCCAAATGGGGATGTGACAGCGTTTCGCGGTGCGATACCCGGCAGGCCAAGCCAACCCACTGCACCACCCGGAGATTCCCGATGTTTTCTGCTTTTGCCCCGGCCCGCACGGCGATGTGGACGCTCGCCCTGGCTGCCACCATTTTCGCGATTGCCGCGCCGGCTTCCGCCTCGCTGCTTTTCAACGGCGGGTTCGAAGCGGCGCCGACCACCGGTTTCCGCACCGATCCAACGGCGCCGGGCGGTCATGTGCAAAGCTTTTCGGGCGGCGCCATCGTTTCCAGCCAGTATCTGCCCGGCTGGAACAACGCCCGGCCGTTCGAATCCGACCTTCACCGCGCGCCATCGGCCTATGGCGGCTATCCGGCGGCGGCGTTCGAAGGGCAGCAGTATCTGGCGCTGAACTGGTCGACCGCCGGCGGCATCACGCTGGTCAATACCATCTCGCAGGACTTCAGCCTGGGCCGCGGCGCCACCGGGATCACGCTGGCGCTGGCGATGTCGAGCGAGATCGGTTTTGCCGAGTCGACGCTCACCGCCCGAATCCGCAACAACAGCGGCGCTATCGTCGCCAGCAGCGGCAGCTTCACCAACACGCGCGGCAACGCGCGCTGGGATACAAAGAACTGGGCCGCGAGCCTCGGGGAGGGCAGTTATACGCTTCAACTGACGGGGGTCGGCAGCG
>JBBQWE010000029.1:0-25475 GCA_038210855.1 Sphingomonadales bacterium | reverse complement strand
GCGATGACCTCGCGCAGTGTCGGCAAGCCGGCCAGGCCGGCGGGGGGTGGCAAGCCGGCCAGGCCGGCGGGGGGTGGCAAGCCGGCCAGGCCGGCGGGGGGTGGCGAGCCGGCCAGGCCGGCGGGGGGTGGCAAGGTGCCGAGACCGGCGGGAGCGATCACCCCGCCAGCCGGCGCGCGGCGCAATCGCCGGCCATGCGGCTCGCCGCCATCATCGCGCTCGGGTTGGCGAGGTTGCGCCCGGCGATGCCGAAGGCAGTGCCATGATCGGGCGATGTGCGCACGATCGGCAGGCCGAGCGTGACGTTGACGCCTTCATCGAAATCCAGTGTTTTCAGCGGGATCAGCGCCTGGTCGTGATACATGCAAAGCGCCACGTCATAGCGTGCCCGCGCCGCGGCATGGAACATCGTGTCGGCCGAAAGCGGGCCCGTCACATCGATCCCGTCGAAACGCAGCTGCTCGATCGCCGGCCGGATGATGTCGATTTCCTCGCGGCCCAGCGTGCCGCTCTCGCCGGCGTGCGGGTTCAGCCCGGCAATGGCGAGGCGCGGGCAGGCGATACCGAAATCGCGAGTAAGCGCGCGCGTCGCCACCCGCGCCTTGGCAATTATCAGCTCGCAGGTCAGCTGTCGCGGCACATCGGCGAGCGCCACATGCACCGTCACCGGCACCGTCCGCAGGCTCGGCCCGGCCAGCATCATCACGGCGTTGGCGGCAGCGATGCCGCAGCGTTCGGCGATGAATTCGGTTTGCCCCGGATAATCGAAGCCGATGGCGTAGAGCTGCGCCTTCGAAACCGGGCCGCTGACCACCCCGCCGGCCATGCCGGTGCGAGTCAGCCCGACGGCGATTTCCAGGCTGTCGAGTGCACAGCGCGCGCCGGCAAGGTTCGGATCACCCGGAACGATCTCGCCCGGGTCGTCGACCTGGATCAGCGGCAGCGCGACGGGGAACGCCGCAGCGGCATCGCCGGGGCTCGACAGCACCGCCACCGGTCCGTCCCAGACGGCGGCCAGCGCGCGGGCGTCGCCGATCGCGAAAAACGGCGGCAATCGCGCCTCGATCCGCGCCGCCCACGCCTTGGCGAGGATTTCGGGGCCGATGCCGGCGGGGTCGCCGATGGAAACCGCCAGCGGCGCCGGCGCGGGAAGATTCATCGTCGCTGCTGTCACCGATAGTCGACGATGGCGTCGCGGCGCAGATCGCGCAGATAGCGCCGGGCCCGCATGTTTACTCGATCATCGTTCATCTGGGCATAGATCTGGTCGAAATTCGGGGCCTGCACCTGCGTCTGGCTGTCGTCGCGGCCGCACAGTACCAGCACGCGCAGGCCTTCGCGGCTGGACCCGAAGGCCGGCGTCGCCTGGCCGATCGAAAGCTCGCTCATCAACTGCTGCAATTGCGGCGGCAGGTCCTTCAGGCGCAGCGCATCGTTGGTGGCGACTTCCGCGCCGATCCGCTTGGCGACGCCTTCGACCGCGCCGCAGCCGCCCATGTTCTGGGTGGCGGCCTGGAATTCCTTCAGCCGCGCCTCGCCCTGTTCGCGAGTCAGCCCCTCGGGCAGCGCCAGCGACATTTGCTTCAGGCTGAGCAGCGCCGCCGCCGGATCGGCCGAAAGAAACTGCCGCTTTTCGATCAGCGCCATGATGGCAACGCCGCCGGGAACCCGAACCGGATCGCTGATGCTGGTCACCGGGCTGCCCGGCACCAGCGAAGTGACCACCGGCGCCACTGCATCGTTCAGCTGTTCGGCTCGAATCCAGCCCAGATCGCCGCCGACCCCGGCGCTGGAGGCTTCGGAAAACTGCCGCGCATAGGCGACGAACGAAGCGCCCTGGCGCACCTGCTCGACGATCCGCGCCGCGTCGGCCTCGACCGCCACGACATTTTCGGGTGTCGCCGACAGGAAGATCTCGCCGACATGGAATTCATCCTTGCCCTTGGCGGCGTTCAGCTTGTCGACCACCGACTGGACTTCCTCGTCGCCGACGTTGACGAAGGGTTCGACCCGGCGGCGCAGCACGCGGTTCCACGCCAGTTCGCCGCGGATCTGCTGTTTCAGCGACGCCGGCGACGATCCCGCATCGCGCAGGAACTTTTCGAATTCGGCCGGCGCGCGCTTGAAATTCTGTGCGACGCGCGTGAACGCCTTTTCGACTTCGTCCTCGGTGATGGTGATGTCGTTGCTCTTGGCTTCCTGCACCTGCAGTTTTTCGTCGATCAGGTTGCGCAGCACCTGCAGGCGCAACCGCGGCCGTTCTTCCTCGGTCACCCGGTTGCCGTTCGCGGCGAGCACCAGGCCCATGCGCTGGTCGATATCGGTATCGGTGATGACATCGCCGTTGACGATGGCCTGCGCCTTGCGCAGCGTCGGATCGACGGCGCCGATCACTGCCAGTTCGGGCAGGTCGGCGGCGTTGAAAGTCGGCGCCGCGTCCTGCGCGATTGCCGGAACGGCCAGCAGGCCAAGGGTGAGGATCGAACGGGCAAGACGCATCAGTGTCTCCGAAGCAGCAGCGCCGCCGGGCAAGCGCACCACCTAGCGCAATCGGCGCGCAACGGCAAAGCAGCGGTTAACGGGGTTCTTCCTGCCGCCGGATGCGTGAACCGGGCATTATCGCGCCCCGGTCCCGCCCAGCGTCTTGAACGCCAGCGTGATCAGGAAGGTGTTGCCGGCGCGAAAATCGCGATCCGAGACATAGTCACGGCGCCAGCTGAGCCCGAAGCGGAAGCATTCATCCTCATATTCCGCACCGATGCGGTGGCGGATCGGGCTGAAGCCATCGCCGGTCGAAAGCGGGTTTTCGGTCCGCGACGTCAGGTCGATGATCGCCGAACCGAATGCCGACCAGTATCGGGCAAAGGCGACGCGGCCGCCGACGCGGATTTCCTCGCGGTCTTCCAGATCCTCCAGCGTGATGCGGCGGTCGAGCCGCAGATAGCCGATGGTGGCATAGGTGCGGCGGTTGCCGACCGAAATATCGATCTCGTTGCGGCGGATGGCGAGGCTGGCGCGATCGGCGCGGAAACGGTGGACGATATCGAGCCAGCTGCCGATCTTCAGGCTGGTACGGCCGACGAAATCGCTTAGCGTGTCGGAAAGCCCGGTGCCATCGGGAAATTCGGTGCCGCGCCCGGCCAGCCGCACCGATTGGCCGATTTCGGAACGCAACGCCAGGTTGGGCCGATCGAGGGCATATTCCACCCCCCAGGTGACGCGGGTGCCATCCTCGAACCGGTCATAGCCCGGAAAACGGTTGAGATCGAACAGGCTGAGGTCTTCGAGTTCGATGGCTCGGCTGTCCTCGTTGGGCAGGCCGGCGTTCAGGTTCGATGGCGCCGCCACCAGTTGCAGGCGCGGCGTGATCGTCTGGGTGCCGCCGAACGCCGGCCCGGCAAAGGCCCATTCGGCATCGATCGCGCCGAGCGCGAGGTAGCGGCCCTGGAAACCGCGCGTGCCGGCATATTCCGGCAGTGTCGCAAGTTCCGGCCGGCTGACATTGTAGACATCGCCGCGCACCAACGCGGTGGCGGTAATCCGCTGACCCAGCGTCGTCAGGAAGGTGCGATCCCAGCGCGCCGCCGCCAGGCCGCGCTGCACGCTTTGCCCTTCGGTGCGGATCAGGTTCATCGTGTTGGCGCTGATCCGCAACCGGCCGCCCAGCACGGCATCGACCGGGCGCCAGTCGTAATCGATCAGCGGCAGCACGAAGGGAATTTCGCCGCCGCGATCGGTGGCGCGCAGGCCCTGGAAACCCCAGCCGGCGATCGACAGCCACGAATTGGCGGTGCTGCGTTCCAGCGCCCACGTCGAACGCAGCGTATCGTCGAAATCGAGGCCCCAGCGCCGGTTGAAGGTATCGTCGGTGGTCAACCGGATCGAAAAGGTCGATCGCCATTCCGGGCTGTGCTGCAGCCGGCCGCGCAGCGCGAAATAGCCGCGAAACCGGTCGCCGCGATCGATGGTGGTGACGTTGTCGCGGGCAAAATCGGTCAAATTGGCATAGGTGAAGAAGGCGCGCGCCTCGATCGGCCCGGCGCGGAACAGCCGACGCCCGCTGATCTCCAGCGCCGGGTTTTCGGCGGTGTAGAAATGCGGCGTGATGGTCAGGTCACGGTCGCGCGCCAGGGCGAAATGATAGGGCAGGCTGACGCCGAAGCCGAGTTCGCGGCGAAACACGATATCGGGCACCAGCAACCCGCTGGCTTGCGGTGCGGTGCTGTCGGGATGGCTGAAATCGGGCAGGAACAGGATCGGCACGCCGGCGATTTCCAGCCGGGCGTCATTGTAGCGGATACGCTGGCGATTGCGCTGATAGCGGATGCGCCGCGCCTTCAGCTGCCACAGCGGTTCCTGCGGGCAGCCGTCGCGGGCGATCACCGAACACGGGCTGTAGACGGCACGATCGAGCGTGTAGGTATCGCCGCTGCGCACGCCCTTTATCGCCGCCAGCCGGCCGCCGTCGTTGAGGACGACGAGGATATCGTCGATCGCGGCATCCTTCAGCGTGTCGGTCAGTTCGACCCGGTTGCCCAGCGCCTGGTTGCCATCGGGATCGATGCTGATGACATTGCCCGATGCAATGACGACGCCCGTAGTGCGGTTGTATTCGACCCGGTCGGCGCGCAATTTCCAGGCATCGCGCGCCAGTTCGACGTTGCCGAGCGCGGTGACGACGCCGGCATCATCGGCATAGAGAAGCTCGTCGGCGGCGAAATCGATGGCGTCGCCCGGCGCCACGATGGCGCCTCCATCCCGCGGCGCCACGATGGCGCCCCCGTCCTGCGGCGCGATAGGGCCGGGCCCGGCAAGGGCCGGCGGGTTGCCCGCCGCGGGAACGTCCTGCGCCATGGCCATCGCCGGCAACAGGCCAGCAAGCGCGACACCGGCAAGAAGAAGGGAACGCAGGGGAAACGCCTTTGCGCTGGCGGGGAGGGATGCTTGCGGCTTAGCGACGCCGGCGGCGCGCGTCTACCGATGCGCGGGTTTGCATGGCCGCGCGGCCGGTTATAGATCGCAGGCAAGCGGGGCGAGACTCTGCCCCCGGCCTCCACGAGGAATCATGATGATCGTCGATTTTCCAGCCAGCGCCGACAGCCAACCCCATGCCCGCGTCGTCCTTGTCGGACCGGGCGGCAACCTCAGCGCCGGCGCGGCGGCGATCGATGCCGCCGGCGGTGGCCAGTTGCAGCGGGCGCTGACAACCGCGCGTTTCGATGGCGAGGCAGCGGCCATCGTCGAACTGCTGGCGCCGGCCGGCTGCGACGCAACGCGCTTGCTGGTGATCGGCAGCGGGGCGGCCGATGCCGCCGATGCGGCGCTGTTCGAAAAACTGGGCGCCACCATCGCGGCGCGCCTGCAGACAAGCGGCGAAACCCGCGTTTCGGTCGATCTTGCCGGCATTGCTGCGGCGCTGCCGCTGGCCGAAGCCGCGGCGCACCTCGCCCATGGCGCCACCCTGCGCAACTGGCGCTTCGATCGCTATCGCACGACGCTGAAGCCCAAGCAGCAGCCGACGCTGGCGCAGATGGACATCACCGGTGCCACCGGGGCCGGGGCGTTCTACACGCGGCTGGCGGCGATCGGCGACGGCGTTGCTCGCACCCGTGCGCTGGTTACCGAACCGGCCAATGTCATCTACCCCGAAAGCTTCGTCGCGGCAGCGCAGGACCTGCAGGACCTCGGCATCTCGCTGACCGTGCTCGACGTGCCGGAGATGGAAGCGCTCGGCATGGGGGCGTTGCTCGGCGTCGCGCAGGGTTCGGTGCGGCCGGCGCGCATTCTCGCCATGCACTGGAACGGTACCGGCAGCGATGCGCCGCCTGCGCCGGTGGTGCTGGTCGGCAAGGGTGTCACCTTCGATACCGGCGGTATCTCGATCAAACCGGCGGCCGGCATGGAAGACATGAAGTGGGATATGGGCGGCGCGGCGGCCGTCGTCGGTGCCATGCACGCGCTGGCGGCGCGAAAGGCCCGGGCCAATGTCGTCGGCGTGGTCGGGCTGGTCGAAAACATGCCCGATGGCAATGCCCAGCGGCCGGGCGACGTCGTGACCTCGATGTCGGGCCAGACCGTCGAAGTCATCAACACCGACGCCGAAGGCCGGCTGGTGCTGTGCGATGCGATCTGGTGGGCGCAGGAAACCTACAAGCCCGAAATCGTCATCGACCTGGCGACCCTCACCGGTGCCATCATCGTCAGCCTGGGCCATGATTATGCCGGCATCTTCTGTAACGATGACGGCCTGGCCGGGCAGCTTCTCGCCGCTGGCGAGGCGACCGGCGACCGGTTGTGGCGGATGCCGATGAACGATGCGTTCGACAAGCTGATCGACAGCCCGATCGCCGACATGAAGAACGTCGGCCCGCGCGAGGGCGGATCGATCACCGCGGCGCAGTTCATCAAGCGCTTCGTCAAGCCGGGCGTGAAATGGGCGCATCTCGACATCGCCGGCACGGTCTGGACATCCAAAGCCGGGACACTGCACGAAAAGGGCGCCACCGGTTACGGCGTGCGCCTGCTCGATCGCTTCATCGCCGACAATTTCGAGGCACGCTGAAGCGGGCCAAGGGGGCATCGCGGGTCGCGGACGATGGCGCTGCTCGTCAATTTCTACCAGCTCGGGGCTCGCAGCGCCGCCGCCGTCCTGCCGGCGCTGGCGGCGCGTGCCATCGACGCCGGCCACAGCGTTGTCGTCCGCGCCGGTGCGGCGGCGCTGCCGGCGTTCGACCTGGCGCTGTGGGCGAGCCCGGCGGACGGGTTCCTGCCGCACGGGATCGATAGCGACCTGAGCGCCGAACGCGCCGCCCGCCAGCCGCTGCTGCTGACCGCGGCGCCGCTGCCGGCCGCCAATGCCGCCGATTGCCTGATCCAGATCGGCGGCGATCTGCCCGATGCCCTCGATGGCCTGGCGCGTGCGCTGTTCCTGTTCGACGCCGATGGCGTCGAAGTCGCACGGGCTCGCTGGCGGCGGCTCGACACCACCGACATCGAGCGCGTCTATTGGCGCGAAGGCGAGGGCGGCCGGTTCGAGAAAGCCGGCTGACGCCTTCAGGCGGCGCGGCGATCCGGAACAGCGTCGAAATCGAGCAATACCGCCGGCAGGCGCGTGTCCGGACGCAGCTTGCGCACATCGTTCTCGAACTGCCGATACCGGACCACCAGCCGATCGAAATGCGCGCGATTGCCCTCGGCCCGGGCGCGATCGAGCGATACCGCGACCGCTTCGGCAGCACGCAGCGACCGATCGCATGCCGTGTCGTTGATCTCGTCGACCAAGAAGGTCAACAGGTTGAAGGGGGTGCGCACCATGGCGAGGCTCCTGTCTCAATGGGTTGCTTGCCCTTTGAAACGCACAGGCGCGGGGCGCGACGCGAAAAAAGGTCGCAGGCAACGCAAAAAAAGCAGCTGCCTTCCGCGCCGTTGGCGCCGCCTTGCCACCTGCCTCCGGCGCGGCTAGGAGCCACCCGCTTTCCCCATCCGTTGATTGGAGTATCCCCGTGGCTGTCACGCGCACCTTTTCGATCCTCAAGCCCGATGCCACCCGCCGCAACCTGACCGGTGCGATCAACGCCATGATCGAAGGCGCCGGCCTGCGTATCGTTGCGCAGAAGCGCCTGCACCTGACGCAGGCGCAGGCCGAAGGCTTTTATGCCGTGCATCGCGAGCGCGGCTTTTTCGGCGAGCTCGTCGGCTTCATGATCTCGGGACCCGTTGTCGTGCAGGTGCTGGAAGGCGAAGACGCTGTCCCGGCCTATCGCGCCATCATGGGTGCCACCAACCCGGCCAACGCCGACGAGGGCACCATCCGCAAGGTTCACGCCGAATCCATCGAAGCCAATTCGGTCCATGGTTCGGATTCCGATGAAAATGCCGCGATCGAGATCGCCTATTTCTTCGCCCAGACCGAAATCACCGGCTGAAGCCGGTGCTGGCCGGGCGACGGCGGCCGGCGAAACGTCTATCATTCGGACCTGAGACAGAAAGGGCATCGCCATGGCCAAGGGTCAGATGAAGTCGAACAAGGAAACGCGCAAGCCGAAGGCCGCGCCGCCGAAAAAGGTCATCCAGGCCAAGCCCTCGACGAAATAGGCCCGGGCGTTCATCCGCCGGTGTGGATGCCGAGCCGGCGCATCTTCTCGATCAAGGTGGTGCGCTGCAGGCCGAGAAGCTTTGCTGTGGTGGCGATCGCGCCGCCGGAAGCCGCCAGCGCTTCGCTGATATAGGCGGTTTCGAGGTCGGCCAGGATACGCTTCAGGTCCACGCCGTCGCCGATGCGCACCGGCGCTTCGCCCGGCTCCGGCCACGGCTTCGCCGGTTCGCACGCCATCGGTGCGAGCGTGCCGGCGCGCGGCCGCATCAGCTTCGCCAGCGCATCGGCTTCGACCGTCTGGCCGGCAAAATGCGCCTGGGCGCGTTCGACGACGTTCTTCAGTTCGCGGACATTGCCCGGCCAGCCGTGGCGCATCAGGCCGGCGATGGCGGCGGCGGCAAACCGCACCCGCGGCCGCGGCTGCCGCGCCAGGAAATGTTCGATCAACAGCGGGATGTCCTCGATCCGTTCCGCCAGCGACGGCACTTCGATGCGGATCACATCAAGGCGGTAGAGAAGATCGGCGCGAAAACTGCCGCGATCGATGGCGGCGATCAGTTCGACACTGGTGGCGGCGACAAGGCGGACGTTGACGGCGATGGGCAACATGCCGCCAACGCGCTCGACGATGCGGGTTTCCAGCGTTCGCAGCAATTTCGCCTGCATCGCCAGCGGCATATCGCCGACTTCGTCGAGGAACAGCGTGCCGCCATGCGCTGCCTCGAACCGCCCGGCACGCGCCTTGACAGCGCCGGTGAAAGCACCCGCCTCGTGGCCGAACATCTCGCTTTCGAGCAGGTCGCGTGCCACCGCGGCGCAGTTGAGGGCGACATAGGCTGCGCCGGCGCGGTGGCTGCGCTGGTGCAGGCGCTGCGCCACGACATCCTTGCCCGATCCCGATGGTCCGGTGATGAGCACCGATGCCGATGACCCGGCGATGGTGTCGATTTCGGCGCGGATGTCGGCGATGGCCTGGCTTTCGCCGATCAGCGCGGCGTCTGCCGTAACCGGCGGTGGCGTGGCGGCGCCGGCCGGCGCCCGGTTGCGGCGCAGCGACGGGATGGCCGCTGCGATGTCAGGCGTGTAGTGCCCCATCGTTTTTCCCCCAGACCCTGGTTGCCCTGGTTGCCCTGGCTGCCCCGCCGCAACATCTGCGAAAAGGCAGGCCGCGCCAGCAATCCAAGATCGACAGCGACTTTCCCCTCGCCGGCGTTCGGTGATTGCATTCGCGATATCGTGTTCGCAACGCGGCGTTCGGGTTGACCGCCCTTGCTCCGCGCCTGTCTACTTGCCAGTCACTGAAAACACGCTAAACATCGGGCCGGCAATGGCAGACTAGGTGTTGATGATCGTTTCGCTTCATAAAGCAGTTCCGGAATGACATTGATCTCGGCCGATTCCTCGGGTGGTTGGTTCCAGTCTGGCAGTGAAAATCCTAAAGTTCGCGTACTTACCGTCGATATGGCGTTGCAGGTTTTTGCCGACGCAGGATTGTTAATTCATCGTCAAACCCTCGCTGCCCTGCAACGGCCGCAGGTCGCGCTGCTGCCGATGGCCGATTGCCTCGTGCTTCCCGGTGCCCAGCTCGCCGAAATCTCGCCCCGGGCGCTGGCGATGATCGGTCTGCCGGTGGTCGTCGCGCTGCCCGGGCCGGATGATCCGGGCGATTTCGCTGCCGTTCTCGATCGCGCCGATGCCTTTCTGTTTGTCGATGACGACAGCGCGACCCAGTTCGCCGTCATCGCCGGTGCCGCCCGGGGTGCTGGCGGCGGCGAAGTCCGCGAGATCAGCAACGGCGCCGCCCGCACCATCAACGCGCTTTCCGCCGACGCCAGCCGCATTGCCGAGGCACTGGCCAAGCTCGCCGCGCAGCCGCCTTCCACTCTTGAAGAAGCGCCGGTCGATGCCGCGCTGGTTCGCCGGCTGTTGAAGCTGCGCCGCGACCGCGCCCGCTTCCTGCCCGATGAGATCTTCGCCGATCCGGCGTGGGACATGCTGCTCGATCTCACCGCGGCGCGGCTGGAGGGCAAGCCGGTGCCGGTTTCCAGCCTGTGCATCGCGTCGGCCGTGCCGACGACAACGGCGCTGCGCTGGATTCGCAGCCTGTCCGAAGCCGGCCTGCTGGAACGCAGCACCGATCCGCGCGATGCCCGCCGCACCTGGATCGGCCTGTCGCCGGACACCGCCGACGCCATGCTGGCCTGGCTGCGCTATTTCGCCAGCCAATTCACCCCCCGCGCCTGACCAGCAGGTCGAGCACCGGCGCCAGCGATCGGTCCGGCGCTTCTTCCATCGGCAGATGGCCGACCTCGTCGAGGATGGTGACGCGCGCATTCGGCAGCCGCGCCGAAAACCACGCCGCCGATTCCACCGGGATCAGCTTGTCATCGCGCCCCCACAGGATCAGCGTCGGCGCGGTGATGCGGCGCAAGCCCGCCTCGTCCGGCGGCGACGACGGCTTGGCAAAACGATCGAGCGTCGCGCCGCGATTGCCGGGATAGCGCAGCAGTTCCCAATAGCGATCGACCGCGCTTGCGCTGGCAACGCTCTGCACCGTCACCGATTGCTGCAGCGATTGTTCGATCAGCGATCGCGGCGTGATCATCGTGGCGATATCGCGAAGCACCGGCAGCCGGGCGAGGCGAAAGCCGATCGGCAGATCGGTGCCCGGTGGCTCGGGCTGGCCCGACGCATCGACGAGCACCAGCGCGGCGACCTTTTCGGGATGCGCCACCGCATAGCGCCAGGCGACGCCGCCGCCCATCGAATTGCCGGCGATGGCGGCGCGGCCGATCCCCAGATGGGCCAGCACGCGATCGGTGACGGCGACATAGCTGGCGGCGGAATAATCGCCGCCCGGCACCGGCGACGACAGGCCGTGGCCCGGAAAATCGAAGCGGATGACCCGGTAGCCGGCGGCGATCAACCGGTCCGTCCACGGCTGCCAGGTGTGCAGCGAGGCGTTCGATCCGTGGAGCAGCACGACCGGAAAGCCGTCGCGCGGGCCTTCGTCGCGCAGGTGGATGATGCTGCCGGGCTGCAGCGCAACATACCGCGATGCCGGGCTGCCATATTTGGCACGCAGTTCGGCCACCGGGATATCGGGGGTGCGGAAGGCGAACACGGCAATTGCGATCAGGCCGATGATGGCGGCAAGGGCGAGGGCAAGGGCGATGGCAATGCGGCGGGGCCAGCGGGCGGCGGCGGCTTTGGTGGCGGTTCGGGACATGGGCGGACCTTAGTGACTGTCGGTGCGTACCGAAATAACCAAAACCTGTTGGGCAGGACATCCCCGCAACTGTCTCCCGCGCCGGCCAGGAGCAGTCGAGGGGTCCCGCGGCTCTCTCCCCTCAAGGGCGAGGGCGTGCGGGGACTCTGCTTTGCCCACCAGAAGCGAAAGTGGAAGTTCACCGAAGTTCAGTCGTTTCCCCTGTGTAGCCGCGCGCCGTACCGCGCCCGCCGGCGGTGGTTCCGGCCCGCCAGCGGGCCTTGGCGGCGCGGGTGGCGAGGGTGAGCGAGGCCGGCGCCAAATGGCGCGGGGCGGAGGGAAGGATCGGCACGTCACCGGGGTCGGCGCGGCGCGGGCCTTCCCAACCGGGCTTGTCGGTCAGGCCGGCGGCGAGGCGGTGGAAGGCGGTGCAGGCAGCGTCGTCGGCGATGGCGATGGCGATGGCGGCGGCGGGGGAGGCGGCGATGGAGGCGGCGATGGAGGCGGCGGCGGCAGCGGCGGCGGCAGCGGCGGGGGCAGCGGCGGCTCCGGCATCGGTGCGGGCTTCGGCGCGGGCTTCGGCGCGGGCGCGGCGGGCATCGTCGATCTTCATGGCGGTGATCAGCAGCCGGTCGGAACAGAGGGAGGTGATGGTGGTCTTCTGGCCGTCCTTGTGGTGGATGGTCTTGATCTCGCCATAGCGGATGCGCTCGATCGCCAGCTGCGACAGCTGCGACCATGTCAGATCGAGCGCTGCATCCCAGGCGCGGCGGAAATCCCCCGCATCGGGATGGCGGCGCAGCCGATAGGCGGAACTTTGCGACATCATCACCGATTGCGCCGCCTGATCGACCGATCCGGTATCGGCGAGCACCTGGATGAAATTCCACTGCCGGGCGGGCGTCCAGCCATCATGGCGGAAGCGCAGCGGGACGGGGTCGAAGTCGGGGGTTTCGGGGCCATGGGCTTCGGTGAAATCGGGGCTGTGGTCGATCATGCCGGGCTCCTTGGGTGGGGGTAGCCGGCGATGCTAACCTATCTGGCGTTGTGTAGGACAGCACCCGCCCTGCTTCTCTTCCCGGGGATGCAGGCGAAATCGGCGATACCAGGCCCGATGCTGTGCTGGCGGCGGAACTCGTGCCCGATCAGCCGGCGATCACGGAGCCGGTGCCGGAGCCGGGTTTCCGCAACGGTCATCGCCCTTCGCAGCGTTGCCCCATGCGGGTTGACGATGCGGGTAACGCGGCTCCCGCACGGGTCATAACGGTATCGGATCGAACGACAACCCCCTCTGCCGCCCGCGACGGAAGGCGCGTTACCCCAGCGCCTCGATCCGCACCGGCAGGCCGTCCTTCGGCTTGGGAATCGGGAACATGATGAACTCGCCCTTGTAGTCCGGCGCCAGGGTGATGCGGTTTTCGGACAACAGTGCGTAGAAGAACGCCTTGACCTGCATATAGGCGAAGTGGAGGCCGAGGCACATGTGGGGGCCGCCGCCGAAGGGGACCCAGGCGTATTTGTGGCGGCCGCGGATCGCTTCGGGGGTGAAGCGGAGCGGATCGAAACGCTCCGGTTCCGGCCACACGTCGGGCAGGCGGTGCGTCATCATCGGGTTGATGCCGACATGGCTGCCGGCGGGAATGCGGTGGTTCATGAAGACGAAATCGCGCAGTGCGCGGCGCGGCATCGATGGCACCGGCGGGATCAGCCGCAGCGATTCCTTGAACGCCATTTCGAGGAGTTCGAGGCTGCCGAGTGCCTCATAGGTCAGCGCGCCGCCGCCGGTGGCGGCCTTCACCCCCAGGATTTCGGCGCGGATCCTGTCCTGCCAGTCCTGGTGCAGCCCAAGAAAATGCACGAGGCTGCTGATCGACGATGTCGTCGTGTCGTGTGCCGCCATCATCAGGAAGATCATGTGATCGATGATCTCCTGATCGCCGAGCGGCTTGCCGTCCTCGTTCTCGGCGTTGCAGACCTGGGTGAAGATGTCGTCGCCGGGCTTGCCGCGGCGCAGCGGGATGGCCTTGCCGAAATATTCGATCAGATAGGCGCGGCCGTCCATGCCGCGCTTCATCTGCGTGAACGGCAGCGGCTTGCGGATCACCGATACCGATGCCGCGACCATGTTGGCGAAGGCCTTGTTGATGCGCCCGGCCTCCGGCCCCCACGGCACGCCGAGGAACGAGGCAGCGGCGAGATCGAGGGTGAGCGCCTTGATCGCCGGGTAGAATTTGAACGCCGTGCCCGGCCAGCCGGCGATGCCGCGCGCAATGCCATCGTTCAGCTGACCCAGATAGATGCGCATCGGTTCGGTCTTGAACGCGACCGACAGCGTCTTGCGGTGGACGCGGTGATGGTCGAAATCCATCAGCATCAAGCCATTGGGGAACAGGTTTTCGAGCACCGGATTCCAGCCGAGCGCACTGGAGAAAATGCGATCGCGGTTGAACATGACCATTTCATTGGCTTCGGGGCCGATCATCGCGACGCCCCAGCCGCCGAAATCCTGGCGGCGGAAAACACGGCCATGGGTTTCGACCATCTTCTGGCTGCGGCCGAGCGGATCCTTCAGGAAATTGATGGTGCGCAGCATCTGCACCCGCGCCGGCGGCATCCC
Source organism: Sphingomonadales bacterium (assembly GCA_038210855.1). Taxonomy (GTDB): domain Bacteria; phylum Pseudomonadota; class Alphaproteobacteria; order Sphingomonadales; family Sphingomonadaceae; genus Sandarakinorhabdus. Next base: position 11,555 of record JBBQWE010000029.1, on the reverse strand, counting down.
CGGCAGATGCGCCAGATCCGCGAAGCTGGGTTCGGGAAGATCGGCAGGCACGAAGGACAGGACCGGAGCGTTCATGGGGTTTTCCGTGCGCAAGAGTGCGGAGCCGTGATACGCAATCCGGCGGCGTGGCACAATCTGCCCGAAATGGTGCGACAACCGGCGTGGTGGCACGGCTTTGCGCTGGCGCGCGCGTCTGCGTATGACGGCGGGGTGGAACAGGAAATCATCCTTGCCGGCGGTGGCCTTGCCAATGGCCTGATCGCTCTGCGGCTGGCGCAGCTGCGGCCGCAAGTGCGAGTCACCATCGTCGAGCGTGGCGGCACGGTCGGCGGCAACCATATCTGGTCGTCGTTTGCGCAAGACCTGACGCCGGCGCAGCGCGAATGGACGGCGCCGCTGTTCGCGCATCGCTGGGACCGATATGAAGTGCGCTTTCCGGACCGGCAGCGGACCCTGCCGGCGGGCTATGGCAGTTGCACATCGGAATTGCTGGCCGCCGCGGTGGCGGCAGCGGTGCCGGCGGATCGCATCCTGACGTCGATGCCGATCGTGGCGCTTACCCCGACCAGCGTGAGGCTTGCCGACCAGCGGGTGCTGAATGCCGGTGCCGTGATCGATGGCCGCGGGCAGGGGCCGACGAAGGCGCTCGACCTGCGCTGGCAGAAGTTCCTGGGGCAGGAGATCGAGCTGGCCGAGCCGCACGGGCTGCAAGGCCCCGTCATCATGGACGCGACGGTGCCGCAGATCGACGGCTATCGCTTTGTCTACACGCTGCCGTTCGGGCCGCGGCACGTGCTGATCGAGGATACGTATTTCAGCGACGGTGCCGACATGTCGCCCGAAGTGCTGCGCCGGCATTTGGCCGATTATGCGGTGTCGCAGGGCTGGACGGTAACGCGGGTGATCCGCGAGGAAATCGGCATCCTGCCGCTCGGCCTCGGCGGCGATATCGAGGCGTTCTGGGACGAAGCGGCGGCGGCGGGCGAGGCCGGGGTGCCGCGGGTCGGCCTGCGCGCCGGGCTGTTCCACCCGGCGACGGGCTACAGCTTCCCCGATGCCGTGGCGATGGCGGACAAGATCGCCGCGCTTGCGGTCCTTGATGCGGCGTCGATCTATCGGGCGGCGCGCGAACACAGTGTGGCTGCATGGAAATCGCGCGCGATGTACCGGCTGCTCAACCGCATGCTGTTCCTGGCGGCGCATGACGAGGAACGCCGCACCGTAATGCAGCGGTTTTACGAGCATAATGATGCGCTGGTCGGGCGTTTCTATGCAGCGCGGCCGGAATTGCGCGACTGGATGCGCATCCTAAGCGGCAAGCCGCCGATCCCGGTGATGCGCGCGCTTGGAACGCTGGTGAAGTACGAACTGGGGAAGGCGTAGCGCGGGGCCGTTGCTGCGACACATTCGGCTTTGAACTGCGCCGGCGAACGGCGTAACGCCGGTGACATGGAACATACGAGAAAAACCGCCATCGTCATCGGCTCCGGCTTTGGCGGCATCGCCTGCGCCATGCGCCTGCAGAGCCTGGGCTTTCAGACCCGCATCGTCGAGGCGCTCGATAGCCCGGGGGGCCGCGCCTATGTGCGGCGGGCGGAAGGGTTCACCTTCGACATGGGGCCGACGGTGCTGACCGTGCCGCATTTCATCGAAGAGCTGTTCTCGCTGCAGCAGGACCAGGCGATGCTCGGCGAGCCGGATTTCCCGGCGCATGTGCTGGGCGACGACAAGCGGATCGTCGCGGGGATCAGTGGCGGCACCAACACCAGCCGCTATGTCGAGATCATCCCGATCCTGCCGTTTTACCGCATCTATTTCGATGATGGCACTTTCTTCGATTACGACGCCGATCCGGTGCGGGTGCGCGAACAGATCGCCGTCCTGGCGCCCGAGGATTTGCAGGGGTACGAGGAATTTCACGAAGCGGCGCGGGCGATCTTCAACCGCGGCTTCCTCGAGCTTGGCTATACTTATTTCGGCAATGTCGGCCAGATGCTGAGTGTCGTCCCCGATCTGTTCAAGCTCGGCGCCGTGCAGCCGCTGTTCTCGTTGATCAAGAAATACTTCAAGTCTGACAAGATGCGCCAGGTGTTCAGCTTCGAACCCCTGCTGGTCGGCGGCAACCCGATGAAGGTGCCGGCGATCTATGCAATGATCCATTTCGTCGAAAAGACCTGGGGCATCCATTATGCCCGCGGCGGTACCGGCGCGCTGGTGTCGGCGATGGTTCGCAAGTTCGAGGAAATGGGCGGCGCCCTGCAATTGAACGCCGAAGTCGCCTCGATCGATGTGGTCAAGCGCAATGGCAAGCGGGTGGCGACCGGCGTGACGCTGAAATCGGGTGAAGTGATCGCCGCGGACGTGGTGGTTTCCAACGCCGATTACGCCACGACCTACATGAAGCTGATCGACAAGGCGCATCGCCGCATCAATCGCGATGCGGTGGTCAAGTTCCGCAAACAGTCGATGTCGCTGATGGTGATCTATTTCGGGTATCGCAAGGCGGAAGGCGACCCCGATCTGCAGCACCACAATATCATCCTGGGGCCGCGCTACGAAGAACTGCTCACCGACATTTTCGATCGCAAGATTTTGGGTCCGGACTTTTCGCAATATCTGCACATTCCGACGCTGACCGATCCCGGCATGGCGCCCGAAGGGCATCACGCGGCCTATACGCTGATCCCGGTGCCCAACAACCAGAGCGACCTCGACTGGAGCACGATCGGCGAATCCTATAAGGACAAGGTGCTGACCTTCCTCGAAGAGCGCGGCTATATCCCCAACCTCAAGGATCGGATCGTTTACCAGAGCTTCGTGACGCCCGATTATTTTGAAGCGACGCTGGGTTCCTATCTCGGCAACGGTTTCGGCGTGGAGCCGGTGCTGACCCAGACGGCGTTTTTCCGGCCGCACAATCGCAGCGAGGACGTGTCGAACCTCTATCTGGTCGGCCAGAGCACCCAGCCGGGTGGCGGCACGCCTTCGGTGATGATGTCCGCGAAAATGACGGTTCGCGAGATTGCCCGGGACTTCGGTATTGCGGCCTCGGTGGTCAACGGGGTTCCGGTGCAGGCTGCGGCCTGATCATCGCCCGGTCTGGCAGTCGCTAGCCTTCGCACTCCCGTCCGGCCCGCTGGACCCTAGGATGGTGCGAACCGCCAGCGGTCGGGGGTGGGAAGTCCTTCGCTGTCGGGCTAAGGCGTCCTGGTGAACGACAACACCCACCCCCGACCTCTCCCGCCTGCGGGAGGGGGGCAGCAAGAACCGCTCCCGCCGGCCGATGCTGTCCTCGATTTTGCGCGCGACAGCATCGCGCGTGGTTCGAGGAGCTTCGCGCTCGCGGCAAAGCTGTTCGATCCGGTGACGCGCGACCGGGCCATGCTGCTCTATGCCTGGTGCCGACACACCGATGACGTGATCGATGGCCAGGTTCTCGGCGAGGGCCGCAACGACGACATGCGGCCGCCGGCCGAACGCCTCGCCGAAGTCGAGACGCTGACCGAAGCCGCGCTCGCCGGGCGGCCACAGGGTCACCTCGCCTATTTCGCGCTGGCGCGGGTCGTTGCCGAATGCCGCATCCCGCCGCGCTATGCTCGCGACCTGGTCGAAGGCTTTCGCATCGACATGGAGGAACGCCCGTTCCGCACCTTCGACGACACGCTGGCCTATTGCTATCATGTCGCCGGCTGTGTTGGCGTGATGATGGCGATCGTCATGGGCGTGTCGCCCGATGACAAGGCCGTCCTCGATCGCGCTTCGGACCTCGGAATTGCCTTCCAGCTCAACAACATCGCGCGCGATGTCGTCGAGGATTCGATGAATTCGCGGCGTTATATCCCCGATGACTGGCTGGCCTCGCTCGACCTGTTGCCGACCAGTTTTGCTTTCCCGCCGCACCGCCGCCAACTGGCCCGGCTGGTGGCGCGGCTGGTCTTTGCAGCCGAGGATTACGAGGCATCGGCCGGCTGGGGCACCGCGGCGCTGCCATGGCGATCGGCCTGGGCGGTGCTGGCCGCGGCGCGCATCTATGGCGACATCGGCCGAAAGGTCCGCGACCTCGGCGCGCCGGGGCTCGATGCCCGCGTTGTCACCACCCGCGCCGAAAAGCTGCGCGCCGTGCTTGCGACCCTGCCGGCGGCGCTGGCGCGCAAATCCCGCCGGCCGCTGCCCGGGCCGCCGCGCGAGGGGCTGTGGACACTGCCGGGCTGGTGGCGCGCCGGGCTGAGGGCGTGCCGGGCTGAGGGCGTGCCGGGCTGAGGGCGTGCCGGGCGGCGGTGACAGCCGTGTCGCTCGCGGTCAATCCTGCGCAGAGGGGGCCGATGCCCTCAATCAGCAGAAAGGGCCGACTGCCATGACCCTGCCGCCGATCGTCGAACGCTATCTCGATGCCTATAATCGCCGCGACGTCGACGCGCTGGTCGACTGCGTGGCGGAGACGATCCTGTTCGAAAATGTCAGCAACAGCGGCGAGGGCCTGGTGATCGAAGGACGCGCTGCCTTCGCCGACCTTGCCGGCCGGTCGGCAGCGATGTTCACGGCAAGGCACCAGATGGTCAGGACCGCGGTCGTCGCCGGCGATTCCGTCGCGCTCGAGATCGATTGGACCGGGACCCCGGCAGCCGATATCGGGCCGATGAAAGCCGGCCCGCCGGTCGCGATGCGCGGCGCGTCGTTCATCGCGCTGGCCGGCGGAAAGATCGTGCGGATCGTCGATCTGGGTTGACCGGCCGGCGGGGCTGCAGGTCGCGGTTGCTGCGGCTCCGTTAGAAGAAGACACCCCCAGGTCCGTACGCGGCAGATCGCGACGCGTGCGCGTCAACGCAGATCGCGACGCATACGCGTCAACGCCGATCGCGACGCATGCGCGTCAACGCCGATCGCAACGCGTGCGCGTCAACGCCGATCGCGACGCATACGCGTCAACGCAGATCGCGACGCATACGCGTCAACGCAGATCGCGACGCATACGCGTCAGGGGCGCGTCTCGCCGCCTGTCCCGCGAGCGAGAGAGGAAGTGATTTCACCGGGCCCAATGTTCGGCGTTGTCGACCATGTCCATTTCGGCGCGCATCTTGGCCGAGGAGCGGATCTTGCCGGTGCCATTGGCTTCGAGCTGGGCCTTCAGCGCGCGGATCGGCGGTGCGTAGATGAAGCCGAAACTGACGGTTCCCTGCTTCGATTCGACGACATGGTGCAGACGGTGCGCCTGGACGATCCGCTTCAGATAGCGCTGCTGCGGGTTCCAGCCGTGCTTGATGCGACGGTGAACAAGCACGTCGTGGAAGCCGGCATAGATGGCGCCGTAGCCGGTGATGCCCATTCCCAGCCACCAGAGTTCATTGAAACCCTGCAACGAGCCCCAGACGATCAGCACCATCGCCGGAATGGCACCCATTACCGCGAACCAGTCGTTTTTTTCGAAACGGCCCTGGCGCGGTTCGTGGTGCGATTTGTGCAGGCTCCACAGGAAACCGTGCATCACCCAGCGATGGGCGACATAGGCAACGACTTCCATGACAGCCAGCGCGCCGAAAAAATACAGGATACCTGGCCACCAGCTCATCGAATTCTCCGTCAAGAATGTCGGTTTAGAGTGTCGCAGGGGGGTTTGCACCCCTTTCATATTGCCGCACACGGGCAGCGTGCAACGCGTTGCCCTTCAACCCCGCGACGGGGCGATCAGCCAGCTTCTCGCCGGCGCGATCGTCGCTGGCTGGGCCGCCCTTCACCTGGCCACGATTTTCGGTGTGCCGGTGGCGGAATGGTCGCCGTTGGCGCTGGCGGCAGTGCTGTTGCTGCAGACCTGGCTGTCGACCGGGCTGTTCATCATCGCTCATGATTGCATGCACGGTGCGCTGGCCCCGGGCCGGCCGGCGCGCAACCGCTGGCTGGGGCGCGCGGCGCTGATGATGTATGCCGGGCTCGATTACGATCGCATGTTGCCGGCGCATTTTGCCCATCACCGCCATGTCGGCACCGCCGACGATCCGGATTTCAGCGCGACCTCGCCGCGGGCCGCCGGCCGCTGGTTCCTGCGCTTCTTTCGCAATTATTACACCCATTCGCAGCTGGTGCGCATCACGGTGGTGGCGTGCCTGTACATGCTGCTGGGCGCCTCGCTGCTGAACTTTGCCGTGTTCTGGGCGGTTCCGGCGATCCTGGCGCTGGGACAGCTGTTCTTTTTCGGCACTTTCCTGCCGCATCGCCATCGCGACACGGCCTTTGCCGATCGCCACAACGCCCGCAGTGTCGGCCCGGGCGGCATCGGTTCGCTGCTCGGCTGCTTTCACTTTGGCGGCTATCACCACGAACACCATGTGTTTCCGCAGACGCCGTGGTGGCGCCTGCCGGCGACGCGGCGTTCCGGCAATGGCAAGCCGGCGTGATGCCGATGCTGCGCCGCCTGCGCGCCTTGACGGCAGCCGGGGTGCTGATCGCCATGGCGGCGTGTTCGACCCCGGCGCAGCGGATCAGCACGGCGCTGGTCGGCTATGGCCTGGAGCGGCGCCAAGCCGATTGCGTCGGCGAGCGGCTCGGCGATCGGTTGAGCTTGGCGCAATTGCGGCGGCTGCAAGAGCTCGGCCGCGGGATGGGCGGCGGGATGGGCCGCCAGCGCATCGACCTGCGCGACATCGCGCTGCGGCTGACCGATCCCGATGATCCCGAACTGGTGGCGCAGGTGCTGCGCGCCGGATTGGCCTGCACGCTTTAGGCGGCAGCACGGCTCAGCGGCTCGATGCGTGCCAACGCATCGCCAGCCGTGCGTGCCGCTGCTTCCAGATCGTGCGCGACTTGCAGCCGCAGCAGATAGCCTGGCGAAAACCCGAAACAGCGGCCGAAGCGCAGGTCGAAATCGGCGTCGATGCACCGGGTGCCTTCAAGAAAGCCGTCGATCGCTGCAACCGACAGACCGGTCGCTGCCGCAACGACAGCGACGCCAACCCCAAGCGGGGCGAGCAGGTCGTCGCGCAGGCCGGCGCCCGGCGGCGGGTTGGCGGATTGTACCTCGGTGATAATCGGTGATTTCGGCACCATCCACGTTCCCGGCGTTCCATGCGAATCATATACGCCATTGCCGGTTGATGCGAACGCTATGTTGCCCGGCGCGGTCGCCCGACAGTGTTTCGAGATGGTTGCCGGGCGGGATGCGGAGGTCGCCGAGTTCGTCAGCACTGTCGATGCGGCGGATTAGGACGCGGGCACGATCTTGTATCTCGGGTGGGAGCCGGCGCGTCTGGGTACCAGAAAAAATGGCCTCGGTTGCCTTGTCCTTGAAACTTCGGATCATGCCGGGTCTCCTTTCGAGACGCTGTAGCAGGTCCGATTTCGGCTATAGCTACCGACGCTTTGTGCTGGCGCCTGGCACAACGTTAACGCGGGCCTGCCCGTCGTTTGCCGAAGCTGGCTTTCTTTTTCATCTTTTCGAAGCGGGTGGTGCGCGTGCCCGGGGCGCCGCCCATGCTGCGTCCCTGCACCGGCGCGATGCGTTCGCCGGCCGGCACGCCGAGCTCGTCCATTTCCAGCCGGCGGATCTGGTCGCGGATGGCGGCGGCGGTTTCGAATTCGAGGTCGGCGGCCGCCGTCTGCATCTGCTGTTCGAGATCGGCGACATAGGCCTTGAGATTGTGGCCGACGAGGTTGGGTGTATCGGCATCGCCGGTATCGACAACCAGGCCGTCCTTCATCGAAACGTCGGCCAGCACGTCCGAAATATCGCGCTTGATCGTCGCCGGGGTGATGTCGTGTTCGACGTTATAGGCTTCCTGGCGAGTGCGGCGGCGATCGGTCTCGCGCATCGCCCGTTCCATGCTGCCGGTGATGCGATCGGCATAGAGGATCACCCGGCCATCGACGTTGCGCGCGGCGCGGCCGATCGTCTGGATCAGCGAGGTTTCGGAACGCAGGAAACCTTCCTTGTCGGCATCGAGGATCGCCACCAGCCCGCATTCGGGGATATCGAGGCCTTCGCGCAGCAGGTTGATGCCGATGAGCACATCATAAACGCCCAGCCGCAGGTCGCGGATCAGCTCGATGCGCTCCAGCGTCTCGACATCGCTGTGCATGTAGCGGACTCGCAAGCCGGCCTCGTGCAGGAATTCGGTCAGATCCTCGGCCATCCGCTTGGTGAGCGTGGTCACCAGCGTGCGATAGCCGGCGGCAGCGGTCGCCTTGGCTTCGGCGATCAGGTCCTCGACCTGGTCCTCGACCGGCTTGATCTCCACCGGCGGATCGATCAGACCGGTCGGGCGGATCACCTGTTCGACGAAAACGCCGCCGGTGCGGTCCATTTCCCAGGGGCCGGGCGTGGCCGACACGAAAACCGTCTGCGGCCGCATCGCTTCCCATTCGGCAAAGCGCAGCGGGCGGTTGTCGATGCACGACGGCAGGCGGAAACCATATTCGGCGAGGGTGAGTTTGCGGCGATGGTCGCCCTTGGCCATCGCGCCGATCTGCGGAACGGTGACATGGCTTTCATCGATGAACAACAGGGCGTTGTCGGGCAGATATTCGAACAATGTCGGCGGCGGTTCGCCGGGCAGGCGGCCGGTGAGGAAGCGGCTGTAATTCTCGATTCCGGCGCAGCTTCCGGTGGCGGCGATCATTTCGAGATCGAAATTGGTGCGTTGTTCGAGGCGCTGGGCTTCCAGCAGCTTGCCTTCCGCATTCAGTTCCTTCAGCCGTTCGGTCATTTCGAAGCGGATGGCTTCGCTGGCCTGTTTCAGGGTGGGGCCGGGCGTCACATAGTGGGAATTGGCGTAGATTTTCACATATTCGAGCTTGGTCACCGTCTGCCCGGTAAGCGGATCGAATTCGGTAATGCTTTCGATCTCGTCGCCGAAGAACGACACCCGCCAGGCGCTGTCTTCATAGTGCGACGGAAATATTTCGAGGTTGTCGCCCTTTACCCGAAAGTTGCCGCGGGCAAAGCCGGCGTCGTTGCGCTTGTATTGCAGCGCGACGAGCTTGCGGACCACTTCGCGCAAGTCTTCCTGCGCGCCTTTCTTCAGGCTGAAGGTCATCGCCGAATAGGTCTCGACCGAGCCGATGCCATAGATGCAGCTGACGGACGCGATGATGATGACATCGTCGCGTTCGAGCAGCGAGCGGGTGGCCGAATGGCGCATCCGGTCGATGGCTTCGTTCACCGATGATTCTTTTTCGATATAGGTATCGGACCGCGGCACATAGGCTTCCGGCTGATAATAATCATAATAGCTGACGAAATATTCGACGGCGTTGTTCGGAAAGAAGCTCTTGAATTCGCCGTAAAGCTGCGCCGCCAGGATCTTGTTCGGCGCCATTACCAGCGCCGGCCGCTGCAATGCCTCGATGACCTTCGCCGCGGTATAGGTCTTGCCGGACCCGGTGACGCCGAGCAGCACCTGGTCGCGCTCGCCGTGCCGGGCCTGCGCCACCAGTTCGGCGATGGCGTGCGGCTGGTCCCCGGCGGGCGAATAACCGCTGACCAGTTCGAAGGCGCGGCCGCCTTCGGATTTTTCCGGCCGCGCCGGGCGATGCGGGACGAAGGCATCGCCGGTATCGGGCTCTTCGAGGCTGGTGCGGATCTGGATGGCCATGGCGTCTTATGGCCCGAATGCGGCGACGGCTCCAGACGGGCGAACCGCCTGCCCCCGATCCCACGGTCGCAGGCGGCCCCGCAACGATTGCCACGAAAACTTAACTTGGCGCTAACCAGTGCGATCGTTATGCGGCAGGTCCGATCACACCCCAGGGGGCCTCAACGACATGCGCACGTCCTTCGTTCTTTCCGCGGCCTTGCTGGCCCTGGCTGGCACGGCTTCGGCCGAGGCCGCGACCGTGGTTTTCGGCAACATCACCGGCACCTGGTTCGATGGCGTGCTTGCCGATGGTTCGGCGCCGACGGGGTTCGTCGGCAACGGCACGTCCAATGCGCAAGTGCGCTGGGGTCAGCCGGCAGAAACCCAGCAGAGCGGTTACGGCTTCGTCGCTGCCGTCGATCCGACCATTGTCGTCAACCCGCCGGCCGGTTCGGGCACGGTGGTGATCGGCACGTTCAGCCACTTCAACTTCCCGATTTTCCCGCCTTCGGCCGACACCATCCGGCTGCGGCTGACCTCCGACGTCACGGTCGACAATGTGTCGGTCGGCCAGGTCGATTTCATCTATGATTTCGATCATTCCGAAACCACCAACGCTGCCGATCCGTGCGATTTCGGCGGCGCCAACGGCCAGGGCCTCAACATCAATGGTTGCGCCGACAATGTCGCCGCCAGCTTTTCCAACCAGTCGGGCAGCTTCTTCATCGGCACCGATCGCTACACGCTCGACGTGCTGGGTTTCCGCGTCGGCAACACGCCGGTTACGAATTTCACCACCATCGAGCGCCAGGTCAACACGGCGGAGCTGATCGGCCGCGTCACGCTGTTCAGTGCGGCGGTTCCCGAGCCGACGAGCTGGGCGATGCTGATCGCCGGATTCGGTCTGGTGGGTGCCAGCCAGCGCCGTCGCCGCGCTTTCGGCGCCGCTGCCGCCTGAGGCATCGCCGCTCGTCAAATGGCGAGCGAGCAACCGATTGCCAGGACTGCCGGCGGTGCACCACCGCCGGCAGTCTTTTTGTGTGGCGCTGCCGTGGTGCCACCTTTGGCCCGGGCGGTGCGATCGATGACGAAACGCCTTGCCAGCCGCTGCAATGCCGACGATGTCGGGCACTGCGGTGGCAGCAGGGCCGGATCGGCGGCGGCCGCGCGAGGATTGGCATGACGGAGCGCTTCGAACGACACAAGCAGGCGTGGACCCCGGACGAAGTGCAGAAACTGCACACGCTGGCCAAGAAGGGCATGCCGCTGCGCGCCATTGCCAAGGCGCTGACCCGCAGCGAGGAATCGGTGAAGAACCGCGCCAAGGCCGATGGGCTGGGCATCGCCAGCCTGCGCTGACCGCTGCCTCGCGCCGGTGAACCGGTGCCGGCTGCACGGCGACGAACCGCGCAGCGGGGCGGGGCGGGGCGGGGCGGGCCGGGGCGGGCGTCGGTATCGATGCGACCCTCGTCGGCGAAGCGCTCCTGCTGCGAAACCCGCCGATCGAGCCGCCGGCACGGCATCCGGCCAGCGAAACTTTCGTGACACCGGAAAAACACGTTGCGGCAGTGCAACGACTGGCCAACGCCGGTGTCGTTCTCTTTGGAAAATTTCGCAAATGGCCGGCAGGATCGTATCGTTCGGGTTGACGCTGGTTTGCGGTCTTGCGGCCACCGCCGCTGCGGCCGCGCCGTCGTATCGGCTGACCAAACTGCCGTCGCCCAATCCATCCAACAGTGCCGTCGCGCGCGCCATCAGTGCCAGCGGCAGCATTGCCGGCGAAGGCGGGTTCGATGCGCAGGCAACCGGCAACACGCCCATTTCCTGGGGGAACGGCACCGCCGCCCCGGTGTTCACCGCGACCACCGCCGGCGCCACCAACAGTTTCATCCGCAGTATTATCGATAGCGGCATTGCCGCCGGCACGGCGCAGCAAGGCGCAACGTCTTCAACCGCCATCCTGACCGGCACCGGCGGCGTATCGATTTTGGC
>JBBQWE010000028.1:0-25845 GCA_038210855.1 Sphingomonadales bacterium | reverse complement strand
GATTTCACCTTCCTGGCGCCATGCCCGTCGTCGGGCATCATCGTTGATGGCGAGTCCGACGAAGTCGTCTCGGGCGCCAGCGTCCAGAAGCTGGTCGACAAGCTGAAGACGCAGCGGCACATCACCATCGATCACGCCACGATCCCGGGTGCCAACCATTTCTTCCAGCACGAGATGGAAGACCTGATGGGCGTGGTCGACGGTTACCTCGATCGCCGGCTGGCCAACGGCGGGCGCTGACCCGCCGCGATCAGACCACTGCGCGCCGGTACAGATGCCATGTTGCATGGCCTAGCACCGGCAGCGCGACGAACAGGCCGAGAAACAGCGGCAGCATCGCTGCGAACCGGATGGCGGCAACCAGCACCGTCCAGCCGATCATGACTGCCGGGTTCGACCGCACGGCCGCGAGACTGACGATCATCGCCGTGATGAAATCGACTTCGCAATCAACCAGCATCGGCAGGCTGATGACGATGACGGCATAGAAAGCCAGCGCCATCACGGCACCGACGCTGCTGCCGACGACCAGCATCGCCAGCCCGGCCGGGGTGGCGAGCAGCGCCAACCAATCGTCGCCCGGCCCGGCGTTCGACAGGAACACCGCGAAGATGCCGTGCGCGACCATCAGCCAGACGGCGAAGGCGACGAACACGATCACCCCCATGCTGAGGATCTGTTCGTCACCGCGGCCGCGCAACGCACCGAGCACTGCCGGCCAGCGTATCGGCAGGCCGGCGTGACGCCGCCGGCTGACCTCGTAGAGGCCGACGGCGATGAACGGCCCGAGCAGCGGAAACCCCGCCGCCGCCGTCACCAGCCACAGCGCCGCGCCGCCGCCGAACAGGACCCAGCACAGCAGCAGGCCGGCCATGACATAGATGGCGCCGAAGAAAATGCCGAAGGCCGGAAAGGCGCGGAAATCGGCCCATCCTGCCGCCAGCGCCGCGCGCAAATCCGCGCCCGTCAGGTTGCGGGCGACGCTGACCTTGGCAACCGGCGCCCATTCCGCTGCACTGCCGATCATCCCTGCCTCCGCTCTGCCTCCGCGCTGCCTCCGCTCTGCCTCCGCGTGCAAGGGTGCGCCCCCAGAGCGCCGACGGCAAGCCTGTCAGCAACGCGCGGTCACAGTGCGAAGGGGCGGGGACCGGCGCCAGCGACATATGGTTGGGGCAGGCGCCCGGCGCCGAACGCCGAGCCAGGTTGCGGAGCCTTGCCTTTGCGCCGCCGGGGCAGCATGAAACGTGTCGGGACTGTCCGCCGTTTGCAACGAACGCCGGGCGTCGCCGTCGGGAGACAGACGAACATGCCGACGATGGACGATCTTTATCGTCTGCTGCGAAGTGGCCATCTTCAGGCCCAGGGGATCGTCGATACGATCGAGAACCCGCTGGTGGTGCTCGATCGATCGATGAACATCGTCGATGCCAACAAGGCGTTTTTCGAAACCTTTCGCACCGATCGCTTCGACAGTTTCGGCGTCTCGCTGTTCGCCTCCTGCGGCGGGCGGTTCGATATTCCGGAACTGCGGTTGCTGCTCGCCGAAGTGCTACCGCGCGCCAACGCCGTGATCGATTACGCCGTCAGCTATCGGCGCTCCGATGGCGAAGAGGGCACCTGGCTGTTGACGGCGCGCAAGCTGCAAAGCCCGGATCTCGGCACCACCTCGCTGCTGCTGACCATCGTCGACGCCACCGATCGCTACCAGCTGGTTGCAGACAAGGACATGCTGGTCGGGGAGCTTCGCCACCGGATGCGCAACCTGCTCGGCGTTGCGCGCGCGCTGGCGCGGCTGACGACGACCGAGGGTCGCTCGGCGGAAGCCTATCGCGAGGATTTTCTCGGCCGGTTCGAAGCGCTGAGCGAAGCGCAGGACCTGATCTTCATCAAGGACGGCGGCACCGATGTGCGGCATCTGTGCGAACGGCTGCTGGCGCCGTACCTGAGTGTTGCGGCGCCGCTGCTGCTCGATGGCGGCGAGCCGGCCGCCATCGAAGCCGACAACGTTCAGCCGTTCAGCCTGATCCTGCACGAATTGGCGACCAACGCCGTCAAGCACGGCGCCTGGTCGGCGACGGCCGGGCAAGTGCGGATCACCTGGAACATCCCCGGCGATGGCCCCCTCATGCACTTCCGCTGGGAAGAAACGGGTGGCCCGGCGGTGGCAAAGCCGGCGACGGCGGGCTTCGGAACGCGGCTGATCCAATCGATGACGACGCCCTCGGCGAACATTCAGGCAACGCTCGATTATCGCGAAACGGGCCTGGTGGCGGAAATCACCGTCCCGGCGAGCATCCCGGCGAGCATCCCGGCGAGCATCCCGGCGAGCTGATTGCCGGCGATCAGGGGGTTGCCAGCTGCCCGCCCGTCATCGGCGCCGCCACGCCGGTGGTCTCTGGCCAGCTGATCGGCTTGCCGGCCGCAGCGCGCACCGCCAACCAGGCAAAGGCTTCGGCCTCCAGCGCGTCGCCGTTCCAGCCGACTGTCTCGACGGGATCGCAGGCGACGCCGGTCCGCGCGGCGATCTCGCGCATCAGCACCGGGTTGTGGCGGCCGCCGCCGGTGACGAGCAGGCGGGACAGCGGCGGCATGCCCTCGTGTGAAATGCCGGCCGGGGCCGGCACATGGCCCAACGCCAGCCGAACGGTTTCTGCCGTAAATGCCGTCAGCGTCGCGGCGCCATCGGCAGCGTTCAACCCGCGCGCCGCCTGCACATCCCAGGCGTTGCGATCGAGGCTTTTGGGCGGCGGTGCATCGAACCATGGCTGGTCGAGCATCCCGGTCAGCACATCCTCGTGCACCGAACCGCTGGCCGCCAGCGCGCCATCGGCATCGAACGCTCGGCCGGTCAGCGCGCGCACCCAATCGTCGATCAGCGCATTGCCGGGACCGGTATCGAAGCTGCCCCAGCTGTCGTCGGCTCCAAACCAGGTCAGATTGCCGACGCCGCCAAGGTTGAGCACGCCCAGCCCTTGACCTGCTGGCGGCCGCCCGAGCGCTGCCGATCGCGCCCGGTGATAGCCCGGCGCCAGCGGGGCACCCTGGCCACCGGCGGCGACATCGGCGCTGCGGAAATCGAACCAGACGGGCAGGCGGCTGACCATCGAGAGCATCGCGCCATCGCCGATCTGCCAGGTGAACCCCGGCCGCCCCGGCGTTCCCGGGCGATGGGCGACGGTGTGGCCATGAAAGCCGATCATGTCGATGTGCGGATCACCGGTGGCAGCGCGCAGCCTTGCCACCGCGATGGCGTGCAGGCCGGTCAGTTCGGTGGCCACGGCGTCGATCAGCGCATCGGGCCCCGGCCGCGCCAGATCGAGCGCCCGGCCGACCGCGGTGCGCAGCCGGCCGCGGAACTCGGCATCATATGGCAGGAAGACGAAGCCGCGCGGGATGACCACGGCCTCGCCATCGGTATCGATCAGCGCGGCGTCGATGCCGTCCATCGACGTTCCCGACATCAGGCCGATTGCAGTCACAAGATCAGGCATGGCAACAGGCCCAGCGCATGTTTCGGGTCACGACCATGCGATCCCGGTGACCGTGGCGGTGGTGCGCATGCCGGCGCGCGTCGCGGCATGGGCGACGAGCGATGCGACGGCGCTGCGCGGGTCTGTTGCCGCGCCAGCGGCCAGTGCTGCGGCCACGGGTTCGGCAATCTGCCAAGGGCTCACCCAGTTGATGCCGCCGGCGCTGATGGTCAGCGGCGTACCGCGGCGCAGATCGGCGAGCAGCAGCGCTGCTCCGGCAATCATTGCGGCTTCGGCGCCGCTGCAATCGCCGGGGCGCTGCCAATCGACCGGCGTTTCGCCCAGCCCGGCGCGCACCAGTTTTTCAAGCGCGGCGGCGGCCATCGCGGCTTCTCCCGGGGCAAAGGCCGTTCGCACCAGCCGCAGCCGGGCGGCTAGCCGGCGGGTAGCATCCTGGACCAGTCCGACGATTTCGGCATCGCCGTCGGGGCCGAGAAGCTCGCTCGCGGTCATCGCTGTCGCCACCGGGCTGGCGAGGTCGTGCGTCAGCCAGCGCACCAGCAGCGCCGCCGTGTCGGTGCCGTCGGCCATGCCATTCTCCCCGAAACTCATGGCGCGATCGCCGCCAGCAGGGCGACGCTGCCGAACAGCGCCAGCGCAATCGCGGTGCCGTGGTTGAGCAGCACGAGCAGATGGTCCGACAGCGACGCGCGAAACCGCGTCGCCAGCGCCGAAACAAAGGCCCACCACGCCATCGCGCCGGCAAATACCGAGGCCGCGACGAGAATCGAATTGACCCGGTGCTGCGGCGTGTCGGTTCCGAGACCGAGGAAGCCGATCGCCGAAAAGCTGCCGACAAAGAACAACAGGCTTGCCGGGTTGGTCACTGCCATGCCCAGCCCGAGGGCCAGCGAGCGCGGCCGCGATACCGGCACCGCGCTGCCGCCGAGGCGCGGCGCCGATCGCCAGACGACCGCGGCGAACGCCAGCATGACAACGCCGCCGACGACGCGGATGATCGTATCGTGGCGATCGAGCAGCACGCCGAGCGTACCAAGCCCGAAAGCCGCAGCAAGCGCGAACAGCGTATCGGCGATCGCCGCACCGGCACCGATGGTGATCGCCGCGACCCGGTGGCCAGCCAGTGCCTGCTGGATGACCATCAGATTGACCGGGCCGACCGGAGCGGCGGCGCCGAGCCCGATGACCAGCCCTGCCGGAATATAGAGGGTGGCGAGGCTGACCATCCGCCGTTCAGTCGCCTGGCGTCACGGCGGGAACCGGCCGGCGTCGCAGCCCGAGCGCCACCAGCCGGCCATCGCCGCTCTGCGTCAGTTCGAATTCGACCCGGTCGCCCGGCGCCAGCCCGCCGATGCCGGCATCGACCAGCGCCGAGGCATGGACGAACACATCACGCGGCCCGAGATCGGGGGTGATGAAGCCGAAGCCCTTTTTCCCGTCGAACCACTTGACGGCCCCCGTCGCCATCAATCGATCGCCAGTTCGGCGGGAACGAAAGCACCGCGCCAGTGCCAGGCGGACAAGGCGCCACCGGCGATGATCAGCCAGATCTGGCCGTCCTCCAGCGCACGGGCCGCATCGCGCCGCGACGGCTCGCCATTGCCGTTCGGATGGCTGTGATAATGGCCGATCACGGCACTGCCAGCCCCCCGCGCCTCGCGGTGGGTGCGCAGCAGCGTCGCCGGATCGATTTCGAAACTGCGATGCGGATCGGCAGCGGCATTGGCGGCAGCCACCACCGAAACGATGCGCACCGGCGTGCCCAGCAACAGCCCGCAGCACTCGCGAGGGTGGGCGGCGGAGGCTTCGGCGGCAAGGCTTTCGGCGACCTGTCTTGCAATCGCAACGATCATCACGACATCGTTATGCCATGGGGGACGAAAAGTCGATTGACCTTGTGCTGCCGGGCGATGCCCGCGGCTGGCGCCTCGACCGGGCGCTGGCGGCAGCCTTGCCCGAACACAGCCGCGAGCGGTTGAAAGCGCTGATCGGCGGTGGCCGCGTCACTGCCGCCGGCGCCGTGCTTTGGGACCCGGCGCTGAAGGTGAAGGGCGGCGAGGCGGTCGCCATCACCATCCCGGCGCCGCGGCCGAGCCACACGCAAGCCCAGGACATTCCGCTGACCGTGGTGTTCGAGGACGATCATTTGCTGATCGTCGACAAGCCGGCGGGCCTCGTCGTTCACCCGGCGGCCGGGAATTACGACGGCACGCTCGTCAATGCGCTGCTGCACCATTGTGCCGGGCGGCTTTCGGGAATCGGCGGCGTCGCGCGGCCGGGCATCGTTCATCGCATCGACAAGGATACGTCGGGGCTGCTGGTGGTTGCCAAGACCGATCCGTCGCACGAACATCTGTCGCGGCAGTTCGCCGCGCACAGCGTTGATCGTCGCTATCGCGCCGTCGTCATCGGTCGCCCCGCGCCGCCCGCCGGTCGCATCGAAGGTGCACTCGCCCGATCGGCTGCCAATCGCCAGAAGATCGCAATCGTTCCCGCCGGCCGCGGCAAGCACGCCGTGACGCATTTTTCGACCGTCGAACCGCTCGCTGCGGCAACGCTGGTCGAATGCCGTCTGGAAACCGGGCGCACCCACCAGATTCGCGTCCACATGGCGTCAATCGGTCATGCGCTTGTCGGCGATGCAACTTATGGCCGGGCAGCGGCGTATCTTGCTGGCGTGCTTGCCGAACTCGGCTTTGCTCGCCAGGCGCTGCACGCCGCGACGCTGGGCTTCGAACATCCGGTTACCAAAGAAAAACTGTCTTTTGAATCGTCGCTGCCAGCCGATATAGTGGAGTTGATCGGTCGCCTTTCGCCGAATGGGTCGGGCGCCCGCAAAGGGAGTTGAATGCAATGGCACAGGTTCCTGCCGTCAAGACCAGCATCCCGGCGCTCGGTTCCGAGGCCGGTCTCAATCGCTATCTGTCCGAAATTCGCAAGTTTCCGCTGCTGGCGCCGGAACAGGAATATATGCTGGCGCGGCGTTGGGCCGAGCATCAGGATCCGGAGGCCGCCGCCAAGCTGGTCACCAGCCACCTGCGCCTCGTTGCCAAGATCGCCATGGGCTATCGCGGCTATGGCCTGCCGGTCGCCGAGCTGATTTCCGAGGGCAATCTGGGCCTGATGCAGGGGGTCAAGAAATTCGATGCCGAAAAGGGCTTCCGCCTCGCCACCTATGCGATGTGGTGGATCCGCGCGTCGATCCAGGAATATATCCTGCGTTCGTGGAGCCTGGTGAAGATCGGCACGACGGCGGCGCAGAAGAAGCTGTTCTTCAACCTGCGCCGGCTGAAGGGCAAGCTGAATGCCATGGAAGACGGCGATCTGCACCCCGAAGACGCGCTGAAGATCGCGACGACGCTGGGGGTGACCGAGGACGAGGTCGTCTCGATGAACCGCCGCATGGCGATGGGCGGCGATACGTCGCTGAACGCGCCGCTGCGCGAGGAAGGCGAGGGCGAATGGCAGGATTGGCTCGCCGACAGCGGGCCGTTGCAGGACGAAATGGTCGCCGATGCCCAGGAACGGGACCAGCGCCACGAATTGCTGGGTGCCGCCATGGCAGCGCTCAATGACCGCGAAAAGCATATCCTGACGCAGCGCCGGCTGATCGAGGACCCGGAGACACTGGAGGAATTGTCGCAGCATTACGGCATCAGCCGCGAGCGCGTTCGCCAGATCGAAGTGCGGGCGTTCGAAAAGCTCACCAAGGCGATGCACAGCCTGGCCGGCGAGCGGAAGTTGCTGCCGGCCTAGCTTGGTGACGCTGCTGCCGCTGGCCCGCGCCGGCGGCAGCGCTTGACCCGGGCGCGGCCATGCCGGCACATGAGGCCGTGGCTAGTTTCGCACGCAAAAGGAAATCGGCGTTGCGCCGGCTGCGCGAGTTCGTCGCCGTGGTGATTTCAGCGTTCGTGGTGTTGTCGTTCCTTTGGGTGCTGGCCTATCGTTTTGTGCCGGTGCCGATGACCTGGCCGATGGCGCGCGACGCGATGGCCGGCCGCCATGTCGAACGGAACTGGGTGTCACTGGCCCAGATTGCCAAGGTCATGCCGCGCGCCGTGATTGGCGCCGAGGACGCGCATTTCTGCGAACACAAGGGCTTCGACGCCGGAGCCATCGAGGCCGCCTTTGCCGGCAACAGCCGCGGCGGCAAGCTGCGCGGTGGTTCCACGATCAGCCAGCAGACCGCCAAGAACGCCTTTTTGTGGCCGGAGCGATCGTGGCTGCGCAAGGCGCTGGAGGCGTGGTTCACCCTGCAAATCGAGCTGATCTGGGGCAAGCCGCGGATCATGGAAGTCTATCTCAACATCGCAGAACTGGGGCCGGGCATCTATGGCGTCGACGCAGCTGCGAAGCATTATTTCGGCAGCAGCGCGGCCCGGCTGACCCGGGCGCAGGCGGCGCGGCTCGCCGCAATCCTGCCGCAGCCGATCAAGCGCAGCGCCGCCAAGCCGGGCAAGCAGACTCGCCGCTATGCCCGCCGGATCGAAAGGCGGGTGCGGGTCATCAGCGACGGCGGCATCGATTTCTGCCTGACGCCGTACAAGCCGCTGCGCTGAACGAGCGCTCGTCGCCGCTCAATTCGGCGTTATCAGATATTTGGTTCCCGTGGCGCGGCGGTTGTAGGCGGCGATGCTATCGAGCGACAGCGCTTCGGCGAGGCCGATGCGGTTGCTGTAGTGGCTGGCGAAGGTGGTTTTCAATTCGGCCGCGACACGCGCCTTCAGCCGGGCCGTCGTTTCTGCTCCTGCCTTGGCGAGGAACGGGAACAGCAGCCAGCCCGAAATGCTGAAAGCAAAGCCGAAGCTGCGGTTGAACTCGGTCGGGCCGGTGTCGAGCCCGCCATAGATATAGAGCTGCTTGAATACGTTGCTGCCATAACGGCTGTACTCGGCCGGCCGCCGCGCGATGGCGGCTTCCATGGCGGTGAGGATCTGGCCGCCCTGCTTGCCGCCGCCGATGGCATCGAAGGCCAGCGTTGCGCCGGTCGCCTCGATCGCGTCGATCAGAGCCGCCATATGGCCCGGCGCGGCCGAATCGAGGACGATCTCGGCGCCCTGACCTTTCAGCAGCGCCAGCTGTTCCGGCGAGCGTACGATGCTGACCAGCGGGATGCCGTCGGAGCGGCAGATGCGATCGAGCATCTGGCCGAGGTTGGAAGCAGCGGCAGTGTGGACGATGGCGCTGTGCCCCTCGCGCCGCATCGTTTCGACGAAACCCAGCGCCGTCAGCGGGTTGACGAAGCACGAGGCGCCATCTTCGGCACTGGCATCGTCGGGCAGCACCAGCACGTCGCCGCCGCGGACAGCGCGATATTCGGCATACATCGCACCGCCAATGGCAGCGACGCGGCGGCCGACGAGCGCCTGGGCCGCAGGATCGCTGCCGGCGGCGACCACGGTGCCGGCGCCTTCGTTGCCGCAGGGCAGCGACTGGCCGATCCGTGCCGCCATGGCGCGCAGCCCGGCGGCGGAGACCGGCGCGTTCACCACCGGCGCGTCGGTGGTTCCGGTGGCGGCGGCCGCGCTCATGTCGGCGGCGCCGAACAACAGCCCGATGTCGCTGGGGTTGATCGGCGTCGCCTCGATGCGGATCAGCACTTCATCCGCGCGAGGTTCGGGCATCGGCACCTCGACGAGCGACAGGCGAAGCTCGCCCTCGGCAGTCACGAGGCTGTGCAACTGGCGCATGATCGACATGGCGGTACTTTCGAAAAAGAGGTCAGAGACCGGGAAGCTTGAAGCCCGGCGGCAGCGGCATGCCAGCGGTCAGCTTGTTCATTTCGGCACTGCCAGCAGCGTCGGCCTTGTTCTTGGCATCGTTAAAGGCAGCAGTTACAAGGTCTTCCAGCATTTCCTTGGAATCTGGTGTCAGCATCGACGGATCGATGGTGATGCCGACGAGGCGCCCGCGCGCTGTGGCACGAACCTTCACCAGCCCGGCACCGGCGGCGCCTTCGACCTCGATGAGGTCGAGCTGTTCCTGCGCCTTCTGCATCTGTGCCTGCACATTCTGCGCGGCCTGCATCAATTCATCGAGACTGGGCATGACGGTCCTCCAGGGCGGGTGGATCGACGCCGATCAGTTCGGCATCGGGGAATTGCGTGAATAGTGCCGCCACAAGCGGATCGGCGCGGGCAGCTGCGAAACGCGCGGCCTCGGCGGCCAGTTCGGCCTCGCGCAGCGTCGCGCCGCCGCCTTCGCTGCGCCAGTCGATCTGCCAGTCGCTACCGGTCCAGTCCTTCAACCGGCGGCCGATGGCACCGCGATGTTCGGCGCTGGTGCGGCCGCCTTGGGCAAGGACGAGGCGTGGCGGGGCGTATTCGACCAGGCGGAGTTCGTCGCTGAGGATATGGGCAAGCCGCGGCTCGGTGCGGTCGCGGAACAGCGCGACAAGGGCTTCGTAGGTCGGGGGCAGGGCAGGCAGCGCCGGCGCGGCAGCGGACGCCGCTGGCTGCGGCGTGAGCGTCGGTGTGGGCGCAGGCGCGGGCCCAGGAGCGGGCGCAGGAGCGGGCGCAGGAGCGGGCGCAGGCGGAGGCGCAGGCGCGGGCGCAGGCGCGGGCGCGGGCGGAGGCGCGGGCGCGGGCGGAGGCGCGGGCGCAGGCGCGGGCGCAGGCGGTGGCGCGGTGGCAATGCTGTCGCTTCTTCCCCCCTCCCGCACGCGGGAGGGGTCGGGGGTGGGCACGGCCGCAGAAACCGCGCTTTCACCGGCCTGCACCTGCCGCAGCAACTCCCCCGGATCGGGCATATCCGCCGCATGGATCACCCGCAGCAGCGCCATTTCGGCGGCCTGCAGCGGCACCGGCGCCGCCTGGACTTCGGCGAGGCCCTTCAGCAGCAGCTGCCACAGCCGGTGCAGCGCCGGGAACGACAGCCGCGCTGCCCAGTCGCCGAGCATGGCGCGTTCTTCGGCCGAAAGCGCGGGGTCCTCCCCCGGCGCCATGCGCAGCCGGGTGATGGCGTGGACAAGCTCCAGAAGCTCGCGCAGCAGCATTTCGGGATCGCGGCCGAGGTCGTACTGTTCCGCCATCGCCGCCAGCGCCGCCGCGGCGTCGCCGGCGAGCACCTGGCCGAACAGCACCCGCACCGCGCCGCGATCGGCAAGGCCGAGCATGTCGCGGATCGCCTGCGCCGAAACCGTGCCGCCGGAATGGGCGATGGCCTGGTCGAGGATCGACAGGCCGTCGCGCACCGATCCTTCGGCAGCGCGAGCGATCAGCGCCAGTGCCTCCGGGTCGGCGCTGGCGCCTTCGCGGCCGACGATATCGGCAAAATGCGCGGTGAGCGTTGCCGCCGGCACGCGGCGCAGGTCGAAGCGCTGGCAGCGCGACAGCACCGTTGCCGGCACTTTCTGGACTTCGGTGGTGGCAAAGATGAACTTGGCGTGCGGCGGTGGCTCTTCCAATGTTTTCAACAGGCCGTTGAAGGCATTCTTCGACAGCATGTGAACTTCGTCGATGATGTAGATCTTGTAGCGCGCCGACGCCGGGGCGTAGCGCACCGCCTCGATGATCTCGCGGATGTCGTCGATGCCGGTGTTGGAGGCGGCGTCCATTTCGATGACGTCGATGTGCCGCCCCTCGGCGATGGCGATGCACGGATCGCAGACGCCGCACGGCGCGATGGTTGGCCCGCCCTGGCCGTCGCGGCCGATACAGTTCAGCGCCTTGGCGATGATCCGCGCCGTCGATGTCTTGCCGACCCCGCGCACCCCGGTCAGCAGCCACGCCTGCGCCAGCCGCTCGCGCGCGATGGCATTGGCCAGCGTCTGCACCATGGCTTCCTGGCCGAGCAGCGTATCGAAGCTCGCCGGACGATATTTGCGGGCAAGCACGCGATAGGCCGGCGGCACGGTGGCGGCCGGCGCGGTGGCGGCCGGAGAGGGCGCATCGAGGCCCGGCAGGGCGAAATCGGGTTCGTCGGTCATCAGCGTCCGATGTGACGCGCGGCAGCAACGGTGGCAAGCGGGGTTGTGCGGAGTTGTGCGGACTCGTTCACGGCGACAGCGTCGCGGCAAAGCCGCGCCGTGACGTAAGACCGGATCGCCGCGGAAGGTGCGGCGAGCCGCTGAGCGAGCTTGCGCGAGTCGCCAAGCCTGTTTGCTGCGCAAAAGGGGCTCCAGCCAGGCGCCGCGCTGCGCGGTGGGAGCCGGGAACGACCCAGTGCGAGTTCGTTGCGGCTGCTTCCTTCCGGACCTGACCGGGTTGGCGAAAGCACTGCCCGCCCGACTCCCATGGCCGATATGGCGGCGGGCGCGGGCGGGCGCAAGTGCTACGCGGCAGCGCGCACCGCTTCGCCGGGCCATTTCGCCCAAAGTGCTTCGCGGCGCTTCGCCACTGTCTCGCGCGCGCCGTCCTTGACCGGGCCGAAGCCGCGTACGTCCATCGGCAGCCGCGCGATTGCGATCGCCAGGCCGGCATTGGCATCGGTGAGCCCGGCGATCAGGCGATCGACTTCGGCTTCGAAGGCAGCGATATCGGCGCGCTCGCCGCGGCGTTCGGCAGTGTAACCGAACATGTCGAACGCCGTGCCACGCAGGCCTTTCAGCTTCGCCAGCATCCCGAAAGCAGTGAAAATCCAAGGTCCGAAGCTGATCTTCTTCGGCCGGCCGGTGGCGGGATCGATGCGGCTGATCAGTGGCGGCGCCAGCTGCACACGCGGCTTGCCGCCACTGAATTGCGCATCGAAGGCCGCGCGGAAACGGCCATCCGAATAGAGCCGGCCGATCTCATATTCATCCTTGTATGCGAGCAGCTTGTAATGGCTTCTTGCCACCGCGTCTGCAAAGGCGTCGCCGCCAGCAGCACGCGCGCGGGCGACAAGCGTGGTGAACCGCGCGGCATAAGCGGCATCCTGATAGGCGGTCAGATCGGCGGTTCGCCGCGCGATCACCTCGTCGAGGCTCTTCGCCGGCGGCTCCGGCTGCGGGCCGCGCGCCGCTTCTACCAGCGCCAGCACCTTGTCGGGCCGTGTCGCCAGCAGGCGCCCGAGACCGAAGGCACGCTTGTTGAAATCGACTGCGACGCCGTTGAGCTCGATGGCCTTTTCGATGCTGCCGCGCTGCAGCGGGATCAGGCCCTTCTGCCAGGCATAGCCCATGACGATGATGTTGGAGGCAATGGCATCGCCCATCAGCGCGGTGGCGACGGTATCGGCGGCGATGAAATCGCAGGCGTTGGGGCTGGCCGCAGTGCGGATCGCCTTTTCGACCTGCGCCGACTGGAAATCGAGGTCGCGATTGCGAACGAAATCGGCAGTCGGCGCGATATCGGCGTTGGCGACGACGGCAGTGCGCGTCGGGATCATCAATGTCTGGATCGGCTTGTCGGCCGCCACCACGGCGTCACAGGCGAGCACCAGATCGGCGCCGCCGGCCATGATCCGCGGGCTGAGCAGATCGTCGTTGCTGCCACCGAGACGGACATGGCTGTAGACGGCGCCGCCCTTCTGGGCGAGGCCGGCCATGTCGGCAGTGGTCGCCGCCAGCCCTTCGATATGCCCGGCGGTGCCGAGCAGCGCCGATACGGTCAGCACGCCGGTGCCGCCGATGCCGGTGACCATGATGTTATAGCCATGGCCCGGCGCCGGGATCACCGGATCGGCGATGTCCGAAACATCGAAATCGGCCTTGGATTTCTTGACCTCGGCACCATCCACGGTGACAAAACTCGGGCAGAAGCCCTTGAGGCAGCTGTAATCCTTGTTGCAGCTCGATTGGTTGATGCGGCGCTTGCGGCCGAATTCGGTTTCCAGCGGTTCGACCGAGACGCAGTTCGATTGCAACGAACAATCGCCGCAACCTTCGCAGGCGGCGCTGTTGATGAAGATGCGCTGGGTCGGGTCGGCCAGCTGCTTGCGCTTGCGACGCCGACGCTTTTCGGCGGCACAGGTCTGATCGAAGATGATGATCGTGCAGCCCGGCGTGCTCGCGAACTCGTCCTGGATGGCGGGCAGGGCGGAGCGATCGAGCAGGCGAACGCTGTCGGGCAGCGTGACACCCTTGTAGCGGCCCAGATCCTCGGTCAGAACCGCGACTTTTTTCGCATTTTCGGCGACCATCTGGCGAGCAAGATCATCGACGCGCAATTCGCCGTCGTGCTTCTGGCCGCCGGTCATCGCGACGGCATCGTTGTAGAGGATCTTGTAGGTGATGTTGACGCCAGCCGCGATCGCCTGGCGGATGGCGAGCAGGCCGGAGTGGAAATAGGTGCCGTCGCCCAGATTGGCGAAGACATGGCTTTCATCGGTGAACGGCGCTTCGCCGACCCAGGTCACGCCTTCGCCGCCCATCTGGGTGAAGGTTTCGGCGCGGTCCATCCACAGCGCCATGATGTGACAGCCGATGCCGGCCAGCGCGCGGCTGCCCTCCGGCGGCTTCGTCGAGGTGTTGTGCGGGCAGCCGGAGCAGAAATAGGGGGAGCGCTTGATCGGCGTGATGAAAGCGTCGGACTTCTTCGACTGGTCGGCAAAGAACGCCAGCGTCGCTCGGATCTTGTCGCTGTCGTGGAAACGCTGGATGCGGCCGGCAATGATATGGGCGATGACGCCGGGCGACAGCTCGTTGTCGGGGCTCAGCAGCCAGTCGCCGGCCTCGTCATGCTTGCCGACGACGCGCGGCCGAACTGCCTCGCGCCAGTTGTAGAGCTGCCATTTCAGCTGGTGTTCGACAAATTCGCGCTTTTCCTCGATGACGAGGACTTCCTCGAGCCCTTCGGCAAAGGCGCGGATGCCATCGGGCTCCAGCGGCCACGGCATGCCGACCTTGTAGACGCGCAGGCCGATATCGGCCGCGACACGCGCATCGATGCCAAGCTCGGCAAGCGCCTCCATCGTGTCGGCAAAGGCCTTGCCAGTGGAAACGATGCCGAAACGCGGCCGCGGCGTATCGAAAATCACCCGGTCGATGCCGTTGGCGCGAGCAAAGGCCAGCGCTGCAAAGCCCTTGTAGCGTTGCAGTCGGGTATCTTCCTCGCGCCAGATGTCCTGCCCGCGAATGTGGATGCCGCCTTCGGGAAAATCGAACGGCGGCAGGATGATCCGGCGGCCTTCGCTGGCCAGATCAATGGTGGCGCTGGTTTCGACGGTATCGGCAGTGGCCTTGAAGCCGACCCAGGTGCCGGCAAAACGGCTCATGGCGAGGCCGAGCAGGCCGTATTCGACGAATTCATGCACTGATGACGGCGCCAGGAACGGCACGAACGCCGCCTGGAAATTATGGTCGCTCTGGTGGGGCAGCGTGCTCGATTTGGCGCCATGGTCGTCGCCGACGATGGCCAGCACGCCGCCGTTCGGCGCCGTGCCGGCGGCATTGGCGTGCTTGATCGTGTCCATCGCGCGATCGAGGCCGGGCCCCTTGCCGTACCAGATGCCGAACACGCCATCGAACTTCGCGCCGGGCCGCATCCCGACATGTTGCGACCCCCAGACGGCGGTGGCGCCAAGCTCCTCATTCACCCCGGGAACGAACTTGATATCCTGTTCGGCGAGCAGTTTCTTGGCTCGCCATAATTCCTGATCGTAACCGCCGAGCGGCGATCCACGATAGCCCGAAATGAAGCCGGCGGTGTTCAGCCCGGCGGCACGATCGCGCGCCTTTTGCACCAGCGGCAACCGCACCAGCGCCTGCACCCCCGACATGAACACCCGGCCTTCGGTGAAGCGGTATTTGTCATCCAGGCTGACACGGCGGATTTCGGGCGGGAGTCCAGCGACCATTGCGTGCGCGATCCTATGGTGCAGTTGCGAAGTAGGTCAATAATACTGTCCTTTCGCCGCCGGCGCAAGGCGGGGCGTCTGCAGCCGGCGCACCAGCAAGGGTACCAGCATGTGCGGCACCGTGAGCACCGACAGCGCCATGAAACTGCTGGCGAAGATGTTGGCGGGCAACGCCATCCCGCGGTTCCCGGCGAGGATGGCGAGAGCGATGCCGAGCCCGCCGAAACTGATCGGCATCACGATTGCGCCCCACTGCCGAAATCCGCGCAGCCCGAGACGGCCGGCGTGTTCGCGAAATTGCAATGGCGAGTGCACCAGGCCGAAAAACAGCGCGAAGCCGACAACCGGCGGCAACAGCAGCATGGCGCCGAGCGATGCGGTCGCTGCCACCACGAGGCGCGTCTGGCCCTTGCGCCGCAGCCGAACGATCCCGAGCCCCGCAAGCAGCAGCGCCAGCGGCGCCAGCATGGCCATTCCGTCGCTTATGGCCAGCGCGTCCGGGCTACCGGTCAGCGTGACCAGCAGGGCACCCAGCGCATCGGCGTTGCGC
This sequence comes from Sphingomonadales bacterium, assembly GCA_038210855.1. Taxonomy (GTDB): domain Bacteria; phylum Pseudomonadota; class Alphaproteobacteria; order Sphingomonadales; family Sphingomonadaceae; genus Sandarakinorhabdus. The sequence goes on along the minus strand of JBBQWE010000028.1, from coordinate 10,089 downwards.
CACGTCGGCGCTGTCAAAAGTGCAGCGCTGATCCCGGCGCCGCCGAGTGCCGAACCCTGGTCCTGCCAGTCTTCGGCAAAATGCAGCAACGCCATCGCCAGAAACGCCAGCAGCGCTGCAACGGGTTGCAGAACCCAAAGCAGGTACATCAGCCCCGCACAGCCGAGATAAAGCGCGATGATAGTAACCAGCCCCGGCCCGGCCCCGGGGATCGCGGCGCGGCGCAACAGCGCCAGATCGAAACCGCCATGGGGCAATCCGGCCAGCAGCAGCAGCACCGCTGCGGTCGCAGTCGCGGCCGCTGAATCGAAAACGGCGCCGGTGTGATCGATCACGACGGCGCCGGCTGTGGCCAGCAACATGGTTGCTGCCGGCACCGCGCTGCCGGGGAGGCGCTGGGCTGGCATCGTGTCTCTCCGCTCGACTGGGGCGGCAGCGACACCGGCGGGCCAAGGGCGGCCCGCCGGTGTTGCATGCTCGTTACTCGGCAGCGACGGTCGGTGCCGTCTTGCCGGGTTCGCCGTATTCGGCGGCCGACTTCCGAACGGCGATCATGTAGACGAGGATCCCGACGCCGACCTTGGCGACCAGATCGGCGATCGTGTAGCCGATCTGCACGCTGGTTTCGACAGCACCGCCCGACAGGCTGGTGAACGGAATCATGTAGACGATGGGGTAGAAGCCCCATGACGCAAAGGTCAGCAACCGCGCCTGCTTGAGCAGGCCGCGAGCGCTTTCCGGCTGCCGGGCAATGGCATCGCCGAGGCCGCTGAACAGCTGCCAGACGACATAAAGGAACGGAATCGTCGACAATGTGCCCCAGATGGCGCGGGTCGTGTTGTCGTCGGCGATTTCGCCCGGGTAGCCAAGGACGATCATCAGCGCGGCGGCAAAGCCGAGGCTGGTGGACTTGGACACCGTTTCGCTGGCTGAAAGGCGCATAACCAGCACCAGCTCGATCAGCAGTAGCGGTACGGTCAGCAGCCAATCGACATAACGATAGGCATCGTTGAAGGCGACACCGCTGGCGGTGATGACACCGTTGGTCAGCGAATAGGCCGAAGACCAGCTTTCGAAAATGCGGAAATAATGGTAGGCGGCAATGGCCGTGACCAGGCCGGTGATGGTGAGTGCCGTCTTGTAGGCATGGCCTACTTGCGATCGGCCGAACCAGAAGAACAGCGTTCCCGCTGCCATTGCAGCGAAGGTGAACGAAAACGCATTATAGACCAGCAAATACTGGTCGGCGGTTATGTTGTTCATCGATATCTCCCGAAACCGGATGATCGGCAAGGATGCGATCCGGATTACGTTGCAGGTCCGTCGTCCCGGTCCGGCCGGGGGGCCGGCGGGATCAGGACGGCGGCGAGCAACTACGATTGAGCATCGGCCTTGCGCGCCGCAAAGACACTACGGCCTTTGGGCCATGCGACGTCACAGCCCGGCTTCGACCGCGATCCGGATGGCGTCGGCGATGTTCGACGTATTCAGCTTGGCCAGCAACAGCCCGCGATGCATTTTCACCGTCTTTTCGCTCAGCCCGAGGCTGTGCGCGATGTGCTTGCTGCGGTGCCCGGCCGCGATCGACCGCAGGATTTCGCGCTGGCGGGGAGAAAGGGTCCTGGCCATCGCCACGGCGCGCTGGTGGCGGTTGCTGTCCGGGCAGATGTCGTCCTGGCGCAATTCCACCTGCAATCCTAGGAAATAAATCAGCCTGCCGCCGGCATCGAAGATCGGCGCCATCAGCAGGGCGTTGCGAAACGGCGTCCCGCAGCGTTTGTAGTTGAGGATTTCGACAAGCACCGGGCGGTGTTCGCGAACGCCGTCGCGGATGCGATCGGCAAGCCAGGGCTCGGGATCGGGGCCGGCGAGAAACTTGCAATTGCGGCCGAGAATCTCCGCCTCCGAATATCCGGTGAGGTCGCAGAAGGCACGGTTGGTAGCAATGATCGGATTGTCCGCCAGCCGGGGATCGCTGATGACCGCAGCGATGGGGCTCCAGCGAATGGATTCGAGAAGCCCGCCATCGAGGGTATCGCTATTGTCGAACATGCCAGTCCTAACGCGCGCCGGTCCCGGATCGTCAACCGTTTCTTGCCCGGCGCGCATTTCGTGTCGGCGCCGCGCGCTGTTGCAGCAATGTGGCGTCCCGACCGCGTGCGGGCGTGCCGCAGCAGCCACTGCGGTGCGCCGTTCAGTCCAGCCCGGCGATTGCCCCGTCCGGCCCGATGCCGATACGCGCTGCCGCGGGCGCCCGCGGCAGTCCCGGCATGGTGTTTATGTCGCCGGCCAGCGCGACGACGAAGCCGGCGCCGGCGGCAAGGCGGACCTCGCGGATCGGCAGCATGTGGCCCGAAACCGCGCCGCGGATGCGTTCGTCGGCAGTGAAGCTGTATGGCGTCTTGGCGATGCAGACGGGCAGGGCGCCGAAGCCCTGATCGGTGTAGGCCTGCAACTGGCGCTCTGCCGACGGGCTGAAAACCGCATCGGCGGCATGGTGGATGCGGCGGGCGACGAGGGTGATCTTTTCGGCCAGCGGCAGATCGTCGGGGTAAAGCAACCGGAATTCCCCCGCGCTTGCATCCGCGATCCGGGCGACGGCGGCCGCAAGGTCGATCGCTCCGGCGGCGCCGTCGGCCCAATGCCGGCAAAGATGCGCCTCGACGCCGCGAGCCCGGCAAAAGCCGAGCACTTCGGCCTGTTCGGCCGGGCTGTCGGCGGTGAAGGCGTTGATTGCGACGACCGCCGGCACTCCGAATTGCGCAAGATTGTCGATATGCCGCGCCAGCACGGCAAGGCCGCCGTTCAGTGCCGCCGGGTCATCGCGGCCGAGATCGGCGAGCGCGGCGCCGCCATGGTATTTCAAAGCGCGCACGGTGGCGACGACCACTGCCACCGCCGGCGCGAGGCCGGCCTGGCGGCACTTGATGTTGCAGAATTTTTCGGCGCCGAGGTCAGCCCCGAAGCCGGCTTCGGTGACGCAGAAATCGCCGAGTGCGAGCGCGGCGCGGGTGGCGATGACGCTGTTGCAGCCATGGGCGATGTTGGCGAACGGTCCGCCGTGGATCAGCGCCGCGCTGCCGCCGATGGTCTGGACAAGGTTGGGGCGGATCGCATCGATCAGCAGCGCCGCCATCGCGCCCGCGGCATCGAGGTCCCCGGCAGTCACCGGCCGGCCATCATTGTCGCGGCCGATGCGGATGCGCGCCAGTCGCGCCTGCAGATCGGCGGCATTATCGGCAAGGCACAGGATGGCCATGACTTCCGACGCCACGGTGATGTCGAAGCCGGTTTCACGCACCGGGGCGTTGCCGCTGCCCAGCCCGATGACGATGTCGCGCAGCGCGCGATCGTTCATGTCGAGGACCCGGCGCCAGGTGATCGAGCGCGGATCGAGAGCCGAACCGGTGCGCGTGGCGAGCCGGTAATGGACTGCATTGTCGATCAGCGCGGCGAGCAAATTGTGCGCCGCGGTGATGGCGTGAAAATCGCCGGTGAAGTGCAGATTTATCTTTTCCATCGGCAGCACCTGGGCCTGGCCGCCGCCAGTGGCGCCGCCCTTGCGGCCGAACACCGGGCCGAGGCTGGGCTCGCGCAGCGCGATGACGGTGCGGCGCCCGATGGCATTGAGCGCATCGCCAAGGCCGATGGTCGTGGTGGTCTTGCCCTCGCCGGCCGGAGTCGGGTTGACCGCCGTGACCAGCACCAGCTTGCCGCGCGGCCGCGATGCCAGCCTGGCAAGCCCGGCCACCGACAGCTTGGCGATATGTGCTCCATGCGGTTCCATATCGTCCGCCCCCAGCCCGATGGCGGCGGCGATGGCGCCGATCGGCTGCAGCGTCGCGGCACGCGCTATTTCGATATCGCTGGCCATGCCGTACGGTGTCCTGTGACAATGTTGCGCGGCCCTAACCGCGCGTGTTGGCTATACGGGCAACTCTAGCGACTGCGGCGCCCCGCCGCCAAGGACCGATCCATGTTCGAAGCGCTTTCCGCTCTGACGCTTGCGCGGATGCAATTCGCCTTCACGGTTTCGTTCCACTTCATCTTCCCCAGCTTCTCGATCGGGCTGGCCAGCTATCTGCTGGTGCTGGAGGTGCTGTGGATCCGCACCGGCCGGGACGTCTACCTGCAGCTGTTCAAATACTGGCTGAAGATCTTCGCCATCACCTTCGGCATGGGTGTCGTTTCCGGCATCGTCATGGCCTATCAGTTCGGATCGAACTGGGCGGTGTTTTCCGACAAGGCGGGGCCGGTGATCGGGCCGCTGATGGCCTATGAAGTGCTGACGGCGTTCTTCCTCGAAGCCGGCTTCCTTGGTGTCATGCTGTTCGGGCTGGAGCGGGTGGGCCCGCGGCTGCATGTGCTCGCCACCGGCATGGTCGCGCTCGGCACTGCGGTTTCGACCTTCTGGATCATCTCGGTCAACAGCTGGATGCAGACGCCGCAGGGCTATGGCATCAACGACAAGGGCCAGTTCGTGCCGGGCGACTGGTGGGCGATCATCTTCAACCCGTCGATGCCCTATCGGCTCGCGCACGTGCTGCTCGCCGCCTATCTGACGACGGCGCTGGTCATCGGCGGCGCCGGCGCCTGGCATCTGCTGCGCGATCGTGTCGCCCGGCGCACGCCGTCGGAAGGCACGCGCATCATGTTCTCCATGGCGATGTGGATGGCGGCGCTGGTGGCACCGCTGCAGATCGTCGCCGGCCATGCCCATGGCGAGAACACGCTGGAATATCAGCCGGCCAAGATCGCAGCGATGGAGGGTCACTTCACCAGCTATCCCGCCGGCCGCGCGCCGCTGATCCTGTTCGGCCTGCCCGACGATGCGGCGCAGGAGACGCGGTACAAGCTGGAAGTGCCGGCGATCGGCTCGCTGGTGCTCGGCGGCAGCATCGACTCGCCGATCAAGGGCCTCGATGCCTTTCCGGCTGAAGCGCGGCCGAAAGCGCTGATCCCGTTTTGGTCGTTCCGCATCATGGTCGGCATCGGGGTATTGATGCTGACGATGGGCGCCTGGAGCTTGTGGGCCCGCCTGCGCGGCACCCTGTTCGAAAGCCCCTGGCTGCACCGCATGGCGCTGGTAATGGGGCCATCGGGCTTCGTCGCCGTCATCGCCGGCTGGGTGACGACCGAAGTCGGCCGCCAGCCCTATACTGTCTATGGCCTGTTGCGGACTGCGCAGAGCGCATCGCCGCTGGCAGCGCCGGCGGTGGCGGCGTCGCTGGTTGCCTTCATCATCGTCTATTTCGCGGTATTCGGCATGGGTACCTGGTTCATCCTCAAGCTGATGGGCCATGAACCGCACCCCGGCGAGCAGGGGCCGCAGCGCGGCGACCTGACGCGGACGGCCGGTATCACGCCGGCACCGCAGCTCGACCCGCAAGCCATTCCGGCGGAATAGGCGCCATGCTGCCCGACGCAACGCTCGCCCTGATCTGGGCCGGGATCATCGCCTTTGCGGTGTTCGCCTATGTCGTCCTCGATGGCTTCGATCTTGGCCTCGGCATCCTGTTCCCGTGGCTGCACAAGGGCGACGAGCGGAACACCGCGATCAACACCATCGCCCCGGTGTGGGACGGCAACGAGACCTGGCTGGTGCTCGGTGGCGGCGGGCTTTTTGCGGCTTTCCCGCTCGCCTATGCGATCCTGATGCCGGCCGTGTACGTGCCACTGATCCTGATGCTGCTGGCGCTGGTGTTCCGCGGGGTCGCGTTCGAATTCCGGGCGCGAACGACCCGGCTGTGGTTCTGGGATGGTGCCTTTGCCGGCGGCTCGCTGGTCGCGGCGATGTCGCAGGGGATCATCCTTGGCGCCGTGCTGCAGGGCGTGGCGATTTCGGGCCGCAACTATGCCGGCGGCTGGTGGGACTGGCTGTCGCCGTTCTCGCTGCTCACCGGTGTTTCGGTGGTCATCGGCTACACGCTGCTCGGCGCGTGCTGGCTGATCTACCGCACCGAAGGCCATCTCCAGGCGCGCGCCTATGGCATGGCGCTGTGGAGCGGGCTGGGCATGCTGGTGGCGCTGGCCGCGGTCAGCATCGCGACGCCGTTCCTGCGCCATGATTATTTCAGCCGCTGGTTCGCCGGCACCGGTGTCTTCGCGGCCGTTCTGGTGGCTTTCATGGTGCTGTTGACGGCGTGGAACTTCTGGCGCGCCATCCGCGACAAGCGGCAGTTGCGGCCATTCCTGCTGGCGCTCGGCCTGTTCGCGCTGACCTTCATGGGCCTTGGCTTTTCGATGTTCCCCTGGGTGGTGCCGGGGCAGGTGACGCTCTACGCCGCCGCCACGGCGCGATCGTCGCAGATCTTCATGCTGGTCGGCGTCGGCATCATGCTGCCGATCATCCTTGCTTATACCGGCTACGCCTATTGGGTGTTCCGCGGCAAGGTCGGCCACGAAGGCTATCATTGATGCCGCCGGCGCCAAAAACCCCCCGGTCGCTGCAGCTTCGGCTGCTCTGGTTCGTTATGCTCTGGGCTGGCGGCGTGGCGACGGTGACGGCGGTTTCCTGGGCTTTGCGGCTATGGATTGCTCCATAGCGGCAGAGGTTAACGGAAAGTCGTCGCGTGTTAATGATTATTAAACATCATCGTGGCCACACTGCCGGTATCGAGTCGGCAACAGCACGGCAAAGGGTGTACGATGGCTTCTTCGGTTTCCGGGCAATTCCTGGTCGCGGTGTTCATCTTCCTGATGGTGTTCAACTTTCTTCCCGCGTGCGTGGCGCTTGTCGATCGCCATCCGGAACGCCGGTTGATTGCCGGGCTCAATGTGCTGTCGCTGTTCTCGTTCGCGCTCTGGCTGGCGCTGATGGCCTGGGTGATCGGCGGGGAGCGGCCCAATTCGATGATCGGTCGCTTAATGTCCGATCCGCGCGCGCGCCGGGTCGTGGTGTTCGTCACGGCGGGTTTCGCTGCGTTCGGCCTCGGCGGCACGCTTGGCGGCCTCGGGGTCGTGTGATCGCCCGCCCGCGACCGCCCGCCCGTGATCGCCCGCCCGCGACCGCCCGCCCGCGACCGCCCGCCCGTGATCGCGCCATGCTGATCGCCTTGCACCTGCCTGCCGCACTGCTATAGGACCGCGCTTCACTGCTCTTTGCGGGCGTGGCGGAATTGGTAGACGCGCTGGTTTTAGGTACCAGTGTCGAAAGACGTGGGGGTTCGAGTCCCTTCGCCCGCACCATCCCCGTCGCGTGGCCGCCATGCGAACGGGATGACGATGCAGATTGCCGAGACACTGAACCAGGGCCTTCGCCGCGAATATTCGCTGGTCATCCCGGCGGCCGCGCTGGCCGCCCGCGTCGATGCCCGCCTCGCCGAAGTTTCGAAGCAGGTTCGCATGCCCGGCTTCCGCCCCGGCAAGGTGCCGCCGAACCTGGTTCGCAAGATGCATGGTGTGGCGCTGCGCAGCGAAGCGCTGCAGGAAGCCATCAACGCAGGCGTTCAGCAGCTGCTCGCCGATCGCCAGCTTCGCCCGGCGACGCAGCCGCAGGTCGATCTCGACGGCGAAGACGATGGCGAGGGCGATGTCGGCCTGAAGGTCGCTCTCGAGATCCTGCCGACCGTCGAGGACGTGAAGACCGAAGGCCTCGAACTCGAACGGCTGGTGATCGAGCCCGATGCCGCCGCCCTCGATGCCGCCGTGGCGCGTCTTGCCGCTTCGCAGCAGCGCAGCGAGCCGGCACCGGAGGGCCATGCGGCGGCCGATGGCGACACGGTCATCATCGATTTCGAAGGCCGGGTGGATGGCGAGCTGTTCGACGGCGGCGCCGGCACTGACATGCGCGTGACGCTCGGCCAGGGTCAGCTCATTCCCGGTTTCGAAGCGCAGCTGATGGGCGTGACGCTCGGCGAGGCGCGGACGCTCGCGGTGACTTTCCCCGAAGATTACGGCGTTGCCTACCTCAAGGGTCGCGCCGCCGAATTCGCCGTCACCGTTCGCGGCATCGAAACGCCGGTCGAACAGGCGATCGACGATGAATTCGCCAAGGGCCTCGGCATCGATACGCTCGATGCGCTGAAGGAAATCCTGAAGGACCAGCTCGTCGCCGAATCCGGCCAGCTGACTCGCACGCACCTGAAGCGCAAGCTGCTCGATGCGCTCGCCGAGCGCCATGATTTCGAAGTGCCCGGGTCGATGGTCGAAGCCGAATTCGCCCAGATCTGGCAGCAGCTGGAGCAGGAGGCAGCGCAGGACGCCGATCCGGCCGCCGCCGCCGCATCGATCGAGGCCGAACGCGCCGATTATCACCGCATCGCCGAACGCCGCGTGCGCCTGGGCCTGCTGCTTTCCGAAATCGGTTCGCGCAACGCCATCACGGTGAGCGCTGCCGAAATGAACCGCCTGATCGGCCAGGAGGCTGCACGCTATCCCGGCGAACAGGCCAAGGTCGTCAAGTTCTTCCAGGAAAATGCCATGGCCGCTGCGCAGCTGCGCGCGCCGCTGTACGAGGACAAGGTCGTCGATTTCCTGCTCGCCCAGGCGACGCTGACCGAACGCAGCGTCAGCCGCGCCGAACTGGAAGCAGCGATCGAAGCCGATGAGGACGCGCCGACCGGCAACGATCATGTCCATGGCCCCGATTGCAATCATGATCACGACCATGATCACGACCATGATCACGCGACCGAAGCCGCCGCCAAGCCGAAGCGGAAAGCCAAGGCCAAGGCGGAGGCACCGGCAGCCCCCGAGGCCCCCGAGGCCCCGGAGGCTCCGGAAGCAGTTGCGGCATCGCCCGAGCCGGTGGCCACCAGCGATGCAGCGCCGCCCCGCAAGCCGCGCGGCAAGGCGGCTGCGGCCGAGGTCGCGACCTCCGAAACCGAAGTCGCGACCTCCGAAACCGAAGCTGCCGCAGCGGCTCCGGCCGATACCGGGATGGCAGCGACGCCGGAGCCGAAGCGGACCAAGAAGGTCGCGGAATGATACCGTCCGCGCGCCACACGGGGACCGAAGGTTGAGACAAAATCGTATACGTAATGGATGCGATTGTTAAACTTCTGATAGATTTCGGAATCTTCGGGGTTGTTCTCAAGCCGTCGCGTAATCGGCCCCCATGGGGTCATTCAGCAGCAGCAATCGGCGTCCCGGCGTAGTGCGAGCCGCGGTCATCGCTCTTGTCGGTGGCCCCGGTGCGTTCCGCCTCGCACTGGCGGCTGCCGTCGTCGTCTCGCACGTCACCCGCTTCGGAATCGGCCGGCCGGCGGTGGTGCTGTTCTTCATGCTCAGCGGCTTCTGGGTCACCGGGCTTTATCGCAACTGGGCGGGCCCGCCGCTGACCTTCGTTGCCAGCCGCTGGCTGCGCATCTGGCCGTTGCTGGCGATCGTCGCGGCAGCGGTGATCGGCTTGCAGGCTCTCGGCCAGCTCGCGCCGCACGGCACGCTCGGCTCGACGCTCATTCTGCTCGGTCTGGCCGTGCGGCAGGGCGATGTCGTCGGCGTTGCCTGGTCGCTCGATCTCGAACTGCAATTCTATCTGGCGCTGCCGCTGTGCCTGTGGTGGATCGATCGCGCCGGCGCCGGTCGGGCAACCGCCCGCGGTGCCTTGCTCGCCGCCGGGCTCACGATCCTCGGCGCCGTGGGGCTTTTCCACGGCTGGCTGACGGCCCTGGCTTTCGCTCCGGCCTTTGCCGCCGGCGTCGCGATGCAGATCGGGGACTGGCGCGCATCGGGGCGAGCGGCGTCGATCAGCGTCGTGCTGTTCCTCGTCGCCGGCGTGCTGTTCTGGTTCGTGCCGGCGACGCACATGATGATCGAAAAGGGTGCGGTGCCATGGTGGCTCGATCTGGCCTTCACCGGTTGGAGCCTCGTCCTGCTGCCTTATGTGGCCTGGAACGTGCGGCAGCCGTCGCCGCCGCTCGACCGGGCCCTCGGGAACCTGTCCTTTCCCTGGTATCTTGTGCATTTCCCGGCGATCACGCTGGGGGGTCACTGGGCCGGGCCGGGTCTTGCCGGCAAGGGCCTCGGCCTGCTGATCGGGGTTGTCGTCGCCGGACTGCTCTACCGGTTCGTCGACCGGCCGGTGGAACGCTGGCGTGGCAGCCTGTGGCGCGAGCCGACCCGCGACAAAGGCGCCGGGCGTGCGGC
>JBBQWE010000027.1:0-26099 GCA_038210855.1 Sphingomonadales bacterium | reverse complement strand
GGAGGCCGAGCGTGCAGCCGTGGCGTCTGATCTCTTTGGCGACAAGGCGGCGCTGGCGTTCCTGCGCATTGATCCCGCCACCTTGCGCGAGGCGGCGCAGGATGTGCGGGATTTCGGGGTGGCGGTCAGTGCGCGAAATCGCCGCAAGGGGCCTGATCCTCGCCGAACAATCGCCCGGCACCCAGCCGCAAGCCCGGCATTTCCCGCGCCGCAACCGCATCATCGCCGGGCTGGCGACGGGCACCATCGTCGTCGAAGGCGCGCTGCGCTCGGGCTCGCTGATCACCGCGCGGCTGGCCGCCGAAATGGGCCGCGAGGTGATGGCGATCCCAGGCTCGCCGCTCGATCCGCGCGCGCAAGGGTGCAACCAGTTGATCCGCGAAGGCGCGACACTGGTGCAGAGCGCCGCCGATGTGCTGGAAGCCTTGTCGAGCTTCGGCACCGGGCCGCAGCTCGGCCTGCGCTTCCGGGCCGCCGAGCCGGCGGCAGTCACCATCGACGAAGACGCCGGCGATGCCGCCCATGCCGAAGTGACGGCACTGCTGTCGCCGACTCCGGCCCCCGTTGACGAGATCGTCCGCCAGTCCGGCCTGTCCCCGGCCGCGGTGGCGAGCGTCCTCCTCGATCTCGAAATCGCCGGCCGCCTCGTCCGCCACGCCGGCGGGCGGGTGGCGCTGGTCTAGGCGCCCCCCTGCGCGCATCAAGCCGCTTGCAGGGCCTTGACCGGTCGGGCATCGCCCCGCCACCCTCGCGTGTGTACGTGAGTCCCGAGGAAGCACCCCGCTGTCATGCAACTCGTTGTCGTTGAATCGCCGGCCAAGGCGAAGACCATCAACAAATATCTGGGGTCGGATTATGAAGTCCTTGCCAGCTTCGGCCATGTCCGCGATCTCGCCGCGCGCGATGGTTCGGTCAATCCATCGCAAGATTTCGCCATGTCGTGGGAAGTTTCGGGCGACCGGGCCAAGCAGCTGAAGGCGATCACCGATGCTGCCAAACGCGCCGAAACCGTCATCCTCGCCACCGACCCCGATCGCGAGGGCGAAGCCATCTCGTGGCACCTTCTCGAATATCTGAAATCGCGCAAGGCACTTCCCAAGGGCGGTGCCCAGCGTGTCACCTTCAACGAAATCACCAAATCCGCCGTCACCGCTGCCATGCAGCGGCCGCGCGCCCTCGATGACGATCTGATCGATGCCTATCGGGCTCGCCGCGCGCTCGATTACCTCGTCGGCTTCACCCTGTCGCCGGTGCTGTGGCGCAAGCTGCCCGGCGCCAAGAGCGCCGGCCGCGTGCAATCGGTGGCGCTGCGCCTTGTCGTCGAACGCGAACGCGAGATCGAAGCCCATGTCGCCCGTGAATACTGGACGATCGATGCGGCGATGGCGTCGGCCGCCGGCCAGGCGTTTCCGGCGCGGCTGACGATGCTGGCGGGCAAGAAGCTCGATCGCTTCGATCTTGCCAGCGAGGCCGCCGCCCATGCCGCGCGCGACGCCGTCGCTGCCGGTCATTTCACGGTGCGCACCGTCGAAACCAAGCCCGCGACCCGCAACCCCTATGCGCCGTTCACCACTTCGACGCTGCAGCAGGAGGCAGCGCGCAAGCTCGGCTTCAACGCCAGCCACACGATGCGCGTCGCCCAGAACCTCTATGAAGACGGCCGCATCACCTACATGCGAACCGATGGCGTGCAGATGGCCGGCGAAGCCATCGCCGCGGTCCGCAAGGTCATCGCCGAAGATTATGGCGACGGCCCCGACGTGCTTCCCGAAAAGCCGCGCCACTATGCCACCAAGGCCAAGAACGCCCAGGAAGCGCACGAGGCGATCCGCCCGACCGACCTGTTCGCCCGGCCGCCGAAACTGCCCGTCGGCGATGCCGATCGCCTTTATGCACTCGTCTGGAAACGCGCCGTCGCCAGCCAGATGGCCAGTGCCCGGCTGGAACGCACCAGTGTCGACCTGATCGATGCCGGCGGCACCATGGCCTTGCGCGCCACCGGCCAGGTGCTGCTCGCGCCGGGCTTTCTCGCGGTCTATACCGAAACTGCGGAGGATGTTGCGTCGGACAATGACGATGACGACGGCCGCCGCCTGCCGCGGCTGACCCAGGGCGAGGCCTGCCCGGTGCAGGACGTTGCGGCAAAACAGCATTTCACCGAAGCGCCGCCGCGGTTTTCCGAAGCCTCGCTGGTCAAGCGGCTCGAAGAGCTCGGCATCGGCCGGCCGTCGACCTATGCCTCGATCCTGCAGACGCTGCGCGATCGCGCCTATGTCCGTGTCGAAAAGAACCGTTTCTTTGCCGAGGAAAAGGGTCGCCTCGTCACCGCTTTCCTCGAACGCTATTTCGAAAAATATGTCGGTTACGACTATACCGCCGATCTCGAGACGCGGCTCGACGATGTATCGGCCGGCGGGCTCGATTACCTCACCGTGCTGCGCGAATTCTGGGGCGATTTCGAACCGCGGACCAAGGAAATTCTCGAACTTCGGCCGTCCGACGTTACCGTCGCGCTCGACGAATTCCTGGCGCCGATGCTGTTCCCGGCGCGTGCCGATGGCGGCGATCCGCGCGCCTGCCCGACCTGCGGCAACGGGCGTCTGAGCCTCAAAACCGGCAAGTTCGGGGCCTTTGTCGCCTGCTCCAACTACCCCGAATGCCGCTACACCCGCCAGTTTGCCGGCGACGGCGGCGCCGCCGAAGCGGCCGGGCCGCTGCTGCTCGGCCTCGATCCGGCCAGCGGCGAGCCCGTCACGCTGCGTTCCGGCCGCTTCGGCGCCTTTGTCCAGCGCGGCGAAGGCAAGGACGGCGAAAAGCCGCCGCGCGCCTCCATCCCCAAGGACATGCCCGTCGCCGGGCCCGACGACCTGCCGACCGCGCTGCTGCTGCTCGGCCTGCCGCGCACCATCGGCACCCACCCCGAAACCGCCGAACCGATCATCGCCAGCATCGGCCAATATGGCCCCTATCTGAAACACGCCGGCAAATACGCCCGCCTTTCGAACAGCCTCGAAGTCTTCGAAACCGGCATGAACGCCGCCGTCGTCAAACTCGCCGAAGCCGCCGCTGCCGGCCCGCGCGCCCGCACCGCCGCCGCCCCGTTGCGCGAAATCGGCACCCATCCGGCCACCGGCAGCGCCATGCGCCTGATGGCCGGCCGTTTCGGCCAATATGTCACCGACGGCACCACCAACGCCACCATTCCCAAAGGCGAGGACGGCATGGCCATCACTGCCGACGCCGCCGCTGCCCTGATCGACGCCCGCGCCGCACTGCCGCCGAAACCGGGCAAGAAACCGGCCCGCAAGGCACCGGCAAAAAAAGCGCCAGCCGCGAAGGCGGTGAAAAAGCCGCCAGCCGCGAAGGCGGTGAATAAGCCGCCAGCCGCGAAGGCGGTGAATAAGCCGGCAGCCGCGAAGGCGGTGAATAAGCCGGCAGCCAAGAAAGTGGCAGTCAAGAAGGCGAAGTAGCGGGCCTCCGGCGGCTGGGGCCGTGGGCCCCAGACCCCATCTTGTCGTGGCCGCTGCAACGATGCTTCGATTTTCCTACACGGCCCGATGCTGCTACACCGCGGCATCTGCTGCTCTTTGAAATCGAAAGAATCGATCAGTGCGCTGGTCTGGAGGTCGTCCGGAGGCGCCGATTTTCTCGCAAACCGTAAAATATGTAAAATAGAACAGCCGATCGCCGCTTCGGTGATCGATCGAATCGATCAGGGGCCGTCCACCGGCGGCGCGGGCTTCCCCGCCGGCAGCCGCACCAGCACCAGCGCGACCAGCACCAGCAGCGCGCCGGCAAGTTCCACCGGCCCCGGCACCTCGCCGAACCGCACGCTGCCGATCGCCGCGGCGATCACCGGCTGGGTCAGAAAGGCGAGACCGACGACCAGCGGCCGCAGATGGCCGACGGCGAACACGATCAACCCCTGGCCGATGACCTGGCTGCCCAGCGCCAGCAGCAGCAACGGCGTCCAGTCACCCGGCCAGAACGCTCCCGGCGACGCCAGCAGCGCCACCGGCAGCAGCGCCGCCGCGCCGAACCCGGTCGCCATGGCGAGAATCGGGAAGGCGCCGACCGAACCGCGCAGACGATCGACCAGAATCAGGTACGCCGTATAGAGCAGTGCCGCGACCAGGCAGAACACATCGCCGGCGAGATTCCGCGCACCGACCTCGGCACTCTGCCCGACCAGCAGCAGCGTTCCCAGCAGTGCCAGGCCGATGGCAGCCAGCGCCGGCCGCGTCGGCCGATGGCCGAGCGCCACGATCCCCCAGATCGGCAGCAGGAAACTGGCAGCATTGGAAAGCAGCGCCGCATTGGCCAGCGTGGTGCGCAAGATGCCGAGGTGCCAGACCGCGAGATCGGCAGCAAAGGCAAATCCGGCAAAAGCACCCAGCCACAGGATTCGCCTCGGCTGCCCGGGTACCGCCATCGCCGCCGGCCGCGCCATCAGCCGGGCGATGACCAGGATCGGCACGAACGCCAGCGCCAGCCGCCAGAACGCCGACGCCACCGGCGCGACATCGGACAGCCGCACCATCAGCGGCCCGAACGCCAGCGCCAGATTGCCGCCAAGCAACGCCGGAAAGGCAAATCGATGCGGCGCTGCGGACATGGCGCCGTTTAGGGGCGCACGGTTGGCTTGGAAAGCAGAGAGCAAGATGGCCTCCGGCGGCTGCGGCCTCGGGCCCCAAACCCCGCTTCATTCATGCCGCGCACAAAATCCACAGCAAGTGCTTGAACCGAAACAAGGATTGGGTCTGGGGCCCACGGCCCCAGCCGCCGGAGGCAACTTCCCCCTACTCCTGCCGCAAAGCCGCCCCCGCAGCGAACGGCGCCAGCGCCACGATGACGAGGCTGGCGGTGGCGAGCAGGCGCAGGGCGCCCGGCGCATCGGCGCCGACGCCGAAGATCAGCACCGGCAGTGCCAGTGGCAGGATGATGAGACCGGCGATTGCGCCGCCGCCGCGCAGGCTGGCGGTCAGTGCGGCAGCGACGACGCCGAGGGCGGCGAGTGCCGGGGTGCCGATCAGCAGCGCCAGTGCCAGCCGCCAGCCGGCGGCGGCATCGATGCCGACAAGGACTCCGGCGACCGGCAGCGCCAGCAGCAGCGGCACCGCAAAGCCCATCCAATGCGCGACGATGCGCGCGGCGGCAACAAGCTCCATGGCGATGCCGCGCGCGGCAAGCTGGTCGATGGTGCCATCGGCGACATCGGGAGCGACGAGCGTTTCAACGGGCAACAGCGCGGCGAGCAGCGCCGCGACCCACAAGATGCCCGGCGCGATGCGCGCCAGCAGCCGGGCATCGGGGCCGACGGCGAAGGGAAAGATCGCAGCGACCAGAACGAAGAAGATCACCGGCAGCCACAGCGCCGGCGATCGCGCGATCAGCAGCAGGTCGCGTCGGATCAGTCGCCAGAACATCAGCCGAGCCGGACGATTTGCGGGCCGGCAAGGCCGATGTCGCCATGGCCGGCAGTGACGATCATGCCGCCGCTGGCGCGGTGCGCCGCCATGGCGCTGGCCAGCAGCGCGGCGGATGCAGTGTCGAGGCCCTGCGTCGGCTCGTCGAGCAGCCAGCAATCGGCGCCGGCGGCAAGCACCCGCGCCAGCCCGGCGCGGCGGCGTTGCCCCGACGACAGCTGCCGGCACGGCACTTGCGCCAGCCCGGCGACGTTCATCGCTGCCATCGCCGCCGTCAGCCGCGCCGACCCGCCATCGAGCCTGGCCCAGAAGCCGAGATCGGCAGCCAGTGTCAGCCCGGACTTCAGCGCCACGTCATGGCCGAGATAGGTTCGCCGCCCGCCGCCGATGACACTGCCGCTCGCCGGCGCCAGCAGCCCGGCGAGCAGGCGCAACAGGCTCGACTTGCCGCTGCCATTGGGGCCTTCGAGGCACAGCGCACCGCCCGGATCGACCCGAAAGCCGAGGCCGTCGAACAACGTCCGGCCGCCGCGGCGACAGGCAAGATCAGTGGCGACGAGCGGTTCCGGCACGCTGGCCGAATAGGTCGAAACCGGCGCCAGCGCCAGCCGCACCGCCACCCCGCTTCCCTACGCCGCCGGGCCGCCCTAGGGTCGGCGGCCACGCAGGGAGGACGTTATGCCGGTCGAAGCGCTCGGGGATTATGACAGCGGCAACATTTTCGCGCGGATCCTGCGCGGCGAAATCCCGTCGCGGCGAGTCTACGAGGATGATTTCGCCGTGGCCTTCCACGACATCGCCCCGCAGGCGCCGATCCATGTGCTGGTCATCCCGCGCGGGGCCTGGCGCAGCTGGGCGGATTTTTCGGCCCGCGGCAGCGATGCCGAAATTGCCGGCTTCGTTCGCGCTGTCGGCGCCGTGGCGCGGCAATTGGGGCTGGAGGCGCCCGGCTATCGGCTGCTCGCCAACGCCGGGATCGATGCCCATCAGGAAGTGCCGCACCTCCATGTCCATTTGTTCGGCGGCCGGCCGCTGGGGCCGATGCTCGCCGGCTGACGGGCGTTCACGGGCACCAGTGAATGTCGATGTCCATGTCGAGATCGGCAAGCAGGCGGCCGATCGGCAGCGCGCTGGCAGCGCCGTCCTTCAGTGCCTTTTCGACCATGCTGCGCTTGTCGTTGCCGGTCAGCACCAGCGTCACCACCCGCGCCGACACCAGCGCCGCCTTGGTCAGCGTCACCCTGTCCACCGGCACATTCGCCGGCCGCGGATCGGGGCGAACGCCAATCGCCCGCCGCGCCTTGGGGCCGTTCAGCGCTGCGTCGAAATCCGGCCCCGGGAAGATCGAGGCAACATGGCCATCGGCGCCGACGCCCAGCCAGGCAAGATCGAGCGGCCATTCCAGCGCCGCCAGCCGGTCATCGGCAGCGCGCCCGGCGGCAACGGCATCCTTCTCCCCGGCGACCAGCGGCACGACGCGCGCCTTTTTCGGCAGGAACAGCCGGGCCAGCATCCCGACGTTGGAAGCCGGGTCGGTCGGCGGCACCAGCCGGTCATCGGTCGGCACGATCGTCACATCCGCCCATTCGATCTTGCGCGCCGCCAGCAGTTCCAGCGCGGCCCGGGGCGTTTCACCCCCCGGAAAAGCGACGATGGCGCGGCCGCGCGCTTCCAGTGCCTGTTCGACGATGAAGCCGACATCGCCCGCAACCGCCTCGGCAAGCTCATCGGCGTCGTCGTAATCCCACCATTCGGCATCGATCATCGGGCAGTGTCCATCCGCGAAAACGCGCGCTTTGGCACGTCGCGGCGGCATTGGCTACCGGGCCGTGCCGCCGCACACGCCGCAACGACACCGGCCGGCCCGGCCATCAGGCCGCAGGTGCCACCGAGGCCGTGCGGCAGCGGCGCAGCGCTGCCCCGGTCAGGCCGAAGCCGGTGATCAGCATCGCCCGGCTTGCCGGTTCCGGTACGCCCCCTGCCGGTGCGGATGCCTCGGAGATCACCAGCGTGGCATCGCTGGCGGTAAACGTGCCGAATTGGCCGATGGCGCCGCCGCTGAACCGGAACACGACCGGCGGAAAGGTTCGGGTCCGGGTTCGCGTTGTCAGCAGAAACGAATCATTGCCGTAGTTGTCCACGAAATATTCGATCGGCGAGACGCACAACGTGTTGCGCGGGCGGGTCACGCGGCAGTTCGTGACTTCCAACGGCTGCAGCGACCCGGTGGGCCGAAGAAAACCCGTCGCGGTGAGCACGAACGTTGCAGCTATGCCGCCGCTGGTTGTTGCGAGCTGGTACCGAACAAAGGTGACAGCCGCAGCCGGCGCGGCGGCGGCAAACAGCCCAGCGGCTGCAACGAGGGAAACAAGCTTCATCGGGCGGACATTTCGCTTTTTTCGAGTGACGACAGGCGGCGGGACGACGACGCCGCGGGGGAAGCACCGCTGTCGCGACAACGCAGGTGTTGCAGCGCTCCGCCATCGCTATCTTCGGCGGTCCGGCCGGCAATGCCCGGCAACGCAGCGCCCGATGACGGTAATTGCACGCAAATGCGTGTATTTGCGTTGCCGCCACTCGCCAATCGACCGTCCGGACGATGGCCCCGGCCCGGCCGCTGCGGCGTGCCCCGCGTGCCCCGCGTGCCCGGCACGGCCGGTGATCAATCGGTCAATTCGTTCCAGACGTCCTTCAGCTTGTCGAAAAAGCCGGATTGGCGCGGCGTGTTGGCGCCGCCTTCGCTGGCTTCGATCGTCTGGAACTCCTCCAGCAGTTCGCGCTGGCGCTTGGTCAGCTTGACCGGCGTTTCGACTTCGATCTGCACGACCAGATCGCCGAATCCGCCGCCCGGCGCGCCGCCGTTCAGCGCCGGCATGCCGCGGCCGCGTACCCGGAACTGCTTGCCGGTCTGGGTGCCGTGCGGCACGCGCACCACGGCCACTTCGCGGTCGAGGCCGGGGACTTCGATTTCCCCGCCCAGCGCCGTCGTGGTGATCGATACCGGCACGACGCAGAACAAGGTGGTGCCCTCGCGCTTGAAGATGCGGTGCGCCTTCAGATTGACGAAGATATACAGGTCGCCGGGCGGACCGCCGCGACTGCCGGCCTCGCCCTCGCCCGAAACCCGGATGCGAGTGCCGTCGTCGACGCCCGGCGGAATGTTGACGTTGAGGTTCTTCTGGCGTTCGACGCGGCCGGCGCCGCGGCAGCTGTCGCACGGATCGGCGATGGTCTGGCCGGTGCCGTGGCAGGTCGGACAGGTGCGTTCGACCATGAACAGGCCCTGGCGCATGCCGACCCGGCCCTGGCCGCCGCAGGCCTGGCAGGTACGCGCCGAAGTGCCGGGCTTGGCGCCCGATCCGCCGCACGGTTCGCAGGCGGCGGCAACTTCGACCTGCAGGGTGGCGGCCTTGCCAGCAAAGGCCTCTTCCAGCGTCAGTTCAAGGTCGTAGCGCAGATCCTGGCCGCGATTGGGGCCGCGGCGCTGGCGGGGGCCACCGCCGCCGCCCATGAATTCGCCGAAGATGTTTTCGAAAATGTCGGCAAAGCCGCCGAAATCCTGCGCGCCGCCACTGCCGCCGCCGCCCTGGCGGAAAGCGGCATGGCCGAACCGATCATAGGCCGCGCGCTTCTGCGGATCCTTCAGAACGTCATAGGCTTCGTTCAGTGCCTTGAACTTGTGTTCGGCATCGGGGTTGCCCGGGTTGCGATCGGGGTGCCACTGCATCGCCAGCCGGCGATACGCCGATTTCAACGTGGCGTCATCGGCGCCGCGTTCGCACTGCAAAAGCTCGTAATAATCGGTTTCGGTTGCCATCGGCCGTTATGCCCCCCTCCCGCTTGCGGGAGGGGCCGGGGGTGGGAAGCGCCGCCTGCAACGGCAAAGCTTCACCCGGACACCCGAACCCACCCCCGACCCCTCCCGCGAGCGGGAGGGGAGAGAAGAAGCGCCCCTGCCGAAAACGGAAGGAGCGCTTCTGTCGTTACTTGCGATCGTCCTCGACATCCGAAAATTCGGCGTCGACGACATTGTCGTCCTTCGGGCCTTCCGCACCCGGCGAAGCTTCGGCCTGCTGCGCGGCATACATCGCCTCGCCCAGCTTCATCGCCACCTGGCCAAGCGCCTGCGTCCCGGCAGTGATCGCGCCGGCGTCGCCGCCGTCCAGAACGCCCTTCAGGTCGGCGATCGCCGCTTCGATCTCGGCCTTCACTTCAGCCGTTACCTTGTCGCCATGTTCGGCAAGCTGGCGTTCGGTCGAATGGACAAGGCTGTCGCCCTGGTTGCGGCTTTCCGCGACTTCGCGGCGCTTCTTGTCTTCCTCGGCGAACTTTTCGGCGTCCTTCACCATCTGTTCGATGTCGTCCTTGGAAAGGCCGCCCGATGGCTGGATGCGGATCTGCTGTTCCTTGCCGGTGCCGCGGTCCTTGGCGTTGACCGCGACAAGGCCGTTGGCATCGATATCGAAGGTCACTTCGATCTGCGGCACGCCGCGCGGCGCCGGCGGAATGCCGACAAGGTCGAACTGGCCCAGCATCTTGTTGTCCGCCGCCATTTCGCGTTCGCCCTGGAAGACGCGGATGGTGACGGCCGACTGGTTGTCATCGGCGGTCGAATAGGTCTGCGACTTCTTGGTCGGGATGGTCGTGTTGCGATCGATCATCCGGGTGAAGACCCCGCCCAGCGTTTCGATGCCCAGCGACAGCGGCGTCACATCGAGCAGCAGCACGTCCTTGACATCGCCCTGCAGCACGCCGGCCTGGATGGCGGCGCCCATGGCGACGACTTCATCGGGGTTGACGCTGGTGTTGGGTTCCTTGCCGAACAATTCCTTCACGAAGGCCCGCACCCGCGGCATCCGCGTCATGCCGCCGACCAGGATGACCTCGTCGATGTCCGACGCCTTGACGCCGGCTTCCTTGATCGCATCGAGGCATGGCTTGCGCGTCCGTTCGATAAGGTCGAGCACCAGCCTTTCCAGATCGGTACGGCTGATCGACTTGACGAGGTGCTTCGGCCCGGTCGCATCGGCGGTGATGAAGGGCAGGTTCACTTCGGTGGTCGCCGACGACGACAGCTCGATCTTGGCCTTTTCGGAAGCTTCCTTGAGGCGCTGCAGGGCGAGCTTGTCCTTGGTCAGATCGATGCCTTCGATCTTGCGGAAATCGGCTGCGAGAAATTCCACCACCTTGGCGTCGAAATCCTCGCCGCCGAGGAAGGTGTCGCCCGACGTGCTCTTGACCTCGAAAACGCCGTCGCCAAGCTCGAGCACCGACACGTCGAAGGTGCCGCCGCCAAGGTCGTACACCGCCACGGTCTTGGCTTCGATCTTCTTGTCGAGGCCATAGGCCAGCGCAGCCGCGGTCGGTTCGTTGATGATGCGCAGCACCTCCAGCCCGGCGATCTTGCCGGCGTCCTTGGTGGCCTGGCGCTGGGCGTCGTTGAAATAAGCCGGCACGGTGATTACCGCCTGCGTCACGGTTTCACCGAGATAGGCCTCGGCAGTTTCCTTCATCTTCTGCAGGATGAAGGCGCTGATCTGCGAAGGGCTGTAATCCTCGCCGCCGGCAGCGACCCAGGCATCGCCATTGGGGCCGCGCGCAATGCGATAGGGAACGAGGCCGGCGTCCTTCTGGGTCATCGGATCGTCGAAACGACGACCGATCAGGCGCTTTACGGCAAAGACGGTGTTTTCGGGGTTGGTGACCGCCTGGCGCTTTGCCGGCTGGCCGACGAGGCGTTCGCCGTCCTTGGTGAAGGCGACCTGCGACGGCGTCGTGCGCGCGCCTTCGGCATTTTCGACGACCTTGGGTGCCGCCCCTTCCATCACCGCCACACAGCTGTTGGTGGTGCCGAGATCGATGCCGATGACCTTTGCCATGCTGTATTCCTTGTCTTTGTTCAGGGCCCGTTCGGCCGCGCCCCTGCAAGACAGGCAGCGCGACCCTTCGTCCCAGGGTTGCCGGTTGCGAAGTGTCAAATAGGGTTCCGCCGGGCCGGTTCAATAGTTTCGACGCCGTGTCTCGCGAGCGATCGGTCTGCCGCGGTTGACGGCGGCCGAGCGCCGTGCCGACAGGACGCCGGCCACAGGAGTTCCAGGATGATGTTTTCGCTCGCAATCCGCCGCAGCGCCGCGCTGGCAGCCATGGCGGTGGCAATGATTCCGGTCCCCACCACGGCAGCGCCGCCGGCCACGGCAGCGCCGCCCGCGGCCGTGCAGGAAGCCTGGGACCGCCGGCCGCCGCGCGCCGCAGCAGGATGGATCCGGCGCAACCCGGTGCCGGGGCGGCCATCGGCAGGCTATCTCGCCATCAGCGGCGGCGGCCAGCCCGATCGTCTGACCGCGGTGCGCGCGCCCGGCGTGCGCATCGAGCTTCACGAAATGACCATGGCCGGCGGCGTGATGCGCATGCAGAAACTGGCGATGGTGCCGGTGCCGGCCGCCACCGATGTCGCGCTTGCGCCCGGCGGCAAGCATCTGATGATCTTCGGCCTCGCCCGGGGTGCGACATCGTTGACGCTCACCCTGGTGTTTGCCAGCGGCGCGCAAGTCTCCGTCACGGCCGCCGTCCGGGCGGCCGGCGATGCGGCGCCCGATCCGCACGCCGGGCATACCCGGTGATCGATGCGCGCCCCCGCGTGCGGGCGTTGACGCCGGGCGAGGTCGCGCTGGCGGCATCGGTGTTCGGCACGGCCGTCGAACCCGATCGCGCCAGCATCCGCTGCGCGAAATTCTGGGCATTGCACCCGTGGTGGGTGACGATGGCGCCCGACGGCCATATCTGGTGCCATCCCAATGGCTTCAACTGGTGCGCCGATTTCAGCGTGCAGCCGCTGGGCACGCAGGCGCACTTCATCCACGAAATGACGCATGTATGGCAAGTGCAGGCGGGCGGCCATCTGGCGCTGCGCCGGCCGCCGTTTGCGCGCTATGGCTATACCCTCGTTCCGGGCAAGCCCTTCGCCGATTATGGCATCGAGCAACAGGCCTGCATCGTTGAAGACGCTTTCCTGCTGCGCGCCGGTCGCAGCGTACCGGACAAGCCGCCAATCGCCGTCTTTCGCGAGCTGCTGCCGTTTGGGATGACGTGAGTGTCGTTTTCATTGACTGCAGCAAAGGGTCTGAAATCTTCGGCGGCAGGCACGCAGGGGCCAGCCGCCGGAGGCAGGAGGCTTGCGGACCTGCAGCGATCTGGCGGACGCTCGAACAAATCGCTACGAAAACCGGCCGGGGGCAGGCTACCCCCGGCCGTCTTCATCATGATCGCGTGGTGTTGCGATCAGGCAGTTCAGGCCGCAGCCACCGACGAACGGCGACGCGCAGCGGCGCCGACGAGACCGAAGCCGACGACCAGCATCGCCCAGCTCGACGGTTCCGGAACCGCGCCGGAAACGGCGGCGCCGCTGATGTCGATCGCCCAGCCGCCGGTGCGCTGGCTGCCGGTCGAATCGATGAAGCCGCCGCGGAAATCGGGCTGGTCGTCATAGTTGAACGGCAGGCCGAGCGAGGCCGGGCCGACATTGTCGTACTGGGTCAGGAACACCGTGTACTTGCCCTTGGCGAATTCGCCGGTCAGCAGCGAATCGCTGACGCCATCGGCCTGATCGTCGTTGAAATCGATCTGGAACCCGGTGTTGTCGTACAGCGACAGGACCGGGTCGAAACCGCCGGCGGCAAAGCCGGTGCTGGTGATGGTGACCGTCGTCGGCGCGGTGACGACGAAGTAGAAACCGGCCTTGCCGTTATCCTTGGCAAAAGTGCCGGTGAAGCCGGCGGCAGCGGCGCTCGTCGCGGCAAGCGCGGCGATGGCGAAAGTGGCAATCGTGCGGATCATTGCGATATCCTTTGTTTCGATGGCGATCGGGGGTTCGGCCGTGCCACCGCGGGCGGCACGGCCGAACCGATCCTCTGGCGGATCAGTTGGCGTTCTGGGCGGTCAGCTTGAGAACCGCGCCGACGGTCGGCTGATCGGTGTAGGCGCCATAGCCCAGGTGATATGACTTGCCGTCGGTCGGGTTGACGAGATCGATCCCGGTGTCGTCGATCTGGGTCGCCAGTGCGGCAATGGCGTCGGCGCCCTTGCCATAAGCGAGCAGCGGAACCAGACCGGTGCCGTGGTTCGGGCCGAACCACTTGTTGCCCGGGGTCTTGCCGGCGCCCTTGTCTTCCAGCGGCTGGAACGGCACCGTGTCGGCCTGCGGACCATAAAGCAGGTGGTCATGATCGGCAGTGACGATCAGCAGGGTGTTTTCCCAGGTCGCGGCCGTATCGGCGCGATTGACCCAATCGATGACGGCCTGGACGGTGTTTTCCGACGCCAGCTGTTCCTCGATCATGCGCGCCGTGCTGTTGCCATGTTCGGCACGATCGACGGCGCCGGCTTCCGACATCATGAAGAAACCCTTGCCCTGACGACCGACGACATTGAGCGCGGCGAGCGTCAGTTCGGCCTGGGTCGGCACGTTGGCCTGCGGCGGCTGCTGGCAGGCAACGCCGGGACCGACGGGAACGTTGTTCGTGACGCAGTCCGGCAAGTCGCGCGCCGGATCATAGACTTCGTGCAGCGTCGGGTTCGTCGAGACGCCGGCACGGTTGTACTGGTGGCTGTCGAAGCCGCGCATGATCATCGCGACGCGACGCGGCGGCTTCATCTGACCGGTGGCAAGCTTCTGGTTGTCGGCACGCTGCTGCAGCAGCGGCCACTTCAGCGCGTTGAGACCGGTGGTGTTGGTCTTGTTCTTCAGGTCCGCCCAATGCGCCGCGGTGATCCACGAGTGATTGGGGGTCGTGCGCGCCACGCCATTGTTGTCGAAATCCGGGTTGCCGGTGCCGCCGATGACATCGAGGCGGCCGGTCGAAAACAGCTCGGCAGCGATCTGGGTCCGGTTGGCACGAGCGATATTGTGCGCGCCGCCCATGGCGGCCGGGGTGGCGTCTCCGAACTGCACCGTCGAAACGATGCCGGTGGTCTTGCCGACCAGAGCCGCGGCGTCGATCAGGTCGACCAGGGTCACGCTCGGCGTGCCGGCGCCGTCGACGTTGATCGAGTTGTTGTAGCTGCGGACGCCCGAAGCGAGCGACGAAGCCGTGTTGCCGGAATCCGGATGGGCGTAGCGGCTCCATTCATAACCCAGGAAGCCGGCCGGATAAGCCTGGTAGCCACTGGCAAAAGAGCCGCCGGCGATCGTGCCGGTGGGGTTGCCGGGGGTGGCGAGGTTGCGGCCGGCAACCGGCGTCGTGTCCCAGAATTTGGCAGTATCGTAAACAACCGACGCCTGCTGTGCGAGGCCCAGCGGGGTGTTGTTGTCCTGCAGCACGCCGTTGATGAAGGTGCCGTCGCTGCTGTAGATGCTGTCGGGAACGCGATCTTCGCGCAGCGGATAGGTCGAAAGCTGTACCCGGCGGAAACCGGCGCCGTCGGTGGTCAGCGGCGCACCCTTGTACATGCGAGCGGCGTCATAGACGGTGTTGCCGCTGCCATCGTTGATGATGACGATGATGTTCTTGACGCCCGGAATGGCAGCGATAGTCGGCGCCGCGACGGCAGCCGTGGCGAACAGCGCGCCAGCAGCAGCGCCGAGCAGATAGATGGTTTTCACGATAGAAGCTCCCCAATCGGTTTGGAGCTTCGCAGTACGGCGGTTGCGTGACAGACAAGATCGGATTGCGCGACACTTGCATGACAATGACCCTGACAACATGTCGCACAAACAATGAATATCGTGTGATAGACCAAGATGACGTTTGATTAATGTCAATGATACTTCATCACATGCCGCCGCCGGCGAATTGATCGGTGGCTGATATATATTATCATTACTGTAAATTCAGAACGCCAAATGTCACGGAGGTGTCACCTCGACCAGCAGCTTGCCGAAATTGCCGCCGGTATAAAGGTCCCGCACCGCCGTCGCGGCGTTTTCGAGGCCCGGGCGGATATCCTGCCGGGTCTTCAGCCGGCCCTCCAGCATCCAGCCGGCGAGCGCCATGCCGCTTTCGCCGAAGCGAGCCGCGAAGTCGGTCACGATGAAGCCGCGCACCGTCAGCCGGCGCATCAGCATCTGGGTCCAGAGGCCCGGCGGTTCGGCAGCATCC
This sequence comes from Sphingomonadales bacterium, assembly GCA_038210855.1. GTDB lineage: Bacteria > Pseudomonadota > Alphaproteobacteria > Sphingomonadales > Sphingomonadaceae > Sandarakinorhabdus. The sequence goes on along the minus strand of JBBQWE010000027.1, from coordinate 10,579 downwards.
GTGGCGTTGTAGCCCGATATCAGCCCGCACAGCGGAATCCGCCCGAACCAGCGCATGCGCTGCAGCACCGCGACCATGATGTCACCGCCGACCTGTTCGAAATCGATATCGATGCCTTCGGGGGCAAGCCGATCGAGTTCGGTGCCCACGTCCTGCGATTTATAGTCGATGCAGGCATCGAAGCCGAGTTCATCGACGACATAGGCGCATTTCGCAGCGCCGCCGGCGATGCCGATCACCCGGCAGCCCCTGATCTTGCCGATCTGGCCGACGATCTGGCCGACCCCGCCGGCCGCCGCCGAAACCACCAGCGTCTCGCCCGGCTTCGGCTGGCCGATATCGAGCAAACCGAAATAGGCGGTCGGCCCGACCAGGCCCAGCGTGCCGAAGGCCGCAGCGAGCGGAATACCGGGAATTTCGGGAAGGCGGCTGAGCCCGGTGCCATCGCTGACCATCAGATCGGCCCATTCGCCAAGGCCGGCGAACAGATCGCCCACCGCGACGCCGTCCTTGCGGCTTTCGACGACCCGGCCACAGACGCCGCCGCGCATCGCGGCGCCGATTTCGACCGGCGGCATATATTGCTCCTGGTCGCTCATCCAGATGCGGTTGGTCGGATCGAGCGACAGATAGGTGACGCGCAGTACGAACTGGCCCTCCGCCAGCGCCGGCAGCGCTTCCTGCGTGTACTGCAGGTCTCCATCGGCGATATCGCCGACCGGCCGCCGCACCAGCCGCCAGACATTGCGCATCGTCATGTCGCGTCTCCCCAATCGGTATCGAGAAAACCCTCGATCGCCGCGACGGCCACCGGCTCGTCGAGCATCGGAGCATGGCCGACGCCGGGCACCTCGACCACCCGCAAATCCGGCAGCGCCGCCTGCATCCGCGCCTGGGTCGCTGCCGTCAGCACATCGGAGTGCTGCCCGCGCAGGCTGAGCACCGGCAGCCCGGCGAGGCTGGCGAACGCCGCCCAGTAATCGGTGCCATGATCGACCTGCGGCAGGCGGAACGGATCGGCGATGCGCGGATCGTAATCGAGGATGATCCGCCCCGATGGCGCCAGCCGGCACAATCGCTTGGCGAAGGCCAGCCAGTCGGGCAGGCCCCAGTTCGGATGAATGGCGCCGTGCTTGCGCTGGAAATCGCGCGCCGCGTGCAGCCAGGTCGGCCAGTTGCCGGACCGTCCGACCAGCCCGCGCAGGCGCTGCAGCCCGGCCGGTTCGACATCGGGCCCGATGTCGTTGAGGATCACGCCGGCCATGCGCGGCCGGTGCGCTGTCGTCATCTGCAGCGCCAGCAGGCCGCCCACCGACGATCCGACCACGATGCAGCGGCCGATCGCCGCCGCCGCCACCAGCCGGCCGATGTCGTGGAGGTACGACATGGCAACGTAGGTGAGCGAATCCTTTGGCCATGCCGATTCGCCGCGGCCGCGCAGATCGACGGCGATTACCCGGAACCGCCCCGCCAACCGATCGCCGAAGTCGGCGAAATCACTGGCATTGCGCGTCAGGCCGGGCAGGCAGAGGATCGTCGGCCGCGACGCCGGGCCGGGGCGTTCGCGCCAGTGCAGTCGGATGCCGTCCGCCGACCAGAACCAGCCGTCCTGCCAGCTGTCGGCAACCGCAAGCGAAGCCGCGCGGTCGGGCCCCGGGACCGGATTGTCAGGCGGGAGCACTACAACCATGATGCGCGTTCCTGCTTCGGGACTTCTGATCCGCGCTCGGTTTTGACTCGGACGAAATTACGACGGTATAGGACCCCTTGGGTAGGGATAGGAAAGAACAGCCGAGGTGGCAACGCGCGCCGTCGATCGTGACAAGATGAAACCGGCCCGTGCGCCGGCCGGCCGCACCGTGCCCGATGCAGCCCGCGTCGATGCCCGTGCGCGGCGCTACGACCCGGCCGAAACCAAGGCGCGGGTGCTGGCTGCCGCGCACATGCTGTTTTCGTCGCGCGGTTTTGCCGCCACCGGCACCGCCGACATCGCTCGCGAGGCCGATGTCTCCGAAGGTTCGATCTTCTATCATTTCGGTTCGAAGAAGGCGCTGCTCGCCGAACTCGGCGTTCGCTACGGCCGGATGATGATCGAGGCGATGGAACAGGGCGATCGCCTCGAAGATCTCGAACCCGGTATCATCATCCCGCGCGTTTTCGAATTCTGCCGGGTCAACAACCTCTGGCAGGGCGTCGGCGCGCCGTGCCCCGAAGCAATAAACGGTCTGCGCGCCTCCGGCGTCGGGCCGAAAGCCGCCATGGCCTCCAATCCGGAATCCGAACCCTTCTTCCAGGCCGCCAAGGCGACCACGACCGAATGGATCGAACGCCAGATGACCGTCGGCCTTGCCGCCCGCGGCATCGGCGGGATCGACATCCCGCTGGCGGCATCGTTCACCCACCACATCGTCGGCGATGCCATCGATCGGATCCTGCTCGCCGAAACCGCCGAAGCAGCGACACGCGTCGAAGCCGAAACCGTCCGCTTCGTCCGTGCCGCCTGCTGCTACCCCACCGATTGATCCTCCCGGCCATGACCTTTCGCCCTGCGCGCGCCATCGACACGGTGGCGGACTTCCTCGCCGATCCGGTTGCTGCGGCGGCCTTTCCGCAAACCCGGCTGCGCTGGCGCAACGATCGCGCCGCTGCCGAGATCGGCCTCGACCACCTCGACGATGCGGCCTGGTTGGCGCATTTCGGCCGGTTCGAGCCACTCGCCGGCAGCCTGCCGCAGCCGCTGGCGCTGCGCTACCACGGCCACCAGTTCCGCGCCTACAACCCCGATCTCGGTGACGGCCGCGGCTTCCTGTTCGCACAGGCGCACGACAGCCACGGCCGGCTGATGGACCTCGGCACCAAGGGCAGCGGCCAGACACCGTGGAGCCGTTTCGGCGATGGCCGGCTCACGCTGAAGGGCGCGGCGCGCGAAATCCTCGCCACCGAAATGCTCGAAGCGCTCGGCGTGTCGACATCGCGAACCTTCTCGGTCATCGAAACCGGCGAAAGCCTCGACCGCCCCGACGAACCGTCGCCGACGCGGTCGGCGGTGCTGGTGCGGCTCAACCACGGCCATATCCGCTATGGCAGCTTCCAGCGCCTCGCCTATCTCAAGGACGAAGCGGCGATGCATCGCCTGATCGCCTATGCGCTCGAAAACTATGCCCCCGGTGCAACCGGCCGCAGCCCGGCGGCGGCACTGCTCGATCATTGCGTTTCCGGCGGCGCAACGCTGGCGGCGCAGTTCATGGTCGCCGGTTTCGTCCATGGCGTGCTGAATACCGACAACATCAACATCACCGGCGAAAGCTTCGATTACGGCCCGTGGCGGTTCGCACCGCTGTGGGATCCCGATTTCACCGCCGCCTATTTCGATCACCACGGCCTCTACAGCTTCGGCCGCCAGGCCGAGGCGCTGCAGTGGAATGCCTATCAACTCGCCGGCGCGCTGCGGCTGGTCGGCGAACTCGAGGACATGAAGGCGCCGCTGCTGGCCTTTGCCGATCGCTACCACATCGCCCAGGCGACCGCGGTGCTGCGCCGGCTGGGTGTCGTCTCGCGCGGTGTCGAGGCCGATGCCGCGCTCGTCCAGTCGGTCGAGGCTGCGCTGCCGGCATCGCGGATCGACCCCGATCGCTTCTGGTTCGACTGGCGCGGTGGCAGCCGTCGCGCCGCTTCCCCCGCCGACGCGGTCTACGAAACCGCGGCCTTTGCCGATTTCCGTTCCCATATCGGGGCCTATGCGTGCGCCGCGCCGCCGCTGCACCCCTATTGGAACGACCCGCACCCCTGCACCATGCTGGTTGCCGAGGTCGAATGGCTGTGGAGCGCCATCGCCGAACGCGACGACTGGGCGCCGTTCCACGCCAAGATCGCTGCGATCCGCCGGATGGGCGAGGCGCACCGCGAGGCGTGAGACAGGGCCAGCGGCGGCGGGGGCGACAGGCCCGTTTCCCGGCTTCGTTTACGCCTTCACCAGCCCCCGCTCGATCAGGCTCATCGCCGTATCGACGATGGTTTCCTCCTCGGCTCGCGGCCGCCAGCCAAGGACGGCCTCGGCATGGGCCGACGAACATTGGCGAACCTTGCCGAGTTCCGGCGTCACCATCCGCACCGTCGGATCGAAGCGCGCCGACAGTTTCAGCAGGAAATCGGGCAGGCCGCGGGTCGGCACGCGCCTGGCCTGGGCACCGAGGCGCAGTTTCAGGATATCGGCGACGTCGCGCATCCACAGGAATTTGCCCGAAGCGATGAAGCGTTCGCCGTCCATCGCCGGCGCCGTCATCACGCGCACATGGAGATCGGCGACGTCGCGAACATCGACGATCCCGAAGCCGAGCCGCGGCAGCCCGGGCAGCGACCCGTCCATCAGTTTCTGGATGACCTGCAGCGACGGCGAGAAATCATCGCCCAGCACCGGCCCGAGCACGGCGGCCGGATTGACCGTGACGAATTCCATGCCGGCGCCGCTCGCCGCCATCCAGTCGCGCGCGGCGCGTTCGGCGCGCGTCTTCGACTTGATATACGCATAGGCATCCGGGCTGTCGGCGTTGGTCCAGTGCTTTTCGGTGAACACCGGCCGTGGTTCGGGGTGGCCATAGGCGATGGCGGCCATCGACGACGTCATCACGAGCCGCTGCACACCGGCGGCATGGGCGAATTTCACGGCGCGCAGGGCGCCGTCGCGCGCCGGGCCGATGACCGTCTGCGGGTCCCGGGGCTCGGCGGTCGGGATCGGCGAAGCGATGTGCTGGACATGGCTGATCCCCGCCATCGCCGCGGCCCAGCCGGCATCGGACGTCAGGTCGAGCGCCACCAGTTCGAGATCGGGCAGGCCGAGCGTCTTGCGGACGCTGTCTGCCTTGGCAGGGCTGCGCACGCTGCCGCGCACCGTCCAGCCTTCGGCAACCAGCTGGCGGATGACGAAGCCGGCGATATAGCCCGACGCCCCGGTGACCAGCACCTTGCCCTTCGACATGCGATCTCTCCCCCGCCACTGCAGCCGACATGCCGGCGCACCCGTTTCGTTCCAGAGTGGCAAATGTCGGCCCGAGTGTAAAATGCGCAAACAGGCCGTGCCGGTTTCGGCGGCTGGCGCCGGGCGCGTCAGGCATCGGGGCGCCAGCGCAGCACGCGCACCAGCCAGATGCCGATCGCCAGCGCCAGCACGGCGTTCGACACCAGGCTGACATCGGCACCGACCAGCGCATAGCGTGCCCCAAGCATATGCCCGGCGACCCCGAGAAACGCCGTCCAGGCGAAGGTGCCGATCGCCGTGTAGAGCAGGAACGGCGCCGGTTTCATTCCGAACAGCCCGGCGCGGATCGGACGCCGGAGCGGCGCAGTCGCCTCAGGAACGGTTCAATCGCGGTAGAGCTTCTCCAGCCGCTCGCCATAGACCTGTTTCAGCACATGGCGGCGGATCTTCAGCGACGGCGTCATCTGCTGGTTTTCGGTGGTGAAGGCTTCGTCGGCGACGATGACGCGGCGGACCTTTTCGATCACCGACAGCCGCGAATTGACCCGATCGACGGCGGCCATGACAGCGCGATGGAATTCGGGTTCGTGCGCCAGCCCGGCCAGATCGGCGGGCATGCCCTTGTCTCGCGCCCAGCCGAGCGCCCATTCGGTTTCCGGCACCACCACGCCGACAAGATAGGGCCGCTTGTCACCGAACACCATCGCCTGGGCGATTTCGTCCTGCAGGGTGAGCATCCCCTCGACGCGCTGCGGCGCGACATTATCCCCCTTGTCGTTGATGATGATGTCCTTCTTGCGGTCGGTGATGACGAGGTGGCCGTCCTTGTCGAGATGGCCGATATCGCCGGTCAGCAGCCAGCCGTCCTGCAGCACGCGGTGGCTTTCGGCGTCGTTCATCCAGTAACCGTCCATGACCAGTTCGCCGCGGACGCAGATTTCACCATCGCCGGCGATCTTCACTTCGACGCCGGTCAACGGCGGGCCGACGCTGTGCATCTTCAGCCGGGCGCGCGGGCGGTTGCAGCTGATCACCGGCCCGGCCTCGGTCTGGCCATAGCCCTGCAGGATGGTGATGCCGATGGCCTGGAAGAAGATGCCGACTTCGGGGTTCAGAGGTGCGCCGCCGGCGACCATCGCCTTCAGCCGGCCGCCGAACTTCGCCCGGATCGATTTGCGGATGGTGCGATCGAGCGCGACATCGAGCAGCCGTTCGGGCATCGACAGTTTCTCGCCGCGAGCTTCCTTGCGCGCCAGCCGCAGCGCCTGGTTGAGCAGGGTGACGGCGACGCCGCCCTGTTTCTCGATCTGCTTGGCGATGCGCATGCGCAGCACTTCGAACAGGCGCGGCACCACCACCATCAGCGTCGGGCCGGCTTCCTCGATATTGGCAGCCAGCTTTTCGAGGCTTTCGGCGTACCAGATCTGCCCGCCCATCCCCAAGGGCATGTACTGGCCGGCGGTGTGTTCATAGGCGTGGCTGAGCGGCAGGAACGACAGGAACAGCTCGCCCGGCGGGCCATTGTCGGGAAAATCCTGTTCGATGACGGTGATGGCGCCGGCGATGTTGCGCAATATGGCGCCGTGATGCTGGCGAACGCCGCGCGGGGCGCCGCCGGTGCCGCTGGTGTAAATCAGGCAGGCAAGATCGTGGCGAGCGACGCCGGCGGTGCGAGCGCGAGCGGCGGCAAGATCGGCAGCGGCGTCGGTTCGCGCGCCGACCAGGTCGTGCCATTGGTGGATGGCAAGATCGCCGCGCTGCATGTCGTTCAGCGTATCGATGACGATGACGATGCTGCACGCGTCGCTGTCGCGCGCCGCCGGCAGCACGGTCGCCGCCAGCTTGGCGCCCGAAACGATGACGGCGCGGGCGCCGCTGTTGGTCAGGATATGGGTGTGATCGGGAATCGTGTTGGTGGTGTAGGCCGGCACGGTGATCGCGCCGGCTGCCATGATGCCCAGATCGGCGATGCACCATTCGGGGCGGTTTTCGGAAACCAGCGCCACCCGGTCGCCGGGCATGATGCCCAGATCGCCGAGCGCTGCCGCCAACGTCACCACCCGGTCACGGGTTTCGGCCCAGCTGAAGGTCTGCCAGTTCCCGCCGCTGCGCCGCGTCAGGCACGGCCGATCGGGGTGTTCATCCGCGCGCGCCAGGAACAGCGCGACAAGGTTCGGCGCGGCGTCGACCCGCGCCGCCAGCAACGCCGGTCGCATCGGCGGCAGTTTCGGCTGGCTCATCCGTTTCCCCAGGAAGCTTGCGTGCGGATTTGTTCCCCCGCTTCGCGCGTCAATAACCGGCAACCCGGCCTTCGCTACGCGGATCGGCGCCGCCGCGCCAGCCCGTGGCAGTGCGTTCGACCCCGTTGAGCTTGAGCGGCAGCGTCGCAGCGACCGGCGTATGGCCGAGCGCCGTCAGCGCCGGCAGCATCGCTTCCAGCGCGCTGGCCTTTTCGACGGCGAGCCGGTTGTCGATGGCGAACAGTTGCGGCAGCGCGATGGCGTCCTGCACCGGCAGGCCCCAGTCGAGCACGCCGATCACCGCCTTGGCGACTTGGGCGATGATGGTGGTGCCGCCGGCCGCCCCGATGGCAAGGATGGGCGTGCCGGCCGCATCATACACGATGGTCGGCGACATCGACGACCGCGGCCGCTTGCCCGGCTCGACCCGGTTGGCGGCGAGCGCCTCGCCACCGGCCTCGCCGGGATTGAAATTGAAATCGGTGAGTTCGTTGTTGAGCACGAAGCCGCCGGAAACCAGCCCCGATCCGAAGGTGCGCTCGACGGTCGATGTATAGGTCAGCATGGCGCCGCCGGCATCGGCGACGGCGAAGTTGGTGGTGCCGGCGACTTCGTTATCGGGGGCGGCAGCGCGAACCGGGGCGTTCGGCGGCATCCCGGCTTCGGCCTTGGCAATCCGGGCCGTCGGCACGATCAGCGCGCTGCGGGCCGCGATATAGGCCGGATCGATCAGGCCGGCGACGGGCACGGTGACGAAGCCCGGGTCGCCGATCCACTTGTCGCGATCGGCATAGGCAAGGCGCTGGCTTTCGGCAAACAGATGCCAGGCGACCGGATCGTCCTTGCCCATCGCCTTCAAGTCGAAGCGTTCGAGCTGGCCGAGCATCTGGATCACACCGACGGCGCCCGACGACGGCGGCCCCATGCCGCAGATGGTGAAGGCACGGTATTTGCCGCAGACCGGCGCCCGCACTTCGGCGCGATAGGCCGCCAGATCGGCAAGGGTCATCGCGGTGGGGTTGTTCGCGGCACCGCCGACCTTGGCAACGATGCCGGCGGCGATCGGGCCCTTGTAGAAGGCATCGGCACCCCTGGACGCCAGTGTCCGCAGCGTCGCCGCCAGCGCCGGATTGGCCAGCCGCGCGCCCGCCGCCACCGGCTGGCCGCCGGGCAGATAGAGCGCGCTGGCGTCGGCATCCTTCGCAACGCCATCGCGTCCGAACGCTGCAAAACGTGCCAGCGCCGGCGACACGGTAAAGCCTTCCGCCAGCCGGATCGCCGGCTGGAACAGCGCCGCCCATTTCAGCTTGCCCCAGCGCTTGTGGGCTTCGGCGATCAACCGGATATTGCCGGGCACCCCGACGCTGCGGCCGCCGGTGGCGGCTTCGGCGAACGTCAGCGGCGTGCCGTCGGCGCGCAGGAACTGCTTGGGCGATGCCACCGCCGGCGCCTTTTCACGGCCGTCGATCGTCACCAGCCCGCCTTTCGCCGGCTGGTAGAGCAGGAAGCCACCGCCGCCGATGCCCGACGATTGCGGCTCGACGACCGTCAGCGCCAGCATCGTCGCCGCCGCGGCATCGGCCGCCGATCCGCCGGCCTTCAGCATTTCGAGCCCGGCTGCAGCGGCGAGCGGATTTGCCGCGGACACCAGCGCGCGATAGCTCGGCTCGGCCGGTCGCGCCGCCGCCAGGCCCGACGGTGCATCCTGCGGAACGGGCTGGGCCCACGCCATGGCGGGCAGGAAAGCAGCGGCGAGCAGGAGTTTCTTCATCACGGGCAACATATGCCGCAGTCCCGGCACGGGACAAGCACCGTCGTCCCGGCACGGGACAAGCACTGTCGTCCCGGCACGGGACAAGCACTGTCGTCCCGGCACGGGACAAGCACTGTCATCGCGAGGCGGAACAAGAGCCACCAGCCCGGCAGCGCGAACGCCGAAGCGCGCGTTACCCCGCCATGAAGCCGATCCGCCAGATCCCGACCGCTGCCACCCGCCTGCTCGCCATTTGCGGCAAATGCAGCCGCAAGATCGACGGCGGTTTCGGCCCCGGCGATCGCCAGCCGCTCGCCAAGGCGCTGAAACGCAGCCTGGCGCTGCCCAAACCCAAGCACGCCGCGCTGCGCCTCGTTGAAACCCGCTGCCTCAAGCTGTGCCCGAAAGGCGCGGTCGCCATCGCCGACAGTGCCAGCCCCGGCTTTCTGATCGTCGTGCCGGCCGGAACCCCGCTGGCCGAAATCGCCATCGAGCTGCAGTTGCCGCCGCCGCCGCCGCCGCCGGCTCAGCGCACCCGCGTCGCCCGCGCGAGCACCAGCACCATGGCGGCTACCGCCAGCGGCACCAGCGCCCAGGCCGATCCCGCCACCAGCAGCGGCGCCGCCGCCGCCAGCCCGCCCGACAGCACATATTCCGACAATGCCAGCAGCAGCGATCCACGCTGGCGGCGGTGAAACGCCCGGCGCGGCTGCGGCTTTGCCGCCCAGCCCTGCTGCAGCGCGCCGCACAGCGCTGCCACCGGCACCAGCAGCAGCGCCACCAGCGCCGCGCGCGGTGACAGCAGCGCGATGCCCAGCACCGGCAACACTACCAGCGCAAGCGGCGGCAGGCATGCCGCCGCCAGTTTGACCCGCCGCACCGTCGCCGCCGGCACCGGCGCTGCCGCCACCAGATCGGGTGCATCCTCGCCGCAGATGGTGATCCAGCCGAGGCTGGCGGAGAGCAGCCCGGCGAACAGCACGACGGCCGCCACCAGCCGCCCCGGCGACGTGCCGCCGGCAAAGATCAGCCCGAACGCCGGACTCATGTAGGCAAGCTGCAGCAGTACCGTCGCCAGCAGTTCGGGATCGCGGCCGAGCAGTCGCAGTTCCTTGCCCAGCAGCACCCGCGCCGGCGACCCGCCGAACCGTGCCGCCGGCGCCGTGCGCATCGCATCGGCGGCCCGGCCGGTGCCCATCTCCGCCGCTGCAGCCTGCGCCGACGCCCGCGCCGCCAGCACCGCCAGCCCGGCGAACGCCAGCAGCGGCAGCGGCGCCCCCAGCATCGCTTCGGCGGGTGCCGCGAACGGCGGCAGCGGCGGCCGGCGCAGCCAGTCGAGCGCGCCGCGGAACCACGCCGGCGCAAAGGTCGCTGCCTGGCCGGCAATGCCCAGCGCCACTGCGAAAATGCCGCTGGCAACCTGAATGGCCATCCGCGCCCGGCGTGCTCCCAGCCGGCGGAACAGCGCGCCGGCGATGACGAACGCCGCTGCGCTCGCCAGCACCGCGCCGATGGCGATCATCAGGGTGATACCGATCCAGCCGGGGTGGCCGAGCAGCACCGAAGCCAGCACGAACGGCGCCGAAAGCGCCAGCATCGGCGCACCGACGG
>JBBQWE010000026.1:0-26961 GCA_038210855.1 Sphingomonadales bacterium | reverse complement strand
CAAGCTGCAGGTGAAAGCCGGCAGCGCCAATCCCAGTCCGCCGATCGGCCCGGCGCTCGGCCAGCGCGGCGTCAACATCATGGAATTCTGCAAGGCGTTCAACGCCAAGACCGAATCGCTGGTGAAGGGCACGCCGATCCCCACCGTCATCACCGTGTTCGCCGATCGGTCGTTCAGCTTCATCACCAAGACGCCGCCGGCATCGTTCCTGATCAAGGAAGCCGCCGGCCTCAAGTCGGGCGGGACCACGCCCGGCAAGGGCGCGCCGGCCGGCAAGCTGACCAAGACCCAGATCAAGGCCATCGCCGAAGCGAAGATGCCGGATCTGAACGCCAACACCATCGAGATGGCGATGAAGACCATCGAAGGCAGTGCCCGCGCCATGGGCCTCGAAGTCGTGGAGGGCTGATCAGATGGCACAGACCAAGAAAGCCAAGGCGCTCGCCGCTGCGGTCAATTCCGAGGCGCTCTATGCCCTCGATACCGCCATCGACATGGTCAAGAGCCTGGCCACCGCCAAGTTCGACGAAACCATCGAAGTCGCCATCAACCTGAACGTCGATCCGCGCCACGCCGACCAGATGGTCCGCGGCGTCGTCACCCTGCCCAAGGGCACCGGCAAGACGGTTCGCGTCGGCGTGTTCGCTCGCGGCCCCAAGGCCGATGAAGCCCGCGCTGCCGGTGCCGATGTCGTCGGCGCCGAAGACCTGCTCGAAATCGTCCAGGGCGGCACCATCGATTTCGATCGCTGCATCGCGACGCCCGACATGATGGGTCTCGTCGGCCGGCTCGGCAAGGTGCTCGGCCCCAAGGGCCTGATGCCGAACCCCAAGCTCGGCACCGTCACCATGAACGTCGGCGAAGCGGTCAAGGCTGCCAAGGGCGGCCAGGTCGAATATCGCGTCGAAAAGGCCGGCATCATCCACGGCATGCTCGGCAAGGCGAGCTTCCCGGCCGAAGACCTGCGCGCCAATTTCGACGCGCTGCTCGATGCGCTGGTCAAGGCCAAGCCGTCGGGCGCCAAGGGCAAGTATCTGCAGAAGGTCGCCATCAGCTCGACGATGGGCGCCGGCGTCCGCGTCGATACCAGCACGGTCGGCCACAGCGTCTGACGCTGCCGCCGGGCAAGATGCGAAGGGCCGGGGAGCGATCCCCGGCCTTTTTGCGTTGCCGGACGGTTCAGGCCGCGACGCTCGCCAGCCGGCGCCGGCGCATCGTTGCCCCGACCAGCCCGAAGCCGGCGATCAACATCGCCCAGCTCGTCGGTTCGGGCACGCCGCCGGCAAGGAACACGCCCGAACCGGAAGTGAAGCTGAGGCCTTGCGGCAGCGCGCCGAAACCGACCGCCGACGTGTGGCCGAAGTCGCAGACGGCGCCGAGGTCGACCCAGCAATCGATCGACAGCCGCAGGTCGAAGCCCATCCGGCTGGCACCTGTCGGCAAGGCAAGAACCGAAGAGACGATGGTCCCGTACTGGCCGGTCAGCGTGTTCCAGTCCTTGAAGACGCTATAGTTGGTCAGATCGACATTGTCGGGCGCGCCGAAGAAAAAGGCACCGCCCTGCTTGACTCCGTTCGCGCTGCCGTTGCCGAAATAGCCGATGACCATCGTCATGTTGGCGTTGCCGCCGTTCTGCAGCATCAGGCTGTCGCCACCGCAGGAGGTGTAGGTGACATCGGTGCAGGCGCGCCCCAGCCCGATGCTGAAGGCGGCGGCGGCGTTGCCCTGCGTCGAATTCACGATGCTGCCGTCGAAGCGATAGCTGATCGGCAGCAGGGCCGTGCTGCCCGAGGCGTTGTTAAAAAATACCGTTTCGTTGATGCGGGCTTCGGCGATCCCGCGCGGTGTACCGAAGGCGCCGTTGGTGACGCTGGCCTTGGCGGTTCCCCGGTGAAGGTCGGCGATCGCCGTCACGTTGTTGCCGATATCGGTGTTGACGGTCGCGCTGTTGATCCAGCCATCCGCCGATTTTGCGGTGCCGATGAACAGGCTGCAGCCTTCGTCGAAAATTGTTCCGACAAGGCCGTTGTTGATCTGGGTCGTGGAGCGGCCGACGCTGCCGGCGCCCGAGGCAAAGGCGTAGGACCGCGGATCATAGGCATTGGGCGGCGCGGCGCTGGCCGGCGCCGCGGCGGTTGCCAGCCACAGTCCGGCCAATGCCGAAAGGCGCGTCGAATCTTGGCTCATCATCCTGTGCTCTCCTGTGCTGCCGATGGAATCGCTTCCGCTCCCGCCGGTGCAAATGCTACGCAAGTGCCAACCGGACGCTTCCCGGCATGTCGGGGCGCGTCGGGGCATGACGGGGCAACATACGGGTGCAACGGCGTTCGAGCGGCGGGATCGTCCGATCATGGCGATGAACGGCAACGGCGGCGCGCGAGCCACGCCGAGCCACGCCGAGCCACGCCGGGCGACGCCGGGCGACGCCGGGCGACGGCCGTCTGCGCAGCTGGAAGGAGATCGCCAGCTATTTCGGTGCCGACGAGCGCACCGTCAAACGCTGGGAAGTCACGCGCGGCCTGCCGGTGCACCGCGTTCCGGGCGAAGCGCGGGCCCCCGTCTATGCCTATGAGGCCGAACTCGCCGCCTGGTTGCGGCCGCAGCCGGAGATCCCGCCGGCATCCGACGCTGAACCGGGGCCGGCGCTGCCGACGCCAGCGGCAACAGCCGCACGCCGGCCCTTGCCGCGGCGTGCGATCCTCGGCGTCGTCGCCACGCTGATCGCCGGGCTGGCGGTGGTTTCCGTGCAGGGCTGGCGGCAGGCGGCGACCGACCGCCGGGCTGCCGATGATCGCGTGGACGAAGTTCGCCGGCTGGCGCGGCTGCAGGTGATCGCGGTTTCGGACCGGCTGGAAAAACAGCCCGGTACCGTTCGGCTGCGCGCCGCACCGGCACAGGAGGCGGCGGCGACCCTGGCTCGCGTTGCTGCAGGCGGCGCCGATGCCGGCCTGCGCCGCGACGCCGCCGAAGCCTGGCGGCGGCTGGCGGTGGTGCAGAACACCACCGATCGGCCCAGCCTGCGCGATCGCGCGGCGGCGCGCGTCTCGCTGGCGACGGCCTTGCGGCTGGTGGCTGGCGACGCGACGCCGGCCGGGCGCCATCTGCGGGCTCGCATCCTTGCCGACGCGGCGCGCCAGGCCGCTGCCGATGGTGCGGGTGCCACGGCGCCGGCAATGCTTGCCGCCGCCGAAGCCGCTGCCGCCGGAGCGCCTCCGGCGTTGCGTGACGAACTTGCACTGGCTCACGCCGAAATCGCCGCCTGGGCCGGCGAATATCCCCGCACCATCGCGCTCGCATCGCGGGTCACGGCACTGGCCGCCAGCGACAGCGAAGCCGGGCTGCGGCAGTTGCGCGGCCTCGATCTCGTTGCCGAGGCGCAATATTATGCCGGGGACAAGGCAGCGGCGCTGGCCGGTTATCGCGCCGCGCTGGTGGCCGCATCGGCAGGCGCGGCGCGCTGGCCGGACGAACCACGCTGGCGCTGGGCAGTGCAGCGCCAGCTGTGGACCCTCGGCAGCACGCTGACCGATGCCGAGCGCGGCCGCGAAGCGCTGCCGGTGCTGGCGGCAGCGCGCGACGGCTGGGCCGCGATGGCGCGGGCCGATCGCGATGACGAGGCGGTGACTTCATGGCTGCGCATCGCGCAACTGGCGCACGGCCAGGCGCTGGCAGCGGCCGGCCGGCCCGGTGACGCCATCGCCGAACTGTCGACTGCTCTCGCTGACCGGCGGGCATGGCTGGCGCGCGAGCCGCGCAGTGCCGAACGGCAGCGGGCCCTGTCGGTCGGCCTCAACAACCTTGCCGATGTGCTGGCGGCGGCCGGCCGCCGCGCCGAAGCCTGTGCACTTTATGCCGAATCGAGTGCACTGGGCGAACGCATGCGCCGCGCCGGCACGCAGACCGAGCTCGACAGCGATTCGATGGTGAAACTGCTCGCCGAAGCCGAGGCGCGCTGGTGCCGGCCAGCCGCCGCTGCTTGACATCGCGCCCGGCATCGCTATTGCCGCCAGCTTCCGTCGGTGCCCGCAAGGGTCCCGGCAGCCGTCCGAGATTGCCGGTGCTGCCATTGGGCCGATAGCCCGGGGAGCCTAAGCCCGAAAGGGGCCGACATGAGACGGGGATAGTTTTCCGGTGCCGCCGATCCTTTCGGTGGCCCGGCGAGGCAGCGCGCGAACTTTCGTGCGCGGCGATGACGATCCCTCGGACGGGCCACGGCCCGGACCCCTCCTGGCCATTGGCTCAACCGACGTTGCCTTTCGCGGGGAACGTCCTTTGGAAGGAGAGAGCATGGATCGCGCTGAAAAAGCAGATGTGATTTCCGGTCTCGCCAAGACGCTTGCCGAAACGTCGGTCATCGTCGTCACCCGCAACCACGGGTTGACGGTTGCCCAGGTCACCGACCTGCGCAACAAGATGCGCGCCGCCGGCGCCAGCTTCAAGGTGACCAAGAATCGCCTCGCGCGCATCGCGCTCGAAGGCACGCCCTATCAGCCGATCGGTGATCTGCTGACCGGGCCGACAGCGTTCGCAACCTCGGTCGACCCGGTCGCCGCGGCCAAGATCGCCGTCGATTTCGCCAAGACGACCGACAAGTTCGAAATCGTCGGCGGTGCCATCGGCGCCCAGCTGCTCGACGTCAACGGCATCAAGGCGCTCGCCGAACTGCCGTCGCTCGACGAGCTGCGCGCCCGGATCATCGGTGTCATCAACGCCCCGGCAACCAAGCTGGCCCAGCTGGCCAACGCGCCGGCCGCCAAGCTGGCACGGGTCTTTGCGGCCTATGCCGACAAGGATGGCGCGGGCGACAAGCCCCCGCAAGCCGACGCCGCCTGAAACCGATCATCGAAACCATCCGCGGCTGACGCCGCATTGCCAGACCCCAGGAGACCAACATGGCTGACCTCAATTCCATCGTCGAACAGCTTTCGGCACTCACCGTTCTCGAAGCCGCCGACCTCGCCAAGATGCTCGAGGAAAAGTGGGGCGTTTCGGCCGCCGCTGCCGTCGCCGTTGCCGGCCCGGCTGCTGCCGCTCCGGCCGCTGCCGTTGAAGAAAAGACCGAATTCGACGTCATCCTGACCGGTGACGGCGGCAAGAAGATCAACGTCATCAAGGAAGTCCGCGCCATCACCGGCCTCGGCCTGACCGAAGCCAAGACGCTGGTCGAAAGCGCCCCGAAGGCGATCAAGGAAGGCATCGCCAAGGCGGAAGCCGAAAAGATCAAGGCCCAGCTGGAAGCCGCCGGCGCGACCGTCGAGCTCAAGTAAGCAGAACGGCGGCCGGCGGCTGGAGCCGGATTGCGCAGCAATCGGGCGAAGCCGCTGGACTCGCCGAAGGCCGGCCGGCGGGCTGGCGGCCCTTTGCCGAAAATCCCGTCCGACGTCAGCCGCGGCTTTGCCGCGGCCCTGCTTGCTGGAATGCGATCAGGGGGCAGCCTTTCGGGGCTGCCCCTTTTTCTTGGTCGCTCTCAGAACCGCTGCCCGAACTTCACCCCGAACGTCCGCGGCTGGGTGACGATCTGGTAGGTGATGGCACCGCAGGTCCCCGGCGAACATTGCGCGAAACGATTGAGGTTGCCGCGATCGTCGAGCGCGTTGTTGAGGTAGATTTCCGCCGTCAGATTGCCGCGGCGCAGGCCGAACGAGAAATCGATCGTGGTGAATTCCGGCATCCGGCCGAGAATGTCACGCTGATCGGTGCGCAGTGCCGCCCAGCGCGGGCCGACATAGGCGATCGCCGTCTGGAAATTCGCCTTGTAGTTGCCGAGATCGAAGTCGTAGCGGCCGATCAGATTGCCCTTGAATTCCGGCGTCACCGGCAATTGCTGGCCGATCGGCGCGCGGATGAAATTGCCGGCCGGCGCGGTGCAGGCGGCGTTGCTGTCCGGCGTTGAAATCCGGCAGTAATTGCTGGTCAGGAAGGCATCGGTATAGGTGCCCGATGCGGTGATCGTCAGGCCCTGCACCGGCGCGACCGTCACGTCGAATTCCACGCCGCGGATGCGGGCGTTGCCGGCGTTCTGGATTTCGGTGAGGCCGACCTGGCCAAGGAACGCCAGCTGGATATCCTTCCATTCCTGCTGGAAGATGGCGCCGTTGAAGCGCAGCCGCCGATCGAAGAAAGCGGTTTTCCAGCCGATCTCGTAATTGGTCAGGAAGTCGGCATCATAGGGCGGCAGCGTGCCGTTGCGGTTGATGCCGCCGGGCCGAAACCCGCGCGACCAGGTGGCGTAGAACAGCAGGTCGTCGGTCGCCTGCCACGACAGGTTCAATTTGTGGGTAAAGCCGTTGCCGACCGATTTGCGTGGGGAAAGTTGCCCGCCCGGGCCGACATCGGCAAGGTTGGTGCACGGCGCCCCTTGCGTCGTCGCCGGGCCGAGGCAGAGCACTTCGCCGAAGCCGAACAACGGCCCCAGCGGGTTGCCGGCGCCGAAGCCGAAAAAGCCGATCAGCGAGTTGTCGTACCAGAAGAAGCGACCGCCGCCGGTCAGCGTCAGCCGATCGGTGATGTCGAACGCCGCCTGGCCGAAAACGGCATAATCCTTGTCGACGCGATCCTGCTTGGTCAGCCACCAGGTGTTCGGCCGGCCGGTGACGCTGATCGATGTGGCAAGTCCGTCGACAAGGTAATTCTGTTCGATGTCGCGGGTCTGGCGCTGGTAAAAGGCACCGGCGATGAAGCGCAGCCGCTTGTCCGACGGCGACGCGATGCGCAGTTCCTGGCTCAGCTTGGTGAACTTGTCGAAACCGTCGATACGCTGCGACGGGTCGATGAACTGGCCGGCGTTGTTGCGGATGAAATCGACGTAGGATGTGTAGAACGCGTCGTAGAAGAAGCTGTAGTCGGAATAATCGGACTGGGTCTCGAGGTTCCGCTCCAGATAGGCGCCGGTATAGGTGATATCGAAATCGCTGATCTTGCCTTCGATGGTCAGTGCTGCCTGATACCAGTCGTCGAGGGCGCGTTCCGGCGCGAAATGGGTGACGGACAAGTCGCCGACATTGGGATCCTGGCCAAAGAAGCCGTTGGATTTCTGGCGCTGGCCCATGATCGCCGGGGTGATCGTCCAGTCGTCGCTGAGCTTCAGCGCCAGTTGCGCGCGGCCGCCCCAGGTATCGACGAAGTTGTAATCCTTGCCGGCGAACGCTGCGTTGTCGATGGTGATGCCCGGCACCGAATAGGTGCGGGTGCCGGGAACATTGTCGATGAACCCGGCGTCATGGTCGTACCAGGCGACGATACGCAGCGCGGCTTTCGGCGACAGCGGGATGTTGATGAAGCCTTCGGCGACGCCGCCGATGCCGCCCTTGGACAAGGCGTTGATTTCGAGATCGTAACCGCCCGAAAGCTCCTCGAAATCCGGCTTGTTGCTGATGTAGCGGATGGTGCCGGCCTGGCTCGATGCGCCATAAAGCGTGCCCTGCGGCCCGGCCAGCGCCTCGATGCGAGCGATGTCGTAGATGTGCAGGTCGAGCGTGCCGCCGATCGTGGTGATCGGCTGTTCGTCGAGATAGACGCCGACGGAAGGCAGCGGCCCCGAATGGTTGCCGTCGCCGCCCGACGCCACGCCGCGGAAATAGATCTGCGCAAAGCCCGGCCCGGCGGTCTGGAAGGTGACCGACGGCAGGAACTTGGCGAAATCGTTGAAGCTCTGCACCTGCAACTGGTTCAATCGTGCGTCGCCGATCGCGGTGATCGCCAGTGGCACCTTGTCGAGGCTTTCGGACCGGCGTTCGGCGGTCACGATGATTTCCCCGGCATCGACGGTCTCGGTGGCCGCGGTTGCGGCGGCGTCCTGCGCGACGGCCGGCGTTGCCGCCAACGCTGCGCCGGCCAGCAATATCGCCCGCAGCGGGCTCCGCGTCGTCAATCCCCGAACCGTCGATCGCACCATCATCGCCCCCGCGCTGCCGTTGCCACGAGTTTTTCGTGCGCTGCAGCACAGGTCAAGGCAATATCGTTACAATGAAGTCATGTCGGCGAGTTCGGGTCCGAGTGTGTCCTTCAGGCCATCGAGCCATGGCGCATAGTGCCGCCACTGCTCCAGCCCGTCGGTGAAGATCGGTTGGCGCACCTGTTCGGAGCTTGCGGTGCGCACCGGGCGGCTGTTGCGGTGAAAATCCAGCACGCCGGGTTCATAGTCCAGCCGGCAGTGATCGAGGATGCGCCGCACCTCGCCTTGCGTATCGGTGACCAGCCGTTCGTGCTGCACCCGCAGCACGCGGCCGGGCAGCACGGCATCGAAATGCGCCATCAGGCGAACATAGTCGCGGTAGTATTCGCCCAGCTCGCGCAGATCATAGGTGAAGGTCTGGCCGCGAGCGAAATGCTGTTTCCACGCTGAAAAGCACGTCGCCATGGCGTGGCGCCGGGCATCGATGATGATGGCACCCGGCAGTACCAGCTGGATCATCGCTACAAGCGCGAAATTGTTGGGCATCTTGTCGATGAAATGCGGCCGATCGGTTTTGCGGTGAACGCGGGTGCGGGCGATATAGGCCTCGCCGATGCTTGCGAGTTCCGCGGGCGATGCCGCTGCCAGTTCATCGAGATACACGATCGGATCGCGCTCGCGCGTGTCGGCGTCGGCCACGCTGCTGCCGCGCTGCTTCGCGAAGGCCTTTTCGGCAAGATCGCGCGCCAGCTGCGCCATGTCAGGCAGTTCCATCGTGCCCTCGATGCGGCTGTGGCTGGCGAGGATCTGTTCGATCAGGGTCGATCCCGATCGCGGCAACCCGACGACAAAGATCGGGTCGGCGGCAGGACAGCCCTGGCCGGCGCGGGCAGCGAAATGCCCGGCGTCGAACATGCGCGCCACCGCCTCGGCATGGGCGCGGTTGCCGGCGCCGTCCCATTTCACCTGGGCGCGGCGCAGCTTGTTGCCGGCGGCATAGTGGCGGAAGCTCGATTCGAACGCGCCGCGGTCCTCCAGTGCCTTGCCGAGCGCGAATTCCAGGTGCAGCCGGTCGTCGACAGCGATATCGGGCCGGCCGAGCGCGCCACGGATGGCGGCGATATCGCCATCGGTGAAACGGAAGGTCTTGAGATTGGCAAGGCTCCACCACGCCTCGCCAAGGAACGGCGCGCGCGCGACGGCGGCGCGATAGGCGGCCTCGCACTCGGCACGGCGGCCGACGGTCTTGAGCGCATGGCCGAAGCTCATGTGGCCGCGCGGATTGTCGGGATGTTCGGCAAGCAGCGCGGTGTAGATGTCGATCGCCGCCTGATATTCGCCCAGCCGCGCCATCATCGCCGCCTTCAGATTGCGATAGCCGGGGTGGCCCGGATTGGCGGCGAGCAGCCGATCGACCTCGACGACGGCGGCTTCGGTCTTCGACTGGCGATGCAGCACCAGGGCATGGTTGAAACGCGCTGCATCGAACGCCGGCGCGATTGCCAGCGCACGGGCCAGCAGCCGCTCGCTGTCGCGATAGCGGCCCAGCCTGCCGAGCAGCTCCGCCTGCATCCGCAGCGCATAGATATCGTCCGGATGTTCGACGAGCCACGCCTTCAACAGCGGATCGGCCTTGTCGAGCTCGTTCCGCGCCAGCGCGGCGCCGGCGGCCATCAGGCGGGGATCGCGCGACGGGGTGGGAAGGCGGGCGATGCTCATGTCCGCTGTTTCGGGGCGGGTCGGCGGAATGGCAAGGGGGCAGGCGGGGTTTCACCCTATGCCCGCGGATGTGCCGTCCGATAGGCGTCGAGCAGCTGCGCCGCGTCGACGGCGGTGTAGATCTGCGTCGACGACAGGCTGGCGTGGCCGAGCAGTTCCTGCAGCGCCCGCAGATCGGCGCCGCGCGCCAGCAGGTGCGTCGCAAAGCTGTGGCGCAGCGCGTGCGGCGTCGCCGATGCCGGCAGGCCGAGCGCCGGCCTTGCCGCGCGTACCGCCGTGCGGATGCTGCCGGCGTCGAGCCCGCCACCGCGTGACCCGCGAAACAGCGGTTCCGACGCCGCCACCGGCCAGGGGCAAAGCTTCACATAGGCCTCGATCGCTGCCGCCGCGATCGGCAGCAGGGGCACGGAACGCGTCTTGTTGCGCTTGCCGGTGACGGTCAGCGTTTCGCCCAGCGGCAGCACGGCACCGGTCAGGCCCAGCGCTTCGCCGATGCGCAGGCCGGCACCATAAAGCAGCAGCAGCACGGCGGTATCGCGCGCCGCCAGCCAGGGCAGCCGGGCGGCACCGGCGACGCTGTCGACCAGCTCGCGGGCATCGCCGGGGGAGACCGGCCGCGGTACCCGGCGCGGCACTTTCGGGGCTTTCAGTGCTTCGGCGGCAGCGATCTCGATGCGGTGGTGCCGCCGCGCCCAGGCGAAGAAGCTGCGAAGTGCCGACACGTCACGGGCCACCGAGACATTGGCGACGCCATCGTGCCGCCGCGCGCTGAGGAACGCGCGCAGATCGGCCGGTGTCAGCGCCGCCAACCCGGCCGCCGTGACGGTGCCGCCCAAATGCGCCACCAGAAAATCGCCGAAGCGTTCCAGCGTGAAGGCGTAGGCGCGGACGGTATGCGGCGACAGCCGTCGCGCCTCGGCGATATGCGCCAGGAACCCGGCGGCAAGCTGGGGCAGGGGCGGCGCCGGCGTCAGAGGATGCTCTGCCCGGTCTTCGCCCAATCGTCGAGGAACGCCGCCAGCCCCTTGTCGGTCAGCGGGTGCGCCGCCAGCGCGCGGATCACCGAAGGCGGCATCGTCGCCACATCGGCGCCGATCTTGGCGGCTTCGAGAACATGCGTCGGCGTGCGGACGCTCGCCACCAGGATTTCGGTGTCGAAGGCGTAATTGTCGTAGATGGTGCGGATATCGGCGATCAGCTGCATGCCTTCCTGGCCGATATCGTCGAGCCGGCCGACGAACGGCGACACGAAGGTCGCGCCGGCCTTGGCCGCCAGCAGCGCCTGGTTCGCCGAAAAGCACAGGGTGACGTTGGTCATCGTGCCTTCGTCCGAAAGCGCCTTGCACGCCGTCAGCCCGGCAAGCGTCAGCGGCAGCTTGATGCAGATGTTGCTGCCCAGCTTTTTCAGCACTTCGGCCTCGCGCAGCATGCCGGCGGTGTCGGTGGCGACGACTTCGGCCGAAACCGGCCCCGGCGTCAGCGCGGCGATCTCGGCGATGACCTCGAGGAAGTTGCGCCCCGATTTGGCGATCAGCGATGGGTTGGTGGTGACGCCATCGAGCAGGCCTGTAGCTGCCAGCGATGCGATGTCGGCGGTATCGGCGGTGTCGGCAAAGAATTTCACGTAGGGTTGGCTTTCGCTGCGAAGTCAGCGGTTCCCTAGCCGAAAGCCGGGCCGGTTGGCAGGCCTTTTGCGATCAGAAAATGCCGAAGAAGTACAGAAGCAGGATGATCGGCAGCGGCACCCCGACTGCCCACAGAAGACAACCCTTGCCCATTTTCGCCGTTCCTGCCTCTGTTGCGTACATCGGCAAACAGCGGGGTGGGTGGCTCGGTTCCCTTGCCGGCAGCAGCGCTCGGAGAGACCACGGCGACCCTTGCAGCGCCGGCGTCGCCGCGGCTGTTCAGGGCGCGAGAAGGGCGATGCGGCGGCGCATGGCGGCACCGGTCAGGCCGAAACCGACGATCATTAGCTCACACGTCGACGGTTCGGGCACTCTGGCGCCGAAGCTACTGGCAATGATGGCGCCCGGATAGCTTCTGGCGCTCCACTGTTGGTTATAGTCGAAATTCGACCGTTCGAGCCCGATCGAAGTACCAGGGCGGGCGAGTGAACCCAGTTTCACGAAAGTCTGCGGTTGCTCGATGTCGCCGATGTTCCCGAAAACGAACCAGGCGCGGTCGGTACCTGTCAGGTAGATCGTGGTTTCCGTCGCAGCCAAGCCAGTGCCGGCCGCCTTGTTGGTAAATGCACCGGGCAAGTCGCTACGGGACGGCGAAAGCTCGTTGCCCCACGCCATCGTGCCGGAAAAACCGATGATATCGGAACGGTCCAAATTTTCCGATTTTGCCGTTGGTCTGCAATGTGAAGTCGGCCGTCAAGACGCCGGCTGTCAACGATCCGGAATAGGATCGCGTCGCGGCCGCGGCGTTCGAAGCAGCCGTTGCAAACCACGCCGCCGTGGCCAATTACAAAAGCCCAAATCTCATCGCTTGCCCCTGGACACCGGCGCTTCGGTCCGCCGCCGATCGCCGTGGACCATGCCGATTTCGCATTCAAGACCAAAGCGTTAACTGCGGAAAATCGCACACGCAAGACTGCCGAGGCCAAAATGCTGGCCGCCGCGCCGCCGCGCCGCCGCCAGCAGCCCTGCGCCCGCCTCACCCCGCCAGCAGCTTTTTCAGTTCCGTCTTCAAAATCTTGCCATTGGCATTCCGCACCAGCGGCTCGCGTTCGAAATGCACTGCAACCGGCACCTTGAATGCCGCCAGCCGTGCCGCCACCCAGGCGCGCAGCTCGTCCTCGCCGGCGTCCATGCCGGGTTTCAGCGTCACGAACGCCACCGGCTCCTCGCCCAGCGTCTTGTGCTCGCGGCCGACCAGCGCCGCGTCCATCACCGCCGGGTGTTCATACAGTGCGGCTTCGACCTCCACGCAATAGATGTTCTCGCCGCCGCGGATCAGCATGTCCTTCGCCCTGTCGACGATGAAGCAAAAGCCTTCCGCATCGATTCGCGCGAGATCGCCGGTGCGCACCCAGCCGTCGATGAAGGTCGCCGCCGTTGCTTCCGGCTTGTTCCAATATTCCTTCACCACATTGGGGCCGAAGCCATAAAGCTCCCCCACCGTATCGGCCGGCAGCACCCGGCCATCGGCATCGCGCACCTGCAGGTCGCACACCGGCACCGGCGGGCCGCAGCTGTCGGGCCGGTTTTCGTAATCCTCGGCCATATGATGCGTGAACGTCGCGCTCGTCTCGGTCATCCCCCAGCCATTGCCGGGCGCCGCCTTGAATTGTTTCGAAATCTGGCGAACCAGTTCCGGCGCCGATGGCGCGCCGCCATAGGAGACATTTTCCAGGCTCGACAAGTCGAAGCGGCCGCGTTCGGGATGTTCGAGGATCTGCCAGGCGATCGTCGGCACCCCGCCGCAACCGGTAACGCGCTCGCGCTCGATCAGCGCCATCGCCGCCATCACGTCCCATTTGCGCATCAGCACCAGCTTGGCACCGGCGAACAGCGACGGCGACAGCACGGCGTGGCAGCCGGTGGCGTGGAAGAACGGCACGCTGAGCAGCGTCGCCTTCTGCGCTGCATCGGGGTTCGGCACCGGCGGCGCCTCGCCGCGGCGCAAATACGACCGCGCCTGGGAACAGGCACTGGCAAAGATGTTGGAAACGATGTTGCGATGCGTGCCGAGCGCGCCCTTCGGCTTGCCGGTGGTGCCGCTGGTGTAGAACAGCGTCGCGTCGTCTTCGGGGCCCAGATCGACATCGGGCGCCGTCCGGTCGGCCAGGCTGCCCCAGCTGTCGGGCGTGCCGATGATCGCTTCCAGCCGCACCGTGCGCGGATCGCCGAGCGGGTCCTCGGTCGAACGTGCTTCGTAAATGCGCGTGATGGCGCCGAGCGCCGGCAGATGCGGCTCGATCCGCCCCATCCGTTCATTGTCGGCGATCAGCACCTTGGCGCCCGAATCGGCGAGGCCGTATTCCAGTTCCGCCCCTGTCCACCAGGCGTTGAGCGGCGTGACGATGGCGCCGGCAAGGCTGGCGGCAAAGAATGCCACCGGCCATTCCGGCAGATTGCGCATCACGATGGCAACGCGGTCGCCCTTTTCGACACCGTCGGCGACCAGCTGCGCCGCCAGCCGCAATGTCGCGCGCGCGAATTGTTCGAAACTGACGCGCTCGTCCTCGTGCACCAGGAAGATCCTGTCGCCGTGGCTGCGGCCCGTTTCGAACACGCCGCGCAGGGAAGCCGGCGCGTTCTTCCACACCCGCGTCGGCAGCCCGCGGATCATCACCGTCTCGATTTCCAGCGCGGACCCGGGCGCCGTCAGCATGGCGTGAGCATCGGCGATCGACATCGCGGGCCAGTCGGTCATTGCGTATCCCCAGACAATCTATTCGTTGCCGGGCAATAAAGCCGATGCGCTCGCCGATGGCCAGTGGCGAGCGCTGCGGCCTGCCATGATGGGCAGGGCCTGTCGATCATTGTCGAGGAAACAGGGCCTTGCGTCCGCTATCAGGCCGCCAGGCGGATCGTCGCGGCCTTGGGCGGATAGGGCGCCACCACCGCCTCGGCAGGGGTCACGCGGCCGGCAAGCGTGTCGGCAAAGCCATGGTTGACATCGCGGTGATGCGCTTCGTCGGCGCGCACCACCACCACGACATCGCGCAAGGTCGCATCATCGGGCAGCATCCAATAGTGGCGTGCGATGGCCGGCGCCGGCACGTTTTCCACCAGCCCGGAATCGATCTGCGCCAGATACTGGCTGTAGCTGATGACCGCTTCTTCCTCGAAATAGCCGACGACGCGATGCGCCGTCGCCGGGCTGACGAGGTAGAGCGCCAGGAAGCCGATGTAGAAGACCCACTGCACGGCGAGAATCAGGAAACGTTCGAACGCCGAAGGCTGCGCCACCTCGATGAAGGTCATCAGGTGCATGCGCTCGTTTTCGGCCTCCTCCATCAGGGTGCGGATCCAGCCCTGATCGTCGCACATCCGCCGCAGGCAACGCAGATGGGTCATCGAGGCACCGACCATCCCCGGCACCGCCGCCACGGTTTCCAGCACGATGGCGCGGTGGCCATAGCGCTTGGCGAAGAACCCGTCCGCCACGGCGCGCAGCAGCTTGGTGAAGCCGAACGCCACCCGGTCCGCCACGCCAGCCGGCTCGACGTGCCGGATGACATCGACAAGCGAAAGCGGGTTGGCGGCCATGACTGCACTTCTCACACGATTGGTTGACGTGCACGTAAGCCTATTGCCTCGTTTTGCCAGTCGATCATCTTGTCGCAGGGGCGTTCCGAAATCGCGCCAGGGGTCGCCGGCAGGCAGGCGGTCACCCCGGCACGGCTTTTGCGGAGCCGCCGGCGGACGTTCGCGGCTGTCCTGCAACGCGCCGGTCGGGCTGTACCGCCGGGGAATTCGAAAGCCCCCCCGTTCGAGCCAATCGCGTAGGAAAAACAGCATCGTGAATCGACGGAACTCCCGCTGCAATTCCGCGCCGGCGGCGGCGGCGTCGGTGCGACGTTCGGGGAATTGCACCGGCCTATCCGTGGCACCTGCCCTCGGCTAGCGTGCGGGCAGGATGACAGGGGACATGGGCATGGCAACCACAGCGACTTCGGCCTGGGATGCGCGCGACGCGGCGGCGATGCAGGCGATTCTGGCGCGCCAGCGTGCGGCCTTCACTGCCGAACTTCCGGTGAGCGCTGCCATCCGCAAGGACCGGCTGCAGCGGGCGCTGGCCATCGTGCTCGGGTCTCGCGACCGGCTGTGCGCCGCGATGAGCGAGGATTTCGGCCATCGATCGACCGAACTCAGCCTGATGACCGACATCATGGCTTCGGCCAAGCCGATCAAGCACGCGATCAAGCGGCTCGATGGCTGGATGAAGCCCGAAAAGCGCCCCCTCGACTTCCCGCTCGGGCTGCTGGGGGCAAAAGCGCGGGTGGAATTCCAACCCAAGGGCATCGTCGGCATCATTTCGCCGTGGAATTTCCCGGTGAACCTGACGATCGCGCCGCTTGCCGGTGTGCTGGCGGCAGGCAACCGCGCGATGATCAA
This sequence comes from Sphingomonadales bacterium, assembly GCA_038210855.1. Lineage (GTDB taxonomy): Bacteria > Pseudomonadota > Alphaproteobacteria > Sphingomonadales > Sphingomonadaceae > Sandarakinorhabdus. The sequence continues at coordinate 11,277 of JBBQWE010000026.1, read as the reverse complement.
GCCTTCGGAATTTACCCCCGTCACCTCGGCGCTGATGAAGGAATTGTTCGCCGCCGCCTTCGACGAAGCCGAGATTGCCGTCGTCACCGGCGGCGCGGAGGCCGGCAAGGCCTTCAGCGAACTGGCCTTCGATCACCTCGTCTTCACCGGTGGCACCGGCATCGGTCGCCATGTCATGGCGGCGGCGGCGAAGAATCTGGTGCCGCTGACCCTCGAACTCGGCGGCAAGTCGCCGACGATCATCGGCCGCTCCGCCGATGTCGCCAAGGCGACCGAGCGGGTGGCGATGGGCAAGCTGATGAACGCCGGCCAGATCTGCCTGGCGCCGGATTACATGCTGGTGCCGCAGGAGATGGAGGGCGAAATCGTCGCCGGGCTGCAGGCGGCAACGGCGCGGATGTATCCGACGATGCTGGCCAACCCCGATTACACTTCGGTGCTCGGCGCGCGGCATCGCGAGCGGCTGGAAGCGCATGTCGCCGACGCCCGCGCCAAGGGCGCCGAAGTCGTGGTGGTGAACCCCGGCAACGAGGATTTCACCAAGCAGAACACCAACAAGATGCCGCTGCACATCATCCGCGGCGCCACCGACGAGATGACGGTGATGCAGGACGAAATCTTCGGGCCGCTGCTGCCGATCCGCACCTATGCCACCATCGACGGCGCGATTGCCGAAGTGAACGGCCGCGACCGGCCGCTGGGCCTGTATTTCTTCGGGCAAGACAAGGCGGAGGAAACCCGCGTGCTCGATCGCACGATTTCGGGCGGCGTGACGGTGAACGATGTGATTTTTCATATTTCGGCCGAAGAACTGCCGTTCGGCGGCATCGGCCCGGCCGGGATGGGATCGTACCACGGCCACGACGGCTTCAAGGAATTCAGCCACAAGAAATCGGTCTATACCCAGCCGAAGCTCGATATCGCCGGGCTGGCCGGGTTCAAGCCGCCCTACGGCGACAAGACTCGCAAGGCGCTGGCGCGCGAGTTGAAGCCGTGAACCTTGCCGGGGCCTGCCTGTGCGGTGCGGTCACCGTGACGCTGGCCCGCACGCCGACGATTGTTAACATGTGCCATTGTGCGGCCTGCCAGCGCCGCAGCGGCTCGCCCTTCGGCATGGCGGTGTGGCTTGCCGAGGCCGAGGTGGTTGTTGTCGGGGCGACGCGCCGCCACGCCTTTCGGAGTGACAGGGGCCGCGACGTGGAAAACCGGTTCTGTCCGGATTGCGGGAGTACGGTGGCTTTCACCGTCGCCATCAACCCCGGCATGGTGGCGGTGCCGGCGGGTCTTTTCGCCGATCCGACAACGCCGCCGCCACTGCGGTCGGTGTTCGAAGAGCGGCGCCATCCGTGGGTCGTGGTCCCCGAAGGCGCCGCCCGCCTGCCACGCGGCCGGGATGGTTGAGCGGCCAGAAGCGTATTGACGCCCGCGCCTGTTCATGAAATGTTCACTTCTGCGACATCGAGTTGCTGGGAAGGTGGCAATGATCGGTTATGTGACGCTCGGGACCAACGATCTGGCGCGCGCCGCAATTTTCTATGATGCCTTGGCCGCCGAACTCGGCACCGGCCGGATGATGGAATTCGATGGCTTCATCGCCTGGGGAACTCGGGACGGCCCGGCCGGGATCGCTGCGATCAAGCCTTTCGATGGCCAGCCGGCAACCGTCGGCAACGGTGTCATGGTGGCGCTGGAAGCCAAGGACCGCGGACAGGTCGACCGGCTGCACGCGCTGGCGCTGGCACATGGCGGTGTTTGCGAAGGCCCGCCGGGGCCGCGCGGCGACGGCTTTTATGCCGGCTATTTCCGCGATCCCGACGGCAACAAGCTGAACGCCTTCATCATGGGCGGCTAGGGTCTGTTGCAGTCAGCGGGCAGGTGCCGACCCCTTCTCGAGCGTAGCAGACCCCTGATCGGCGGTTCAGGCGCCCGCCGGCGGCCGTGTCGCGACGAACGCCGGTGTCTCGCCGAGGCGTTCCTGCAGCGCCGCCAGGTCCGGATTGGCACCGCGCCAATCGATCTGGCGGAAGCGCAGGTCGAGATATTCGCAGGCGACCGCGACGCAGATATCGCCGAACCGGCTTTCGCCGATGCGGCCGGCAAGCACGCCCAGCGCCCGATCGATGGCGCGATACTGGCGATCGAGCCACAGGCCGGAGGTGACGCCCTGCACCGCATTGAAGCGCAGCACGATGGCCGCATCGAGGATGCCGTCGGAGAGCGCTTCGGTGGTCAGCCCCTGCCAGTGCGCCGGGCCATCGGTCGGCAACAGGCCCTGGCCCGGCACCTGCGCCAGCAGCCAGGCCGCGATGACCGGGGAATCGACGATGACACTGCCATCATCCAGCACCAGCGCCGGCACCTTGCCGAGCGGGTTGGCGCTGAGCAGCGCCGCCGGATCGTCGAGCGGCGAGGTTTCAATGAGCGGCAGCGCCAGCCCCAGTTCGGCGGCAAGGATGCGCAGCTTGCGGCCATAGGGCGAGGTCAGCGAGGCGAGGAGTTTCATCGCCTCAACCACCGATTATCGCACGTGCCGCATCGAGCCGCACGGCATAGCGATCGAGCGCGGCGGCGGTCAGCCCGGCATAGCGGTTGGCATCGGCGAAGCGGCGTTCCTCGATGGCTTCGCGAACGCCAGGCAGCGTCTTGGCACCATAGCCGGTGAAGCGGCCGGGGGCGTAGATCGAATGTTTGTACCACGGCCGGAACGGCAGGCCATCGGCGAGCAGCAGCGTCTGGTCGATATCGCGCAGCGCAGCATTGAGGCGCGCGCGAACCGCCGGCGCCAGTGCCGCATCCTTTTCCGCCAGCACCTTGTCGAAGGCCCGCGCCGCGACTTCCAGCCTGGCAACGGCGTTTTCGAGCACCGCCAGTTCGACCACCGGCGTCGGCGCTTCGACAGGCGGCGCCGCCACCGGATCGGTGGGGTCGGCAGCGAGCTTGAAGACATTGCCGGCGCGCAGCTTCTCGCGCTTTTCATCGCCGCGGCGGCGGGCATCCGCAAGCTCCTTCACTTCGCCGAGATAGACTCGCACCGTCGAGGCAAAATCGCCGAAGCGGACCGGCGGCGTCGGCGCATCGGCGACGCGCAGCACCATCCGGCCGACCGTCTTGGACAAGACCGCACCATAAGCGAGGCCGGGGTCGTCGAAGCGCACATAATGGTCGTAACTGTCGTAGATCGAATGATAATTACCGCCCGACTGGCTCTCGCCGCCATAGCCGATGTTGAGCGCCGGGATGCCGAGATGCTGCAGGATCGCCGAATAATCGGAACCCGATCCGAGCGGCCCGATCGGCAGGTCGTCTCCCTTGTCGGCCGCCGTTGCCGCCAGTGCCCCGATGGTCGGCGTGCCGTCCTGGCGGGCGCTGCTGCCGCCGGCGAAATCATCGGCGAGCAGCTTGGCGCGCAGCCGCGCATCGACGCTGACGCCGGTCTGCGGGTCGGTCACGTCCCTCGCCACGGCATTGACCATGTGCTGCCACTGGTGGCTGCCTTCGGCGCCGAGGAAACCGCGGCCGTTGCCATCGGTGTTGATGTAGAGCACTGCCTTGGCCTGCAGCTCGGCGGCATGGGTTTCGACCCATTCGGTCGATCCGAGCAGCATCGGCTCCTCGCCGTCCCAGCTGGCATAGACGATCGTCCGCGATGGCCGCCAGCCGGTTTTTGCCAGCGCGCCCAGCGCCTTGGCTTCCGAAAGCATGGCGACATCGCCCGACAGCGGATCGGCGGCTCCGAACACCCAGCCGTCATGATGGTTGCCGCGGATCACCCATTCGTCGGGCCGGTCGCGGCCTTTCAGCGTCGCGATGACATTGTACAGCGGCTTCAGCGACCATTCCGATTTCACAGCCAGATGCAGTTGCGTCTTGCCGTCGCCGCCGGTGTGATAGGCCAGCGGCAGCCCGCCGCGGAACGCCTCGGGCGCCAGCGGGCCACCGAGACGAGCGAGGATCTTCGATGCGTCGCCATAGCTCATCGGCAGTGTCGGGATTTTCAGGATCGTCGGCGATTCCTCGCGCGACAGATGCCGGGCACCCGGCACCGAGCCATAGCCCGGAGTCGTCGGATCGCCGGGATAGGTGATCATGTCGGCGACGGAGCCGCGCTGCACCGAGAAATCCGGGCGCGCGCCGCCCTTGGGATAGACGTCGTTGTCGCCGTACCCGTCCTGCGCCGGATCGGAATAGATGATGCAGCCGATGGCGCCGGCCTCCTGCGCCAACTTGGGTTTCAGCCCGCGCCAGCCGCGGCCGTAGCGCGCGATGACGATCTTGCCCTTCACCGAAATGCCGCGCGCTGCCAGTGCCTTGTAATCATCGGGCAGGCCGTAGTTGACATAGACGACGTCCGCCGTGACGTCGCCGTCGCCCTGGAAGGCGACATAGGGCGGCAGTGCACCGGCAAGGTTCTGCGATGTCGCGTCCTCGGCCAGCGCCGGTTCCTGGCCGCCCAGCGCGATCTTCTCCGGCGCCACCAGCTCGACCTTGGTCTGCAGCGGTGTCGGGTACATCACGTCGAAATTCTCGATCCGGGCATCCCAGCCCCACGCCTTGAACTGCGCCAGGATGAATTCGGCATTCGCCTTGTTGTGCGGCGCGCCGACATGGTTCGGTGCCGAAGCCATGGATTTCAGCCACGCCTGCTGGTCGGCCGCGCTGATCGACGCATCGAAGGCGGCTTCGCGGGCCGCCTGGTTGGCCGGCGCAGCGGCGAGCGCGGCGCTGGAAAGCAGCGCGGCGAGAACTGTGGTGCGGATCATCGGAGCCCCTGGTGCGTGAAATTTCCTGTGCCCGGCCAAGGTGGCACAGCCGCAGCGGCCTGTCATGATGCGAAAATGCGGAAAGCCAGCGGCAAGGCGATGGCGTTGCGATTGGCGCCGCGCAGCACAGCGGCTAGGCTGGCAGCGATGCAGCGCGCCGGCCCCCTCCACGATATCCTGATCCTCGATCTGTCGCGGGTGCTCGCCGGCCCCTATGCAACGATGGTGCTGAGCGATCTGGGCGCGCGCGTCATAAAGGTCGAAAACCCGGCCGGCGGTGACGACAGCCGCCAGATCGGCCCTTTCAAGACCGGTGCCTCGGGGGAGACGCAGAGCGCCTATTTCGCCAGCGTCAATCGCGGCAAGCAATCGATCGCCCTCGATCTGAAGGCGCCGGCGGATCGCGAGATCTTCGAGGCACTGCTCGCCCGCGCCGATGTGCTGGTCGAAAACTATCGCCCCGGCGTGATGGCGCGGCTCGGCTATGGCTGGGATGTCCTCCACGCCCGCCACCCGCGGCTGATCCACGCCGCAGCCAGCGGTTTCGGCCAGACCGGGCCGGAATCGCACAAGGCGGCTTATGACATGGTGGTCCAGGCGATGGGCGGCATCATGAGCGTCACCGGCTGGCCGGGTGGCAAGCCGACCCGCGTCGGCACGTCCATCGGCGACATCACCGCCGGGCTGTTCACCGTCATCGGCATCCTGTCGGCGCTGCACGATCGCGCCAAGACAGGGGCGGGCCAGTTCGTCGATGTGGCGATGCTGGATGGCCAGATCGCCATCCTCGAAAACGCCGTGGCGCGCTATGCCGTTTCGGGCGTCGCGCCGGGGCCGCTGGGAGCGCGGCATCCGTCGATCACGCCCTTTGCCGCCTATGCCTGCGCCGATGGCCATATCGTCATCGCCGCCGGCAATGATGCGCTATGGGCGGCGCTGATCGAAGCGCTCGGGCTGGAATCGCTGCGCGGCGATCCGCGCTTTGCCAGCAATGCGCTGCGCACCGAGGCTGCCGAGACCGTCGCCGAGCGGATCGAAGCCGTGCTGGCAACCGCACCGGCGGCGCATTGGCTGGCGCTGCTGGAGGCGGCCGGCGTGCCATGTGGCCCGTTGCAAGATGTCGCGCAGGCGCTCGCCCACCCGCAGGTTCGGGCCCGCAACATGGTCATCGAAACGGCGTTCCCCGATGGCACGCCGCTGCTGGCGGCCGGCAACCCGGTGAAACTGTCGGGCCATGAGGATCCGGCGATTCGGCCGGCAGCGCCGGCGCTCGATGGCGATCGCGCGGCGATCTTGCGGGAGCTGGGGCTTTGATCGACGATATCGCGCTTGCCCATGCCCTTGCCGAAGCAGCGGCGGCGGCAATCCGGCCGTGGTTCCGCAAGCCGTTCCTTGTTGAAACCAAGCAGGATTTTTCGCCCGTCACCGTCGCCGATCGAGCGGCGGAGGCGGCGATCCGGCAAGTGCTTGGCCATCATCGCCCCGACGATGGCGTCATCGGCGAGGAATATGGCGACGATCGTCCCGATGCGCGGCGGGTCTGGGTGCTCGATCCGATCGACGGCACGCGAGCCTTCATCGCCGGCCGGCCGCTGTTCGGCACGCTGATCGCGCTGATGGACGGCGGCGTGCCGGTGCTGGGGCTGATCGACCAGTGCATCATCGGTGATCGCTGGGTCGGCGTTGCCGGCCAGCCGACGCTGCTGAACGGCCGCCCCGCCCATGTCCGGCTGTGCGGCGATCTCGGCGCGGCGCACCTCGCCACCACCAGCCCGCACGCTTTCACGGCAGGAGATTTCGCGGCCTTCGCGCGGGTCCAGGCCGCGGCGCGCGACACGCTCTACGGCGGGGATTGCCACAATTACGGCCTGGTCGCCGCCGGCCACCTCGATCTTGTCGTTGAATCGAGCCTGAAGATCCACGATTGGGCAGCGCTGGTGCCGGTGCTGACCGGCGCCGGCGGGGTGATGACCGACTGGCAGGGCCGGCCGCTGGTGCAGGGCAGCGACGGCCGGGTGATCGCCGCCGGTGACGCAGCGGTGGCGGCGGCGGCGGCGGCGCTGCTCTGCCGCTGAACGGGCTTCAGACTCGAACCGGCACGCCATCGCGGATCGGCTTTGCTGGTGCGGGCGCCGATGCCGGCGTTGTGCCGGACATGTCGGGCGTGGTCGCTCGCGGGGTCGCGGCATAGGTCCAGATCATCGCGCCGACGGCAAGCAGCAGCGATATGCCGAGCACCCATGTGATCGCGCGCACATTGGTGCCGCCCTTGGTCTCGGTTGCATTCCTGCGGATCGGCGGTTCGGCCATGTTCAGTCTCCTCGATCGTCGAAATGCTCCAAGGGCGGCGGGCGTTCCCGGGGCGCGCCAGCTTGCCCCGCGCGGGGGCGCCATACTGACAGCTGCGAAGGCGCCATCTTGACAGCCGCAGCCGCTGCCCCTTCCCGTCGCTGCCAAAGCCGGTCTAATGGCGACCGAGGGAGCAGCAGTGATGACCAAGCCGACAACCGCCGAATGGCAGGCCCTGGCCGCCCGCGAAGTCAAGGGCGCCAGCCTCGACTGGCAGGTTCCCGAAGGCTTCAGCGTCAAGCCGCTGTACACGGCGGAGGATGTCGAGGGGCTGGACCCCGGCCTGCCCGGGTTCGCACCGTTCACCCGCGGCGTCCGCGCTTCCATGTACGCCGGCCGGCCGTGGACCGTCCGCCAATATGCCGGCTTTTCGACTGCCGAGGCATCGAATGCCTTTTACCGCCGCAACCTTGCCGCCGGGCAGAAGGGGCTGAGCGTCGCGTTCGATCTGGCGACGCACCGCGGTTACGACAGCGACCATCCGCGCGTGTCGGGCGATGTCGGCAAGGCCGGCGTGGCGATCGACAGTGTCGAGGACATGAAGATCCTGTTCGCCGATATCCCGCTCGACCAGATGTCGGTCAGCATGACGATGAACGGCGCCGTCATCCCCTGCCTCGCCTTCTTCATCGTCGCTGCCGAAGAGGCCGGTGTCGATCAGGCCAAGCTCGATGGCACCATCCAGAACGACATCCTGAAGGAGTTCATGGTCCGCAACACCTATATCTACCCGCCGGCGCCATCGATGCGGATCGTCGCCGACATCATCGAATATACTTCAAAACACATGCCGAAGTTCAATTCGATCTCGATTTCCGGCTATCACATGCACGAGGCCGGGGCGACGGCGCTGCAGGAGCTCGCCTATACCCTCGCCGATGGCATGGAATATGTCCGCGCGGCGCAGGCCAAGGGCCTCGATATCGACGATTTTGCCGGCCGGTTGAGCTTTTTCTTCGGCATCGGCATGAATTTCTTCATGGAAGTCGCCAAGCTGCGCGCCGCGCGCACGCTCTGGGCCCGGATCATGGCCGGGCTCGGCGCCAAGGACCCGCGCAGCCTGATGCTGCGCACCCATTGCCAGACCAGCGGCGTCAGCCTGCAGGAACAGGACCCCTACAACAACGTCATCCGCACCACGGTCGAAGCGTTGGCGGCAGCGTTCGGCGGCACCCAGTCGCTGCATACCAACGCCCTCGATGAAGCCATCGCACTGCCCACCGATTTTTCGGCGCGCATCGCTCGCAACACGCAGTTGGTGTTGCAGGAGGAAACCGGCATCACCCGCGTCGTCGATCCGCTGGGCGGCAGCTATTATGTCGAGGCGCTGACCGCCGAACTGGTGGCGGGCGCCGAAAAGATCATCGCCCGGGTCGAAGCCGAAGGGGGCATGACTCGCGCGGTGGCCACCGGCGCGCCGAAACTCGATATCGAAATGGCGGCGGCCGCCCGCCAGGCGCGCGTCGACATGGGCCAGGAAGTCATCGTCGGCGTCAACAAGTACAAGCCGTCGACCGTCGAGAAGCTCGATATTCTGGACGTCGACAATGTCGCCGTGCGCGCCAGCCAGATCGAGCGCCTTGCCGCGGTGCGCGGGCGCCGTGACAGCGCGGCGTGCGAGGCGGCGTTGCAGGCCCTGCGCGACGGCGCTGCGGGCGACGGCAATCTGCTGGCGCTCGCCGTTACGGCTGCTCGGGCGCGAGCGACGCTCGGCGAGATTTCGACCGCGATGGAGGATGTGTTCGGCCGCCATGTCGCCATCGTGAAAATGGCGCGCGGCGTCTACGCCGATGCCTACAAGGGCGATCCGGCCTATGTGCGCGTGGCCGAAGGCGTCGAAGCCTTCGAACGCCGGAAGGGCCGCACGCCGCGCGTGTTGATCGTCAAGATGGGCCAGGATGGCCACGACCGCGGCGCCAAGGTCGTCGGCACGGCGCTTGCCGATCTGGGCTTCGACGCGACCGTCGGCCCGTTGTTCCAGACGCCCGACGAAGCGGCGGCGCTGGCTCGCGAACTCGATGTCGATATCGTTGCCGCCTCGTCGCTGGCGGCAGGGCACAAGACTCTCGTGCCGGCGCTGATCACCGCGCTGAAGGACGCCGGCCGCGGCGACATCAAGGTCATCGCCGGCGGTGTCATCCCGGCGCAGGATTATGACTTCCTGCGGGGAATCGGCACTGCGGCGATTTTCGGCCCCGGCACCAACATCGTCGAAAGTGCTGCCGAATTGCTGCGCCTGCTGGGGCATAACCTGCCGCCGGCCGGCGAGGCGATGGCGGCGGAATAGGCCGGGCCAGCGCCGGACCTTGCCGGCCGGGCCCGGCCGCCGATCCGCCGGCGGCATGCCGCTCCCGGCGCGGCCGCCGGCGCGGTGCTGTCCTACACGCCGGCCGCCTGTTACGCTCGCTGCGCATCGAATCGACCGGTGGCGGCGCTTTCACCCGATGTCGCTCATCATCGTGAATCGACTGAACTTTGCTGGCTTTTCCGAATTTTTGGTAATGTTTCGGGCGGGGGCAGCGCGCAGCCTTGCTGGAAATCTAGGCCCAGGCGGCGCGGGCAGCGGCGCCATCGCCACGGCCACCTTCGCCGGGGCGTCGGCATGATGCGTGCCGTGACCGGTTCTTGCGTGAAAGCCGCAGCCACGTTATAACGTCTGTATAAACAGGACTCGTGCCATGCAGCATCTCAAGATCATCGCCATCGGCAACAGCGCCGGCATAATCCTGCCCAAGGATGTTCTGGCGCGGCTGAAGGTCGACAAGGGTGATTCGCTGTTCCTTATCGAAACTCCCGAAGGTTATCGCATCACGCCGCACGATCCGGTGTTCGAGGAACAGATGGCTGTCGCCCGCCGCGTCATGAAGGAGCGTCGCGCCGTCCTGCGCGAGCTGGCGAAATGACCGCCTGGACATGGGTGAGCGCCAGCGTTGCGCTGGCGGTTCATGACGAACAACTCGCCGAACATGGCGGGGCCGGCGGCGTGCGCGACCTCGGCGCCTTCGAATCGGCGATGGTGCGGCCGGTAAATCTGGCCGTTTATGGTGATCCGGACGTCGCGGCGCTGGCGGCCGCCTATGCCTATGGGCTGGCGCGGAACCATGTCTTTGTCGATGGCAACAAGCGGACTGCCTATGTCGTCTCCGAAATCTTCCTTGCGCTCAACGGCTTCCAGCTGGCGTCGAGCGACGCCGAAAGCATCCTGACCTTCGTCGCGCTGGCGGCGGGTGACCTGACCGAAGAAGCGCTCGCCGGCTGGTTCCGAGTGCATGTACGCCCTCTGCCATGAACGCCGACAGCTTCTCCGTCGCCGGGCTGGCGCCGTTTCGCGGCGGCCGCGGCGCGCTGCGGCTGGGGCTGTCGCTGCTGCCGGCGGCGGCGTGGCGCGATACCGGCCCGGAACTTGCGGCCCGCGCCGCGGCCAAGGCGGCGATCTTCGATGCTGAATCGGAAAGCCTGATCGTCCGGCCCGAGGCGGCGCCGGCCATCGCCGAACTCGCCGCGCTGCTGGGCACCGCGCCGACGCTGCGCGACGCGGCGCTCGCCACGTTCGAGGACCTGCTGCTGCTGCTGCCCGATGGCGACCATCACAAGCTCGTCGCTGGCGCGCTGGCCTTCCCGACCGACTGGCACCTCGCCGCCAAGATCGGCAAGCCGCTCGCTGCCATCCATGCGCCGATCCCGACCTATGCCGACAAGCTTTCGGCGGGTGTTGATCACGTCTTTGCAACGCTCGTCGCCGATCGCCTGCTGATCCGCTGCAACTGGAATGTGCTCGAAATCGACCGCCTGCGCTATTTGCCCGATCGCCCTGCGATGGAACGTTTCGATCACGTCACCGCCGCCAACGCTGGCGACGCGCTGTTCGCCCGGGTCGAGCGGCAGACCCTGCGCCGCCTGCCGGCGAGCGGCGCCGCGCTGTTTTCGATCGGAGTTTATGTCGAACCGCTGCGAGCGCTGCCGGCAGCGCTTGTCGCCGATCTCGCCACCGCCGTTGCGAGCGTGCCGGCGGACGAGGCAGTGCGGCGGGGGGCGCCGGCCTATCTTGCAGCACTTGTCGGTTATGCTGAAAACCGAAAAGATTCCTCCGGCGGGGGCGGGGGTTTGGCCCAGGCCCCCAAATATATGTAAAATAAAAAGAATAAAAGAAAAAATACAAGCCCAGCCG